>NZ_JAWQRR010000033.1:0-217628 GCF_033446045.1 Plantactinospora sp. KLBMP9567 | reverse complement strand
CCATCCGCAGCGCGCGGGGTGTGTCGATCGCGGCCAGCCGACCGTGGTGGATGAACGCGACCCGGTCACACAGCTCGTCGGCGGTGGCCATGTCGTGCGTGGTGAGGAATACCGTGCGGCCGGCGGCAGCCTGGGCGGAGATGATCGACCGGACTCCGGCGGCGTGAATGGGGTCGAGCCCGGAAGTCGGCTCGTCGAGGAAGAGCAGGTCCGGTCGGTGCAGAATCGCCCGGGCCAGGTTGAGCCGCATCTGCATGCCCTTGGACAGCTCACTCGCACGCCGGCCGGCCACCTCGATGAGCCCGACCGCCGTGAGAGCTCCGTCAACCGCTGCGACGGGCAGCCGATGCAGGCCGGCGAACGCGGCGAGGTTCTCCCGAGCAGTGAGCCTCGGATAGTGGGCCGGCAGCTCGAACCCGACCCCGATCCGCTGGTACAGGTCGGTGCGCCAGTCACGGACCGGCCGGCCCAGAACCACCGCCCGGCCGTGGTAGGCCGCCAGCTGGCCGGTCAGCACCCGTTGGGTGGAGGACTTCCCGGCGCCGTTGGGGCCGAGGAAACCGAACACCTCGCCGGTGCGGACCGTGAAGTCGATACCGACGACGGCATCCGTGGCCGCGCCCGGGTAGCGGACCCGCAACCCGGCGACCTCGATGGCAGTTTCCCGCATGCGATGAGTATCTGCATGTCATGCAATCTTTCGTCAAGTGTAAGATTTGAGCGTGGCCGATGGTTTGCGAGAGCGCAAGAAGCGCCGCACCCGCCGGGCGCTGGCGGACGCGGCGTTGCGCCTGTTCGCCGAGCGCGGGTACGAGCAGACGACGGTGGCGGACATCGCCGCTGCCGCGGAGGTTTCCACCCGCACGTTCTTCGCCTACTTCCCGACCCGCGAGGACGTGGTCTTCGCCGACACCGACGAACGGATCGCGGTCATGCGGGAGACCCTCACCGCCCTGCCCGGCGGCACCCCGCCAGTACGTGCCGTGCACCGGATGGTGGAGCAGGTGTTCGCCACCGACGGCGGCATGTTCGGCCCGGCCCGGGCCACCCGCACCGCGCTGGTGCTAACCCGCCCCGAACTGCGCGCCAAGGCCCTGGAACGACTGTTGACAGCCCAACAGATCTTCACCGACTGGCTGCGCACCGCGTACCCAAAGCTCGACGCCGTGGCGGCGGCGACCGTCAGCGGCGCGCTGATGGGCGGCCTGGTCGGCGCCGCCCTGGCCAGCCTGGACCGCGGCGACCCACCGGAACGCATCCGCGCCGAACTGGAACACGCCGTCACACTGATCGCCCGAGGATTGATCGCCATCGACGAGTGACCGCAAGTTCGAGTGCACTCCCCGGCCCGGTAGGTTGTTCCCCTGGGTGTGCCGGGAAGTCTGGTCGGCGTCAGGATGCCCATGCCGATCGACGGGAAGCTCGATGTACCTGTTGCTGATCTTCGCGGTGGTGCTGCTGCTGGCGGTGCTGCTGTCCGCGCTCGCCCACCGTACGGTGCTGTCCACGGCGGTGCTGTTCCTGGTCGCGGGTTTCCTCGTCGGTGACGGCGTGTTCGGCCTCGTCCATGTCACCGCGCAGTCGCCGGTAGTGGCGTCCCTGGCTGAACTGGCCCTGTTCGCGGTGCTGTTCACCGACGGCATGCGGGTCGGCTGGACCGACCTGCGCGCGGCGTGGCGGCTCCCCGGCCGCGCGCTCGGCTGGGGCCTGCCACTCACCCTGCTGGTCACCGCTCTACTCGCGCACTACATCGCCGGCCTGGGCTGGCCCGAATCGCTACTGGTCGGCGCGATCCTCGCGCCGACCGATCCGGTCTTCGCCGCCGCGCTGGTTGGCAACGAGCGGGTGCCCGGGCGGTTGCGACACCTGCTCAACGTCGAATCCGGCGTCAACGACGGGCTCGCGCTGCCGTTTGTGGTGGTCCTGCTCGCCATCGCCGCGAACGAGGACGACCTGCATCTGACGACGCTCGGCACCGAACTGCTGCTGGGCATCGCCATCGGCATCGCGGTGCCGTGGATCGCGATCCGACTGGAACGCACCCGCTGGCTCGCCGTCTCCCCGCAGTACCTGCCCCTGAACGCCGTCGCCATCGGCCTGCTCGTCCTCGCCCTGGGCCAGGCCACCCACGCCAACCTCTTCCTGGCCGCGTTCGCCGCCGGCATCACCGTGGCCACGATCGGCCACCAACAGCGAGAGGCGTTCGAACACTTCGGCGAGTTGGTGGCCGAAATCCTCAAGCTCGCCGCGCTGCTGGTGTTCGGCGCGCTGCTGTCCCCAGCGTTCTTCGCGGACATCGCCGGGACCGGCTGGCTGTTCGCGATCCTGGCCCTGGTCGCGGCCCGCCCGGTCGCGCTGTGGATATCGTTCCTCGGCGCGAAACTCGACCTCCGCGAGCAACTGGCCGCCATGTGGTTCGGCCCGAAGGGCTTCGCCTCGGTCGTCTACGGCCTACTCCTGTTAGCCTCCGGGATCACCGTGGCTGAGGAGGCGTTCGGGCTGGTCGCCCTCACCATCGTGCTGAGCATCCTCCTGCACTCCTCCACCGACGTCATCGTCGCCCGCGGCTTCGGCCCGGATCTGCTGCCGGCCTGGCAGCAACGCCTGGAAACGCATGGCCGCCGGCTACTCAACCGCCGTCGGCCCCAACCGCCCGAACCTGAGCCGGATCCGCCTGCCGGCCGGTCCGGCAACGGAACCGCATGAAGTTCCTGACCATTGGTCCCCTGCTCCGTGCACACCAACCCGCCAACCCCGGCCAGTTCGAACACGACCGAACTGGCCGACCTGCTCGCACCAGCCGGCCGAGAGCCCTCATCAGACCACGCTGTCTCCGTTGCTATCTCGCCCCACCACCGGCAAACACGGTGAACACGACGCCCGCGTCAGCCCCCACGAGGTGGCCAGCCGCAGCCGGTGTACCAGGTGAACATAGCCAGCCGACAACCTGAAGGCCGCCCGATCGAGTTGGTGCCGCCAATTCCGCTGAAGCGCTGACCGTAGCTGACCATGGGTCAAGCCGATGGGTACGGCAGCGGACGGATACGTCTGGCTTGCGGACTCGGTGATGCCGAGGGCCCCGGCTGCGCAGTGACCTGTCTCACGCCTGTCACAACGGTCGCTTGGGCGGTGTCTTGTGGCGGAACCCTCTCGGGATGAAGGAGGCACCAAATGACTGGGAAGACCGGTGTGGTGGTGGTCGGTGGCGGGTACGCGGGCGTGATGGCGGCCAATCGCCTGACGCAGCGTGACGACGTGACTGTGACGCTGATCAATCCGCGTCCGCGTTTCGTCGCGCGGCTTCGCCTGCACCAACTGGTGGGCGGGTCCCACGACGCGGTCGTCGAGTACCGGGAAATCCTGGCCGAGCGGGTCCGGTTGGTGGTCGACACCGTGGCCAGGATCGACGCGGCCGGGCGCAACGTGACGCTGGTGAAGGGCGGCACGGTGGGTTACGACTATCTGATCTATGCGGTGGGCAGCGAAAGCACTGATTGGCGTACGCCGGGAGCAGCCGAGTTCGCCTACCCGATCGCCACCTTGGAAGCGGCGCAGCGGTTGCGGTCCGTCCTCGCCGCCGCGCCCGCAACGGCCGAGGTGACGGTGGTCGGCGCCGGTCCGACCGGCATCGAGACCGCCGCCGAGTTGGCGGAGCAGGGTCGTCGAGTCGCCCTGGTCTGCGGCGGAGTACTCGGTCCGTATCTGCACCCGCAGGCCCGACGCACGGCTTCCAAGCGGATGGCCAAGCTCGGGGTGACCGTGCTCGACGGCCCTGACACCAAGGTCACAGCGGTGACGCCCGACGCCGTACACCTCAGCGGCGGTCGCAGGCTGCCGAGCGAGGTGACCATCTGGACCGCCGGGTTCGGCGTGCCGGACCTGGCGGCCCGCAGCGGGCTGAGCACCGACGCCGTAGGGCGGCTACTCACCGACGAGACGTTGACCAGCGTCGATGATAAGCACGTCGTCGCGGCCGGGGATTCGGCGGCACCGTCGAACCTGCCGTTCCGGATGAGCGCCTATGCCGCGGGGTGTCTGGGCGCGCACGCCGCCGACACGGTACTCCACCGGATCACGGGCGAGCGACCCGCACCGGTGAGTGTGCTCGCCACCGCCATGTGCGTCAGTCTGGGGCGTCGTGTCGGCATCTACCAGCTGGCCAACAAGGACGACATCGCGATCAGGGTCTACCTCGGCGGCCGCCCGGGCGCGAAGCTCAAGGAGTACTCCTGCGAGGCCAGCGTCAAGCATCTGGCGGTCGAGGCACGCAAGCCTGGTTCACACAGCTGGCTCAAGAACAACAAGCGGCAGCAGATGCTGGACGCCAACCGTGGCCAGGCGCGGACCACTACGGAACGGACAGCGTAGCCATACATGAGCAGTTCGGTCGATCGTCAATGAACCTGGGATAGCTCGTCGTGCAGCGGCCTGATCGCGGCGCCGCTGCACGCGTGCGCCCCGCAGCGGCTCCGAAAGCGATGGATCGCCGGCAGCTCGGCGTTGTCACGGCCGTACGCCGACCGGTGTCCCACGGTCCATCACACCAATGCAGGGTCGGTCGGTTCGAACGACTACCACCGCAAGAGGACCGTGCTGGATCCGCCCCTCACAGGACATCCGGCAACGGGCCAGCCGGGAAGGGAGAGAGCCGAGACATGGGCGCCCACGCCATCGACCCGGCGACCGAGACGTTCGTCGCCCATCGCAACCTACTGTTCACCGTCGCCTACGAGATGCTCGGATCGGCGGCCGACGCCGAAGACGTCCTCCAGGAAACCTGGCTGCGCTGGGTCAAGGTCGACCTGGGACCAGTACGGGACCAGCGCGCCTACCTGGTCCGCATCACGACCCGGCAAGCGCTCAACCGGCTACGCACGATGAAGCGCCGCAAAGAAGCCTACGTCGGTCCCTGGCTGCCTGAACCACTGCTCACCGCGCCGGACATCGCCGAGGACGCCGAACTCGCCGAGAGCATGTCGATGGCACTCATGCTCGTCCTGGAGACGCTGTCACCGACCGAGCGCGCCGTCTTCGTGCTACGCGAAGCGTTCGATATCAGCTACAACGAAATCGCCGCCGCCGTCGGCAAGAGCCCCGCCGCCGTCCGCCAGATCGCCCACCGCGCCCGCCAGCACGTTGACGCCCGCCGCCCCCGCCAGGTGGTCTCCCCGAACGAAACCCGAACGGCTCTGGAATCGCTGCAACGCGCGCTCGAAACCGGGGACCCACAGGTCCTCCTTGACGTGCTCGCACCCGACGTGGTCCTGGTCGCCGACGGCGGCGGCATCAAACACGCCGCGCTGCGGCCAGTCACCGGCGCCGAGAAGATAACTCGCTTCTTCGTCAGCGGCCTCGGCAAGCTCGAAGCCACCCTCACCAGCAACCCCACCCTGGTCAACGGCAACCCCGCACTCGTCCTCCGCCTCGACGGCGAAATCGACGCTATCCTAGCGGTCCGCGTCGAAAACGCCCGGGTCACCGGCCTCTACTACGTCCGCAACCCGGCAAAACTGACCCGAGTCACATCCGAAATCCCGCTCACCCTGCGATGAACACCAGACGCGAAAGCAGCGGTGGAGCTCGGTCGTCCGCACCGACTGGGTCGGACGCTCGATGCCCCGGGCCCGCGCTCCATCGCCGACTACGACGAGTTGTTCGAACCATCCGCGACGCCCGCCGCAACAACAGCGGCCGGCAACTCGGCGACCCCCCGCACGGCGGCCGCCGTCCTGTACATCCTCGACGTGCCGCAGCCGCAGTCGCCGCGCCACCTCGTCCTCGGCTCCGCTGCCCTGCGGGTGGTCCGGGTGGGCCGCGACGCCGTCGACCACGACCTCGCCACCTGGGGGAAGCTCCCCCCTCGCCACCGACTTCCCGCATACGCTCGTCAACCGGTGGCAGCCCTCGCACCGGTCGACTGCATCGGCGCCCGGCGCCCCGGGCGCCGATGCAGCGAGCACTACTACTGCTCGACGTCCGAGAACAGGCCCTTGAACGTCACCTGCGTGCCCTGGAGGCCGCCGAAGACAGCGCCGGCTGCGGGGGTGGCGACCGCCGCGGAGGCGTCCTCGTAGCTGTCGAAGTAAAGGTCGAGGGTCCGGTACGCGGGCGTGGGCGTGCCGTCCTCCTTCGGCCACACCTTGGCCGACTCCACCCGCTGAAGCTTCGGGAACGTCATCGCGGCCGCCAGCACCTCGGCGTAGGCCTTCTCGAACTCGTCCGGGTTCGCGGGGTTGTCGACGATCAACGTGATCTTGGTAGGCATGATGGTCTCCTTGCCGGACGTTGCGTAACGAACGTTCTTTCTTATTCGACGCCAGACAGCGGCGATTCCCAGCCTCAAGACCGAACATTCCAACTCTCACTTGAATACGTGGCACTCGGTCCTTACGGGCACCTGAGGTGGGCAAACGGCGAGCCGCCGGAGGCTGACGATGGTCGACGACAGGATCGCCACGAAGATGCCGATGGACAGGCCGGACATCGCCCGGCGGATCTGGGCCGACGTCATCGGCGCGGCCACCGCGCCGGTGCGGTCCTCAACTTCGGCGGTCATGTGTTACCCCATTCGACGGGGTAGCGGCGGTCCACCCGCAGTGGGCGAGCGGACCGCCGCTCCCCCACTGCACAGAACGTGCGGTTCCGGACACGTCCTGAGCGTGAGAGGTCACCGCGCGGCTTGCATGATGATCTTCGTGACGGGTCGTCTACCCGCACCGAGCCTGGCACCGGAAGAGGTACGTGAAGCTGACCGGCCACCGGGATCACTCCTCGTCCCGGCCGTGAACAGCGACGGGACGAGGAGGCCACAGCTCACGTCAGCGACCGTACGCTTCGAGCAGGCGGAGCCAGACTTCGCTGACGGTGGGGTAGGCGGGTACCGCGTGCCAGAGCCGGTCGAGGGGGACTTCGCCGACGACGGCGATGGTGGCGGCGTGCAGCAGTTCGGCGACGTCGGGGCCGGCGAGGGTGAACCCGACGATCACTTTGCGGTCTTCGTCGACGACCATCCGGGCGTGGCCCTGGTAGCCCTCGGCGTGCAACGCCGAGCCGGCCACCGCGGCCAGGTCGTAGTCCAGGACCCGGATCCGCAGTCCGGCGGCCTCGGCAGTGGCCGCGGTCAGCCCGACCGAGGCGATCTCCGGCTCGGTGAACACCACCTGCGGTACCGCCCGCTCATCAGCCGTGGCGGCGTGCCGCCCCCACCGGTCGTCCTCGACGGTCTCACCCTTGGCCCGGGCCACGATGACATCACCGACCGCGCGGGCCTGGTATTTGCCCTGGTGAGTGAGCAGCACCCGCCGGTTCACATCACCCGCGGCATACAGCCAGCCCCCACCGACCAGCGCCCCGCCTTCGTCAACGACCCGCAACGTGTCATCGACCGGCAACCAGCCGCCGGGCTTGAAACCGATCCGGTCCAGGCCGATGTCCTGGGTGTTCGGGGTACGACCGGTCGCCACCAACAGCTCATCGGCCTCCACCTGCCCACCATCAGCCAGGGTCAGGTGCACGGTGCCGTCGCTGTCGCGGCTCACCGCCACCGCCTCAGCACCCACCCGCACCGATACCCCCGCCTCCTGCAGCGACTCGGTGACGAGTTCACCGGCGAACGGCTCAGCCAGCGGCAGCACTCCGTCCCGGGCCAGCACCGTCACCACCGAACCGAGGCTCGCGTACGCGGTGGCCATCTCGGTGGCCACCACGCCCCCACCGATCACCGCAAGCCGACCCGGCACCTCGGTCGCCGCGGCCGCCTCCCGGCTCGTCCAGGGCTTCGCTTCAGGCAGGCCGGTGATGTCCGGGAGCAGCGCACCACTGCCGGTCGCGACGACCACCGCGTGCCGGGCCGTCAGCGTGACGATGGCACCGTCAGCACCGGCCACCTCGACGACTCGTTCCGAGCTGATCCGGCCCTGACCACGGAACAAGGCGATCCCGGCCGAGTCCAGCCAGGACACCTGGCCGTCGTCCTTCCAGTTCGAGGCGAACGCGTCGCGGCGGCGCAGCACCGCTGCCGCATCCAGCTCACCGGTCACGGCCTCACGGGCGCCAGGCAGCCGGCGCGCTGCCCGCAACGCCGATGCACTGCGCAGCAACGCCTTGGTCGGCATGCACGCCCAGTACGAGCACTCTCCACCGACGAGCTCGCGTTCCACGATGGCGGCGGTCAGACCGCCCTGCACCACCCGATCGGCGACGTTCTCCCCCACCGGCCCCGCGCCGAGCACGATCACGTCAAACGTCGTGGCACTCATGTCAGTTTTCCTTCGCCGCGCGGCCCAGCCGCACAGCCGAGACGAGGAAGAAGATCGCACCCGGAATCGCGTAACCGACCGCGTTGGTCAACGCCGGGTCCGCCGTCGAGGCGGCCGCGAAGAACGAGCCACCGGCCAGCACAGACAGGCCACCGCTGAAGATCATCGGCCACTGGCCGCCCATCCTGCGGCGCCGGACCGCCACGATCAGCTGGATCAGACCGGCGACCACCGCCCACGCGCCCCACACCCGCAGCACGGCCGGGATGCCGGAGGCGGCGGCGACGGCCAGACCGATGGCAGCGAGCGAGCTGACCGCGATGTTGAGGTAGAGCAGGGCCGGCGATCCCGTGCTGCGCGACGCCCGGGCATCGACCACAGCAGCCGCCACGTCGAACAGCGGGTACAACACGAACAAGGTGCCCACCACCGGGTTGAGCTCATCCGTGATCGCGAACATCACCCCAGCCCAGACGATCGCGAACACGAAACGCACGAAATACAGCCGCCGCAGAGCAGCCGCCGTCGACGAGATACCGGGCGCGGCAACGGTGATCATGATCATCCCTTCGTCGGTTCCTGAGGCCACCGCAACCAGCGTCAGCCACGGCCGGAACACCACTCCTGAAGAACGAACGTTCTGTCGGCTCCCAACGATGACACCCGCGATCCGCTCTGTCAAGACGGAACGTTCTATCCGCTACGATCGGCGTATAGATCGCAGCGAGACGGAAGAGTGGCCGTCCGAAGCGAAGTTCCGGCTGCCCAAAACACGGAAATGAGGGCCTTTGGCGGCCTCTTGGTCGGAGGGGACCACTTGGTCGGCACCGACCAGATCGTTCCGGAGGCACACGATCGGCTCGAGACCCGCCAGCGGAGGGCGACCTCCCCGTGACCCTAAATACATTAGGTTTCTAGCTTCATGGCGTAGGATGCGGGCATGGGACGAGCGAACTTGACCCCGGCGGTCGTCATCGCTGCGGCGGCAGAGCTGGCGGACCGGGAGGGGTTCGACACGATCACCCTGTCGGCGCTGGCCCGCCGGTTCGGGGTGCAGACCGCAAGCCTCTACTCCCATGTCCGCGACCGGTCCGCCCTGCTCGACGGCGTGCACGAGCTGGCACTCGGCGAGCTCGCCGGCCAGATAGCGATGGCCATCAGCGGCCGCTCGGGACGAGACGCCCTGATCGCTCTCGCCGACGCGCACCGCGACTATGCCCGCCGGTTCCCCGGCCGCTGGACCGCTCTGCAACGCCCGGCGGCGGCATCGACCGTCGACTCCGGCGCGGCCGGCCACCTTGTCCGGCTCACCCTGGCGATGCTCCGGGGCTACCAGCTGCCGGAGACCGAGCTCGTGCATGCCACCCGGCTGCTCGGCGCGACCATCAACGGCTTCCTGGCGATCGAGGCGAACGGCGGCTTCGGGCACCGCGAGCCCCCGCCCGAGGTCTCCTGGCGGCGGGCTCTGGATGCGCTCGACACCGTCTTCCGCGACTGGTCGACCGAAGGGAATTCCTGATGCACGTCCTCGCCAAACTTCTTCGCGGCGTCGCCGAGGTCGAGGTCACCCCGCGCGGCCTCCGGCCGCACCGGCTGCCCGCCTGGGTGCGGGAGCAGTTCCCGGACGGGCAGCTTCTCTCGATGGAGAGCCAGCCGTCCGGCGTACGCATCGTGTTCCGAACGGCGGCGAGCTCGGTCACCCTGGTGACCCACCCCACCTGGATCGCGTACGGGGGCGCCGAGCGGCCACGGGGGCGCATCGACGTCTACGCCGACGGTGAGCTCGCCGTCCGGGACACGCTCGACGGCGGCGACCGGATCGAGGTCGACCTCACCAGTGGCCGGAGCGTCTTGCACCTCGGGGAGGCGCACACGACCGCGGTTTCCGGTCTGCCCGACGGCCGTCACCGGATCGAGGTCTGGCTGCCGCACAACGAGAGCATCGAACTGATCAACCTGTGGGCCGACGCCCCGATCGAGCCGGACGACGCCGGCCTGCCGCTGTGGGTGCATCACGGCAGCTCGATCAGCCACGGCTCGAACGCAGTCGCGCCCAGCGAAATCTGGCCGGCTGTCGCCGCCCGCCGCGCCGGTGTCGAGCTACGCAATCTCGGCTTGGGCGGCAGCGCGCTGGTCGATCCGTTCCTGGCCCGCGTAATCCGCGACGCCCCGGCCGACTACATCAGCATCAAGCTCGGCATCAACGTCGTGAACCTCGACGCGATGCGGCTACGGGCCTTCGTCCCCGCCGTCCACGGCTTCCTCGACACGATCCGCGACGGCCACCCCGACGTACCGCTGCTGCTGATCTCGCCGCTGTTCTGCGGGATCCACGAGCACAGTCCAGGCCCGGGCGCGATCGACCCGGCCTCGATCGGCAGCGACCAGGTGCGTTTCATCGCGACCGGAACACCCGAGGACGTCACGCTGGGGCGCCTGACGCTCCAGGTGATCCGGCGCGAGCTCCGCTCACTGGCCGACCGTCGCACGGCCGACAAGAACCTGCACTACCTGGACGGCACTTCCCTGTACGGCTCAAACGACGCCGCGGAGCTCCCGTTATCCGACGGCTTGCACCCGAGCCCCGCGGCCCACCAGCGGATCGGCGCGCGGTTCGCCGAGTACGCCTTCACCGGCGCCGGCCCGTTCCGCCCGATGAACGAACCCGCGCCGGAACCAACCCGTCCGCAGGGGCAAGGCCATCGCGTCAACGGAAAGGGATCGATGTGACTCTTCCCGCAAGTCCATCGGCATTACCCTCTGTTACGAGACGTCCGGCACCGGCTCAACCACGGCGGCGCCCGGCAAGCCAACGCCGTCCTCTACCGCGTGGTGCTCTGCCGCCTGCGCTGGCACTCCCACACCGCGACCTTGTCGGGGGCGGTCAGGCAGTGTCGCGCGGGGTGTAGAGCATGACCCAGTGGTCTCGTTCGTGGTCGTGCAGGACTTCGGTGTCGAAGGTCAGCCATCCGCGGCTCGGGTGGCGCAGGCGCTTGACGGCCGACCGCCACGCACCGACGGCGCCCTGCTCCCAAAGATCGCGAAAGGCGGCGTTCTCCTCCCAGAGCTCGGCCCGCAGCGACTGAAGGTACTCGTCATCGTGGCCGGCTGAGCGCCGACCGCAACTCCGCGGTCGACACCCGCGCCAGTTCCTCAACACCGTCCTCGCCGAGCACCTCCGTGACCGCCACAGCGGTGAAGCACTGATAGACGATGTTGCGCCGGAACCGCCCGGTGGCCGATAGCTGCCCGAAAAGCTCGGCCGCGGCGGCGTTGTAGGCCACCATGTCGAGACGTCCGTCGTGGATGCTGACCGGCATGGTGTCGTCGAGGGTGCGGAGCAGACGGAGGAAACCCGGCCGGATCTCGGCACCCGGCGACTCCGGCTCGGGAGGCAACTCGCCGGCCAGCCGGAACAAGTGATCTCGCTCAGCGGCGGCGAACTCGAACGCCCGCCAGCGCCGTGAGGACCTCACGTGACGGACGCTGGGCGCGGCCCTGTTCCGGCGACCGTCGCGGGCGTGGCCCTCCTGGTACCAGGCGTGACGTGGTCTCCCCCGATCGGCGGTGGACCGCATGCACTCGATCAGGCGCAAAACAGGACGGTACGAGCAGAGCGGAACATTTCCGCACCACCAGGGAACGGCAATGCCTGAATGAAGCAGACGCCCGAAGCTGGATCCGCACTGCGGATCGCCCAGCATTTCATCACCGCCGTCGAGGCGAAGGACCTGGACGCCGTCGCGGAAGCCTTGGCGCCCGACGCCCAGCAGCTCTTCATGCACACCAAGAGGACCAGGTACGGCGATGGCGCCGCCACCATCGTCACCGGCGAGAACCGGAGAGCGGTCTGCGTCGCCCATCTCAAGGGCCGGCACGAGGTCCTCGCGTACACCGAAGGTTTGATGGGCAAATTCAACCCGCTGCGCTGGAGCGACACCGAATGGTCGGCGTCCCCGGACGGATCTCAGGTGTTCTTTCGCGGAAAGGGGAACATGGTCGTCGCTCGCACCGGCAAGCCGTACCGCAACCATTACGTCACCATCTTCGACATCAACGACGGCAGGATCGTGCGGATGGCCGAATACGCGGACGCGTTCGCGTACGCCGGACTCCGGATTCGACCGAACGACGCGGAGCTCCGGTCGTTCCTCCGCGCCGCCGGCCGTCTCCTTTCGTTCACCCGACCGCCTCGACCGAGGGTCAGGCCGCGATGATGTCTGCGGGCACGTCGCCGACTGCGGCGCGCTCGGCGACGGTCAGCCGTACCAGTGAACCTTTCTCAACCTCCCCTTGCGGTCCGTCGGAGCGCGAGTTCGGACCCGGTGTGTGAGCGCCGCGCGGTTCAGGTTGAAAAGGGTTCAGTCATCGGGCCGACCTGAAGCGCAGCGTCACGATCTGGAACGGCCGCAGCTCGAGTTCGACGTTCTCCGGGGACTGCCACGCGCGCTGGTCGAGATCACGTTCGGGCAGGTCCGTCGTCCAGGCGACGGTGACGTCGAAGTCTCGGCCGGACGGTCGACCGGGTACCCGTGTCTGCCGCTTCTACAGGCGGACGACGAGGGCGCCCGAGCGGCCCTCGGCGAGTTTGACCGCTGCCACGAGCACGGACTGGTAGACCGAACGTTCTATTCGCTAAAGTAGTCGCATGACGCGCACCGAAACCGGACCCCGGCCCTCCGAGGCGCGGCTCCGGCTACTCAACACCGCAATCCGGATCTTCTACGCGGAGGGCATCCACGCGGTCGGTGTCGACCGGATCATCGCCGAGGCGAAGGTCACCCGGGCCACCTTCTACCGGCACTTCCCGGGCAAGGAGGACCTTGTGCTCACCTACCTGCGCGAGGTCCACCAGATGGACCGCAGCGCGGTCGACGCGGTGATCGCCGCCAACCCGTCGCCGGTCGACGCCCTCGTGGCCGTGGCGAACTCCATCGCTCAAAGCATCCAGTCTCCCGGATTCCGCGGATGCGCCTTCCTGAACGCCGCCGCGGAGTACCCGGACTCCGGTCATCCGGTGCACCAGCAGATCATCGCCCACCGGCAATGGTTCCTGGACCGACTCACGATGTTGATGGCGCAGGTCGCGGAGGACTCGTCGGATGCCGCCGCGCGCCACTTCGTCATGCTGCGCGACGGCGCCATGGCAGCCGGTTGCCTGTTCGACCCGGCACTGGTGTCCGAGACCTTCCTCCGCGGAATCGAAGGACTGGTCCGGATCCACGGCCAGCGCCAGCCGACCGATTCCGCGGGCCAGTTGCGATGCGCACCCGAACTCAACACACGAGCCTGACCTCGACAACTCACTGGCTGGCGCGGCAAGGGCCGCCGACCGCCCAGATCGTGCAGGCTGCCCTCGTCCTTCACACCGCCGAAGACGCCCGCCACCCACGATGAAGATGGCTCGGTAGTGGCGCTGTTGGACCGCCGGTGGGGTTGAGGCCAAGGCCTCGTTGGGATGGATGAATCGGAACTCCCTCTCGCCGCAGAGCGGACCTGCCAGCTCGCGACGGTGCTGGCCACAGTGCCGGCCGCACGGGCCGTGCACTGTGACGCCCGGCGACACCACGGCGCCGCGCCCCGTCCGTCGGCTAGCTATCCTCGCGAAGTCATGTCTACTCCCCCGCCCCCGCCTGACGGGCAGCCGACCGGCTCGAAGCTGGAGCGGCGTGTGGTTGCCGCCGCGCAGGCCGCGTTGGCCCGTCATCGGTATGTTTCGCCGCTCACCCTGCTCAGCGCGCTCGGTTGGCTTCCGGGCAACGTGGTGGACCGGTGGCGCCAGGGCCGTGTTCCGGAGTTGGAGCGGGGTGCGGCGGTGCCGCCGTCGCGGCTGCTGGAGGCGCTGGAGATTTTCGGTCGTTGGGCGCGGGACGAGGGACTGCAGCCGGACGAGGTCGACTACCTCGCCGCGACCCGCGACCGCCGCCCGCTGCGCTTCACCACCGACGGCGATCCCGACATCGAGCGAGCTTATCGGACACACTGGGCCTCCGGCACGCTCTCCGAAACCGCGCGGGCGCGGCTGGTACAGCGGCAGAGCACGCCGCCCGACCTGGTGGTGCACTCGGCGGTCACCGCGTGGACCTGCGCCGAGTGCGGACAGACAGGAGAACTACTCGTCTCCGAAGACGCGCAGATCCTCTGCCTGACCTGTACGGACCTGGATCATCTGGTCTTCCTGCCCGCCGGGGACGCGGCGATGACCCGACGAGCGAAGAAGGCCAGCACCCTGTCCGCCATGGTGGTGCGCTTCAACCGGGCCCGGAAACGGTACGACCGGCTGGGGCTGCTGGTGGAACCGGCCGGGCTGGACAGCGCCGAACGGCAGTGCCTGGGTGACGAGGCCGCGCGGCTACGCCGCCGCGAGCGAGACCGCGAACGCCGGGCCGACCAGGACGTGGCGTTGACGGCCCGGATGACCGAGGAGATCCTTCGGCTCTTCCCAGGTTGTCCAGCTTCCAGAGCCGAGGCGATCGCCGGACACACCGGGCTGCGGGGCAGCGGCCGGGTCGGACGCTCCGCAGCCGGCCGCGCCGTAGACCACGAAGCGATGACCCGCGCGGTGATCGCCTCGATCCGGCACGAGGACACCGAGTACGACCAACTGCTGATGGCCGGCATCCCGCGCGCCGAGGCACGGGAGCGGATCCGCACCGACATCGACCGCGTCCTTACCACCTGGCGCACCAACGCCTGACGACCGCCGGGCTGTCCCGATGCCGCAGCCACCGCTCGCCCCGCGCGCCGGGCCGACCTGGTCGCCCGCTGGCGAACCGGAGGAAACGTCTGATCGGGAGCGTGCCGTCGCCCGTCGCTGGCTACCCGGTACGGTCGGGGTACGGCTCGGCACCGGTCGACTGAGGCGCTGCGGGCGCCAGCTCCCGCTGATGCCGCCCGCATCAACGGAGGAACGACGGGAGTTGCAGCGCCCCCTCCTCCAAGTTCAACCCGTCGAGGATGGCCTGCCACTCCGCCCGGTACGCCGCGGCGGCGCCGTCGTCGCCGGCCACCGCGCTGACCCGGTCCAGCCGAGCCAGCACCCGGGCGGCCTGGGGGCGGGCCCCGATCCGCCGGCACAGTCCCAGGGCGCGCCGAAGCGACGCCTCCGCGTCCGCCCACCGGTTCTCGGCGGCGGCCAGGTCCCCCATGGAACGCAGCGTTTCGGCGAGCCCGTCGCGGTGCCCTATCGTCTCGTGTCCGGTCAGCGCCCGGTCCAGTCGCCGCGCCGCCTCCGGCAACCTGCCCTCGCGAATGTCGACATCGGCGAGCGCCTGCTCCAGGTACGCCGTGCCGAGGTCGTCGCGTAGCCGCACGCTGACCTCCATCGCTTCGGCGAGTGCCTGTCGCGCGCCACCCAGCTCTCCCATGTCGGTCAACGCCAGCCCGTAGTGGTAGCGGTGCAGCGCGTCCCGCAGCGGATGGACGGGGGCACCGCTGATGGTCAGCGCCTCCGCCAGCAGCGGCACGGCCCGGCCGGGGTCGCCCATCTCCCAGTACGCGAAGCCGAGGGTGGCCAGGCTGTCGCGTTGCAGCTGACCGGGCAGCTGCGGGTCCCGGGCCGTACTCACCGCCCGGGCCAGCCAGTCGAACGCCTCCCCGGACGGCCCGGCGCGCAGCGCCGCCAGGCCGGTGTTGGTGAGCGCGCGTACCAGCAGTTGTGGGTCGTCGATCCGGCGGGCCACCGCGAGCTGCTCTGCCGCGATGGCGGGCAGTTCGGCGTACCGGTCCCGGCCGAGGCAGGCGGCGAAGAGTTCGCCGAGCAGTCGGGCCCGGAGCGGATCCGCGCCGGAGGCGGGTACGTAGGACAGAGCGAGGCGCAGCACGTGCTCCAGGTCGTCGTCGTAGGAGCGGAGCCGGAGGAACCCGGACAGCCGCAGGGCGAGCCCGCCGGCCAGATCCGGCAGGTCGGCCCGACCCGCCTGGCCGACCGCCGCCACGAGGCCGGCGCGTTCGGTCTCGAACCAGGCGAGCGGGTCGGCACGGAGGGCGCGCTGACCGCTGTTGCCCATCGGCCCGGGCTCCCGGTTCCGTTCCGCCTCTGGAGTGGCGAGCAGCTCGTCGGCCTCGCCGGCCAGGCCGAGCCAGCCGCGCAGCAGCCGCGCCAGTGCCTGCTCCCGGTCGACCGGCTCGTCATCGACCGTGAGCCGCTCCCGGGCGTACTCGGCGACCAGGTCATGCAGCCGGTACCGCTGCTGCCCGACGGCGTCCCGGCCGAGCGGTTCGACCAGGTGTACGTCGGCGACCTGGTGCAGCAGCGTAAGCGCCCGCCCGTCGGTGGTGTCCAGCAGCGCCTGGGCGGCCCAGCGCGCCGAGTCGGTGGTGCTGAGCAGCCCCAGCCGCCGCATCAACCGCCGCGCCTCGGCGGGCAGCGCCCGGTAGCTCAACGCGATGCTGGCCCGGACGTCGAGGTCGCCGACGGCCAGTTCGTCCAGCCGGCCCCGTTCCACCGCCAACCGCTGCCGTAGCTCGTCGACGGTCTCCTGGGGCCCTACCGCCAGCCGGGCGGCGGCGATGCAGAGCGCCAGCGGCAGCCCGCCGCAGAGCCGCGAGATCTCCCGCGCCGCTTCCGGTTCGGCGGCGATCCTCGCCTCGCCGACAGCGTCCGTCAGCAGCCGTACCGCGTCCTCCGTGGACAGTGCGGGTACCGCGACCCGGGCGGCGCCCAGCATCGCGGCCAGTTGTCGCCGGGAGGTCACTACCGCGCCGCTACCGGCCGATCCCGGCAGCAACGGCCGTAGCTGCGCCTCGTCGGCCGCGTCGTCCAGGACCGCCAGCATCCGGCCCCGGGCCAGGTGGCTGCGGTACAGCGTCACCCGCTCCTCGGGATCGTCCGGAACATCACCGCCCGCGACGCCCAGCGCCCGCAGGAAACGCTCCATGATCCGGTACGGATCTGCCGGCGTGTCGTGGCTGCCCCGCAGGTCGGCGTAGAGCTGCCCGTCCGGGAAGGCCGCGCCCAGCCGGTGACCTGCCGCCAGCGCCAGCGCGCTCTTGCCGACCCCGCCGGGACCGGTCAGGAGCACGACCGGGGCGGAGGTCGGGTCCGGGGTGGTCATCCGCCCGAGGATCCGGTCGAGCAGCGACTCCCGGCCGGTCAGCGCCGGCGCCGGCGGAAGCTGCCTCGGCACCGGACGCATCCGCTCCGGGCCCGCCCCGGCCAGCGGTTCACCGAGCAGGATCCGCTGTTGTGTCGCGCGCAGCGACGGCCCCGGCTCCAGTCCCAGGCCGTCGGCGAACCGCCGGTAGGCGCGGCGGTAGACCGCGAGCGCCTCGGCGCGCCGGCCCAGGCCGGCCAGCGCCGACATCTGCTGGCGGTAGAGCCGCTCCGCGTACGGATTGTCGGCGAGCAGCGGCTCGACCTCGCGCAGCACCGTCTCGTAGTCCGCGAGCCCCAGCACGGCGTCGAGCTTGGCCTGGGCCGCACCGAGCCGCTCGCCGTGCAGGGCGTCGCGGAGTCGCCCGCTGTCCGCTCCGGCGACGTCGGCCAGCGCCGGGCCGCGCCACAGCGCCAGCGCCTGGTCCAGCAACGCCACCGCGGCGGTGTGATCCCCACCCGAAGCGGCCGCACGTCCCCGGTCGGCAAGGTCGCGGAACTCCGTCAGGTCCAGACGATGTCCGCGCAGGCGCAGCAGGTACCCGGTGGGTCGGGTCTCGATCAGGTCCGGGTCCGCGGCCCGGAACCGGCGGCGCAGGCCGCTTATCAGGTTGTGCAGCTGGGCCCGGGCGGAGCCGGGCGGCTGCTGCCACAGCCGGGTGATCAGCACGTCCGCGGGGAGCAGCTTCCCGGCGCCGAGCAACAGGCTGGCCAGCACCAGCCGTTCCCGCCCGCTGCCGCTGGGCAGGAGCCGCCCGTCGTGTCGGACCTCGACGGGCCCCAGGATTCCGAACTGCACGGGCCATTGTTACCGCACCTCGCCCAGATACTCACAACTCGCTAACAAGTGGCGGATCCACACCGGAAAGATCCGTTAGCTTGACGGCGGACGCGGCCAGGGCGGAAGAGATCGGGTGGATCAGGGTGTCGATGGACGGGGGGCCCGGGTACGTCGGTCCGGCGGACGCACCGGACCGGTACGAACTGGTGCAACGGCGTGCGGCGGGCGGCGAGGGCGAGGTGTGGCTGGCCCGGGAGCGCCACGGCGCCGACTCGTTCTCGTACGCCGTGAAGCTGATCCGGCTCGACGACGACTCGGCTGCCGACCGGCAGTTGGAGGAGTTGCGGCTACAGGCAGCCCTGCTGACCCACCTGGAGCATCCGGCGCTGGTGAAGGTGAAGGAGGTCTTCGTCGGCGCGCCGCCGCATCCGGCCGGGCAGCAGCCGGATGCGGCGGGCCGGCGGCTCTACTTCGTGATGAAGTGGATCGAGGGTCCCAGCCTCCAGACGGCGCTGGAACGCGGTGACGTGCGCGGGCTCGACGTACTGGCCCCGCTACAGCAGGTCGCCGAGGCGATCGACTACCTGCACAGCGGTCGGGACACCAGCGCTGCCCCGGTACTGCACCGCGACATCAAGCCGGCGAACATCCTGCTCGCCCCCGACGGCCGGGTCTACCTGGTGGACTTCGGGCTGGTACGCCTGCGCAGCACCGATCGCACGTCGCGGATCTTCGGCACCGCTCCGTTCATGGCACCGGAGTCGCTGGCCCGTGGCGAGTACACCCCCGCGACCGACCGGTTCACCCTCGGCGCCACCGTCTACTACGCGATCACCGGAAACCCACCGCTGCCCGGTGACCCGGCGGGAATGGTGCAGCGGCTGACCGCGGCGCTCGGACCGGGCCAGGATCGGCAGGTGCGGGGCATCGTCGCAATGCTCGCGGTGCAGCCGGAGGCCCGGCCGGCGAGTGCGGCGGCCTGGGTCCGGGCGCTGCGTACCGCACCGCCGGAGACGTCGGTCGGCGCCGGGGTTCCGGAGGGCGGCGCCGTCGGGCCGGGATCATCGGCCGGTTCCGTGCTGCCCGAGACGTCGTTCGGGCCCGCGCCGCCGGTCTCGCCGGACGCCGCCCCGGCGTCGCCCGGCTATCCGATGCCGCCGGGCTCGACGGGTGGCGTCCGGCCGACGTCGCCACCACCGCCGTCGGGCTATCCGATGCCGTCCGGTCCGAGCGGTGCCACCGGGCCGGTGTCGCCACCACCGCCGTCGGGCTATCCGATGCCGTCCGGTCCGAGCGGTGCCACCGGGCCGGTGTCGCCACCACCGCCGTCGGGCTATCCGATGCCGCCGAGCAGCCCCGGGGGTCCACGGCTCTCCCCTGCCGCCGGTGGTTTCCTCAGCACCCCGCCGCCGAGGAAGAAGCGCAGCAAGGCACCGCTGATCGTCGTCGGCGTGCTGCTGTTCTCCCTCGTCGCCTGCTGTGTCGGGATATACCGGGCCTCGCCGGACGGGGACCTGTTCGGGGCGGGGCCCGGCGCCACCCCCACCCGGTCGTACGACAGGAGCAAGCCGCCGCCACCGATCACCGCGCTGCAGCCGGCGCTGGTCACAGCCGCCGACATCACGGCCGTGCTGAAGGCACGCCGCGAGGTCATCCGTCCCCGGGACGCGGATGACTCCCTGCAGGGCGGGCTCGCCGCGTTGAACCTGTGCAGCGACGGGAGGGTCACCGCGCACGCGATCGGCGCCAGCGAGAGCAACGGCTTCGACGTCAACACCGGAAGCTACCCGAACGTGGACTCGGCGGTCGCGGGCTTCTACGCCGACGAGGCGGACGCCTTCTTCGACGCGGTCCGGACGAAGGCCACGGGATGCGGGAGGTGGTCCGAGATGCAGGTCCCGAAGCTCGGTGACGAGGCCCTCGGCATCTTCACCGACACCGGGCAGTACTACGACATCGCCATCGTTTTCGTCCGACGCGGGCAGGTGGTCATCGAGGTAGCGGTGAAGGGTAGGGGTAGATACCAGTCCGACGCGATCCAGCTCGCCACCGCGATGGCCAAGCGACTGCCCAAGGGTGGGGCATGACCGACGCGGTCCTGCTGATCGGCGCCCCGGACGGGGAACGGCGGGTCACCCCGGAGGAGGGGGCGCTCCGGGTCGGCCGGGACCCGCTGTGCCGGATCGTCGTCGACGACCCGCGCGTGTCCCGGGAGCACCTGGAGCTGCGTTACCAGGCCGGACGCTGGCGGATGCGCGACCTGGGCGGCCAGAACGGCACCTACACGCCGGCCGGCCGGGTCTCCGAGCTGGACCTGACCGGGCCGGTGGAGGTCCGGCTCGGCGGGTTCGACGGTCCCCGGCTCACCCTGCGGCCGGCGTCGACACCGACATCGCCGCAGGTCACCCGGCCACCGCTCGCGCCGCCACCGTCGACCACGGCCGCCGTGGTCGCGCTGCCGGGCCCGCCCGGCACGGGCACGCCGCCGGGTACGCCGGGCACACCGTCGGGGATGCCGGCCGGAGGTACGTCCGGCGCGGGCACGCCACGGTTCGAGGCCGGACGGGTACCGTCCGCGACGTACCAGGCTGCTCGGCGGACCCGGATCGGCCGCGCCCCTGACAACGACATCGTCCTGGACGACCTGCTGGTGTCGCGGTACCACGCGGAGCTGCTCCGCACCCCCGCCGGTCTGAACCTGGTCGATCTCGGCACCCGCAACGGCACCTTCGTCAACGGCCGCCGGGTCAGCACCGCCGAGTTGCGCCCGGGTGACCTGCTGTCGTTCGGCCGGCACCAACTCGTCGTCGACGCCGCCGAGCTGCGCGAGTACGTCGACGCCGGGCGCGTCTCGCTGCACGCCGACGGACTGGGCGTCACCGTGGCGGGCGGCAGGCGGCTGCTCGACAAGGTCAGCTTCGCGTTGGACGAGTGCAGCCTGCTCGCCGTGATGGGTCCGAGCGGGGCGGGCAAGTCGACCCTGCTCGCCGCGTTGACCGGCTACCGTCCGGCCGACGAGGGCACGGTCAGCTACCAGGGCCGCGACCTGTACGCCGAGTACGACGAACTGCGGCACCGGATCGGCCTGGTGCCGCAGGACGACATCCTGCACTCGGCGCTGACCGTGCGCCGGGCCCTGCGGTATGCCGCCGCGCTGCGGTTCGGGCCCGACGTGACGGGCACGGAGCGGGAGCGGCGGGTCGGCGAGGTGATCGACCAGCTCGGTCTGACCAGTCAGGCGGACCAGCGGATCGACACTCTCTCCGGCGGCCAGCGCAAGCGCACCTCGGTCGCGCTGGAGCTGCTCACCGAGCCGTCGCTGCTCTTCCTCGACGAACCCACCTCCGGGCTCGACCCGGCGCTGGACCGGGACGTGATGACCAGTCTGCGGGACCTCGCCGACCGGGGCCGCACCGTCGTGGTGATCACCCACAGCCCGCTGCACCTCAACGTCTGCGACCGGGTGCTCGTGCTCGGGCGGGGTGGCAAGGTGGCCTACGTCGGACCGCCTGACGGGCTGCTGCGGTTCTTCGGCGCCCGGGAGTACGCCGACGTGTTCAAGCAGGTGGCCGACGACCCGGATGGCTGGGCCGCGCGCTATGCGGCCACGCTGCCGCCCCGGCCCGCCGCCGTCGGACCGGGCGGGCCCGGCAACCGTTCGGGACAGGCCCACCCGGCACAGGACAAACCGGCGCAGGACAAACCGGCGCAGGCCCGACCGGCGCACGCCCAGCCTGCCCCGGCGCAGCCTGCGCGGCAGAGCTGGCGGCGGCAGTTGACGATCCTGACCCGGCGGATGGCGGCCGTCACCCTGGCGGACCGGACGTACGCCGCCCTGCTGCTCGGCCTGCCGCTCGGGCTCGCCGCGCTGCTGCACGTGATCCCCGGTGGCGCCGGCTTCACCCGGTCGGCCTCCGGGCCGAGCCTCGAACCGGCACAGCTGCTCGTCGTGCTGATCGTCGGTGGGATCTTCGTCGGGCTCGGCGGCGGCATCCGGGAACTGGTCCGCGAACGTGCCATCTACCGCCGAGAACGTGCGGTGGGGCTGGCGCCGAGCGCGTACCTGGGGTCGAAGCTGTCGGTGTTCGCGGTGGTGACCGCGGTCCAGGCGGCGCTGTTCGTGGTGGTCGGCCTCGCCGGCCGGTCCGGGGCACCGCGGGCGCTGGCGCTGCCGTGGCCACTGCTGGAGCTGATCGTGGTGGTCTGGCTGACCGCCCTGACGGCGGCCGTGCTGGGACTGCTGGTCAGCGCGTACGTCTCCACCGGGGAGCAGACCATGCCGGTCCTGGTGGGACTGGTGATGGCACAGCTCGTGCTCTGCGGCGGACTGTTCGAGGTGGTCGACCGCACCGGGGTGGAGCAGCTGTCGTGGTTCGCACCCGCCCGGTGGGGGTACGCCGCCGCGGCGGCAACGGTCGACCTCCGTTCGCTGACGGTCAATCCGTCTGCGGACGCGCTGTGGCGGCACAGGACCGGTGCGTGGTGGTGGGCGATGGGTGTCCTGGCGCTACAGGCCGGCGTGCTGACCGCCGCCACCCGGTGGGCGCTGCGGCGCCACGAACCGGGGCGCTGACCACGGGGGCAGCGGAGTTCGGAACTGAGAAACGGGGGAAACCGGTGGGCCGCCGCAAGGACAACTTGATCGACGTCGCTCAGCGCGAGGGGTGGGCCAACGCCTGCCAGTTGTACGAACACCTGCACGCCGGTGGCGCCCTCGCCGCGCTCCCTCCGGGGTCGGTGCGACTGAACCGGGACGAGGTGGCGCACGCCGAAGCCGTGCTGGGCTACGCCCGCTTCTACGGCACATCGGTCTCGTACCGCAGCAGCAGCACGCTGCTGCTCGGGTCGGCGACGTTCGTGGCGGCCGGGTTGGCGGCGAACGCGATGGCCAACTCCTCGGCGCGACGCCGCGCCGAGGCATCGGCGGCGGCCCAGTGGCGGGACCACGCGCACGTCCGGACCATACTCACCAATCAGCGCCTGCTCTGCGACTACCGGGGCCAGTGGCTGAGCTTCTGGCATCAGGGCGTGGTGGAGTTCCAGGGCGACATGGGGCAGTGGTTGTTCGTGCTGCGCTACGAGGTCGGTGACCCGATCATGCTGCACGGTCCGGCGGCGCCGTGGTTCGCGGTGAGCGCCGCGCACCTGGTGTACGGCCAGCAGGGCCTGCGACTGCCGGCCCTGGCCGCGATCGCCTGGTCGGTGTCGGAGGCGGCGGCGCACCGGCGGCGGGCCATCAGCGGTGAGATCGCCCCCGACAGCGGTTCCGACGGGCCTCGGGCACTGCCTGCGCCCTGAGCGGGCGACTGGTGTCCTGGGACGAGCGGAGAGGTCAACGCCGCGTATCGGCAACAGCCGAGTCTTGTTCAAGAGGGGATGTCGGGTGGGTCGCGTTCAACTGACAACCGTCGACAGCACCCCGTTTCCCGGCCAGCCTTGGCAGTACTGGCAATGCCACCGTGGACCGGCTGTCGACAAGCCGACGGTGGCGCAGTGATGTCCGAGGACCACGACACATGGCCGAACGGGACGAGGTTGAGCACAATGCGTCGCCCAAGGCGCGAACCACCAAGATCCGCTACACTTCGCTCGCCCGTCCGTCCGGAGCAGGCGCTGTGCACCGAGTAATCGGGCGACCACAGTGGACGGGCGATTGAGCCCTCCGCTCTCCAACGCCTCAACGCCTTCGCAAAGGAAGCCGAATGGCCGCGATATCAGCCGAGTCGGAGTTGTTGCTGCTGCTCAGCAGACAGCAGATAACAGACCCGCAGATAGCCCGTGTACGCGAAATACTCGGTCAGGACGAGCCGGGTCTGGATTGGGGACGGATCGCCGGTCAGGCCGCTCAACACCGCGTCGCCGCCCTCGTGGGATGGCATGGATGGCGCCTCTTGACCAGTGCGGCGGTGGCTGGCTTGGACGCCGCCGTCGTGTCGCTTCTCTACTCCGCTTACCGGGACACCCGGCGGAGCAACGAACTCATGCTGGACGAGATCCAGGCGATCAGCGACGCCGCAGCGGCACAGGGCATCACCGTGCTCATGCGCAAGGGCGGCCATCTGGCCTTCGCGGTCTACCAGGAGCCGGGCCTGCGGCCGATGGGCGACCTGGACGTCCTCGTCACCAGAGCGCAGGCGCCCGCCCTGGTGGAGGTGCTTGAGCGACTGGGCTATGTGGAGGGGAACCCGACAGAAACCGACATCGTCCCGCTGAGCAAGCGGGACCGGGCGTTCTGGCGCCTGTACGGCAGCGACCTGCCCAAGTTGAACAAGCTGACCGGGCAGTTCGACCGCCCGATCATCAGCGTGGACGTCAACGTGTCGCTGGCGCTGCCCGGTAAGGGGTACGACGTTCCGGTCAGTGCCGTCCTGGCGCACGCTCATCGGCACCGGTACGGTGACGTCTCGTTCCTCGTGCCATCCCCCGAGGACACGGTCATCGACCTGTCCGCCCACATCTACAAGACCTCGACGACACTCCGGTTCATGAACCGCGGCAGCAAGCACCGGCGTCTGATCAAGTACGTGGACATCGCCGAACTCGTGCGCGCGGCCGGACATGACTTCTCGTGGGACCTGTTCCTCAAGCGCGTCGACGAATACGCGGTCGCCGGGCCCGTGTTCTACGGGCTTGCCCACCTGCAGATGCTCTTTCCGGACGTCATCCCCCCGGAGGTCCTCGCCGCACTCCGGCAACAGTGCCCGGAGCCGGAGCGCCTGCTCACCGAGTACGGCCAGTGGGATCTGCCACAGCCGCGTGCGTGGCAGCAAGACTTTCTCACCCGGTTCTTCGACCCGGCCACCGATCGCGACCTGCCTGCCTCAAAGTCACTCGTATGACGACAGGAGGCGCCTGAGCGACTCCGCTCAAGCGCCTCCTGCTGGCTACCGGCTATTGGCAGGCCTTCGGACCGCCGACGATGTCGTCCAGTTCCTCGTCGGCCATCTCGCGGATGTCGACGCCGTCGAACTCTACCTCGGTCATGTGGGTTCACCCCCTTCCCGCATCATCGTGTGGCTCGGGTTGTCTCCACCGCGGCGGGATTCGAACCCGCAGTCGAGTCGCGCGTTCGACCTGCCGGCTCCACTAGGGATCCGGAATACCGAATTGGAGGGTGGATGCCACAGGATACCTCCGATATGCCCACGAAGAATGCCGCGTCGGCGGCGTTCAACCGACAACCCTCGGCGGCCGTCAGCCCGACTCCAGGTCAGCCTTGACCGCGTGCAGGAACGCCACCGCCGACCGGCCGTTGACGAACCGATGGTCGTACGCCAGACCGAGATGGAAATACTCACTGCTCGTGACCGAACCGTCGTCAAGAAGTATCAACTCACGCTGCATCGAGGCGAGAGACAACGCACACATGTGTTCCGGAAAGATGAGCGGCTGCGCGTGCACGATATCGGCGTCCGTGTGTATCGCGAACGCGATGTTCGACCCGGTCAGATCTGCCTCAGTGAAATCGCCACGCATCGCGGCAAGCCGGAACCGTAACAGATCGGCCGAGATGTCCCGCAGCGGCCGGGTGTCGGCGTCGGCGACGACCGGCAGGTAGAGACCCTTTCCCACGTCGATCGTGACTCCGACGTGCGCCCCCGGCCGCACGGTCACCGTCTGATCGTCCACCGCGTGCGCGAAGAACAGCCGGAACTGCTTCCGTCGCGCCGCGATCGCCTTGACGACCAGTTCCGGGACGCCGAGGAAGCCGACGGTCGCCGCCTCGTCACGCAGGCGCTGTTTCAGCCGGTCGGCGACCACCTTCACGACCGAGTAGGCGGCGGGGATCTCGCGATGCGAGGCGGACACCGTACGGGCGACCCGTCGCTGGGCAGCCGACACGGGCACCCGCTCAACTGCGGCCGACCCCGCCTGCCCGGCGACGAGTTGCTCGATGTCCGACCGCGAGATGACCACCTTGCCGATCGACCGTACCGTCTCCTCCGCGACGCCGTATTCGACCATGAGCTGCCGGGCCGGCCGGGTGATGGTGATCGGATCCGGGTCGGCGTTCCGCTGCGCCTGCACTGGACGGTCGTCCCTGGCGACGGTTGCCACCACCTCCCCGGGGCGGCAGGTTGAGGGCGCGTGGATCCGTTGCCACAGGGTGCCGGCCTCCTCCGCGACGAGTTCGTGTGCCGCCTTCGAGGTCTCCACCAGAGCCACTGCGGTGCCCGCACCGACCGACGCCCCGTCACCGACCAACCACTCGAGAAGCGTGTACTCCTCGTCGGTCGCGTTGAGCCGGGGAAGGCGAATGTCACCCACCGGCGACCGCCGTCACCATGGCGCGGATGTCGTCTTCCTGGACCAGCACCGCACGCTCGAGATGAGGGGCGGCCGGGATGGCGCGGGATGGCGCGTGGAGCAGATGGACGGGCTGGGACAGCAGTTCCCACATCTGCTGGTGGATGGTGTGGGCGACCTCGGCCCCCCACACCCCGCCGGCCGTCGCGTCCTCGACGACCACCACCCGCCGAGCCTGGGCGACGAGTGGGGCCAGTGGCGTGGGGTCGAACGGGTAGAGCCGGGACGGCACCACGGCCCGCACCGCGATCTCGGCACTGAGGTAGGCACCGCGCATCGCGCCGAGGACCCTGCCGGTGAGGCCACCCGGTGCGATGACGACGACGTCCACCGCGTCCACCCCGTGGATGCCCAGCACGGCGAAGTCGCAGTCGCCGCCGATCCGTGCACAGTGGAACAGCTCGTCTCCGGTGGCCGCACCGAACCGCCGCCGTCCGTAGAGCACCTTGTCCTCGAAGTACATCGCGGGGGCCGCGGAGTCGAGGATCCGGGCCAGCGTGGCGTGCCCGTCGTGTACCGGGCTCATCTCGTAAACGGCAAGGTTGGGGATCCCCACGAAGTGCTTCTGGAGGCTCTGGCTGTGGGTGGGGCCGTATCCACGGTTGCCTCCCGTCGGGCACCGGATCACCACCGGCATCCGCACCGACTGGCCGTACATGCTGACCACCTTGCTGGCGAGGTTGACGATCTGGTCGAAGCACAGGGTGGCGAAGTCGGAGAACATGATCTCGACCACCGCCTCCCGGCCGCGCAGGGCCAGGCCGACCGCGAAGCCCAGGATCGCCTGCTCGCTGATCGGCGTGCTGAGTACCCGTCCGGGATGGGCCGTGGAGAGCCGGCGGGTGACGCCGAAGGCGCCGCCGTACGGGTCGAGGATGTCCTCACCGATCAGGAAGAGATCCGGTCTCTCGGCGAGCAGGGTGGCCAGGCCGCGGTTGAGGTTCTCCCCGACCCGCTCCACTGCCCGGTCATCCACGGCCGGCACCGATCAGCGGCCTGGCGAGTACGTCCTCGA
Source organism: Plantactinospora sp. KLBMP9567 (assembly GCF_033446045.1). Taxonomy (NCBI): domain Bacteria; kingdom Bacillati; phylum Actinomycetota; class Actinomycetes; order Micromonosporales; family Micromonosporaceae; genus Plantactinospora; species Plantactinospora sp. KLBMP9567. Next base: position 190,173 of record NZ_JAWQRR010000033.1, on the reverse strand, counting down.
CCACGGCCCGGATTCCCGCGGTCGCCGCGGCATCGAGCCGGTCAACCTGCTCGGGAAACGCCGCGCGGTAGTGCGGGTACCAGTCGCGCCCGGCGATGGCGTCGAGTTCCGCCGAGGTGCGGGTGTCGTCCCCCTTGCTGTGCGGTCCGAGCCGTACCGTCTCGAACTCCACCACCAGCGGCGAACCGTCCTGGCGTACCTCGGCGACGAGCGGCGCGAGAGTGCTCCGGATGCCACCGACGTCGATACCGGTCACCTTGACCTGCCGGATGCCGAAGGCCGCACACCGGTCGGCGATGGTACCGGCCATCTGTGCCGGCGTCGGGGTGGACTGGGCGATCCCGTTGTGCTCGACGACGACGACCATCGGTACCCGCCAGAGAGCGGCGAGGTTGAGCGCCTCGTACACCACTCCCTCACCCCAGGTGCCGTCGCCGACGTAGACCACCGAGAGCGACGCCGTGCCGGTGCGCCGCATGTCGAAGGCGGCGCCCACCGCGACCGGTACCAGTTGCCCTTGGATTCCGGTGGACATGAACCCGGCGCGGCGGATGTGCTGTGAACCGCCCGTCCCGGCACACACCGCACCTTCACGGCCCGCGAGCTCGGCGAGCAGGCCGGCCGGATCGTCGTACCTCGCCAGGTAATGCCCGTGTCCCCGGTGGTTGCTGAACACCTCGTCGTCGCGACGGAGCAGGGACTCGACCGCGACGGGGATGTGCTCCTGGCCCAGGCAGGTGTGTGTGGTGCCCCTGATCAGTCCCCGGCCGAGCAGGTCGAGTACGGCGTACTCGAAGCGGCGGATGGACAGCATCGCCCCGAGCTCGGAGTCGGCCAGCGGGCACGGCGGTGGGCTCTCAGGCACGGGCGACCTGCTCGCCGACCAGAAGGTCCCGGGCGCGCGCGGCGAGCGCCGCACGGTCTATCTTGCCGTTCGCGGTGTGCGGGAGCGCGTCAACGTCGTGACACAGCCGCGGCACCATGTATCCCGGCAGGATGGCGGCGATCGGTCGACGGATGTCGAGGCCCGGGGTACCGACATAGAACACCGCCAGTTCGGTCCGCCCGGCTGCCTCGAACGCCACCGCGACGGCACGTTCCACCCCTGGCAGCCGCCCGACGTGCCACTCGACCTCATCCAGCTCGACCCGGTAGCCGCGGACCTTCACCTGCCGGTCCATCCGGCCGAGGTAGCCGAGTTCGGCGCCGGCGAGCTGTCGGACGCGGTCGCCGGTGCGGTACCACCGCACGCCGTCACCGTCGTAGAAGCGCCCCTGGTCGTCGGCGGGGTCCAGGTATCCGGGAAACATCTGCGGTCCGGTGACACACAGCTCGCCTTCGGTGCCGTCGGCGCCGTCCTCGGTGATCCGGTACCGGAGATGCGGGTACGGCGTCCCGATGGGAACGACACCGTGCACGGCGAGTTCGGCGGACTGGTCGGACAGCCGATGCGCGGAACAGGCGATCGTCAGCTCGGTCGGGCCGTACAGGTTTTCCACCATGGATCCTGGTGCGGCCCGCTGCCAGTCCTGGGCGTCGGTCAAGCGCAGCGCCTCGCCGCAGAACAGGCTCCACCGCAGCGTCGGCATCGCGCCGGGAGTCAGCCCGCCCCGGCGCCGTACCACCTCGATCGCACTGGGCACGGAGAACCAGAAGGTCACCCGCTCGGAGGCCAGGAATTCCGGCAGCGCGGTGAACACCTGTGGCGGCGTGGACACCACGGCGGCACCCGCACCCCAGGCCACGAACAGGTCGAACATCGCCAGGTCGAAGGTCTGGTCGAAGGTCTGTGAGCAGACGTCGTCCGGGCCGAGGTCGTAGCGGTCCAGGTTGTACCGCAGAAAGCTGTCCATGTTGGCGTGCGTGACCGGAGCACCCTTGGGTCGGCCGGTGGATCCGGAGGTGAACAGCACGTATGCCGCCCCGTCGTACCCGGCCCGGGGCAGGGTACCCAGCGGCGTCGCGGCCGGCGCCGCCACCCGAAGCCCGGGCAGGGCAGCCGCAAGGTGCGGGAGCGTCGCCGCCGCCGACCGGTCGGCGATCAGTGTGTCGATCCCGGCCATCGCCGCCATCCGGCAGGTACGCGCGGCGGGGAAGCCCGGACTGAGCGGCACCGCCGTCGCGCCGGCGTAGAGCGTGGCGAGGAGCCCCGCGTACGACTCGATGCTGCGTATCGCGAGGATGCCGACGGTCCGCGCCCCGCATGCGGTCAGTCCGCCGGCCCAGCGCCGAGCCACGTCGTCCAGCTCAGCGTAGGTCCATTCCTGGCGGCCGATCCGCAGTGCGACGCGGTCCGGCGCGGTCGCCAGGCCGGCGGTGAACCACTCGTGCAGCATCCGTCGCGGTGGCTGGCCGGTCACCAGGCAACCATGCTCTCGGTGAAGAGCCCCATCCGGCTGAAAAACCGGGTGGTCTTGCGCATCACGGTCCGGTGGAACTCCTGACGGTACGGGTCATCGACCACCTCGGAGCGGATTCGCTTGGCTCCGGTGAGCGCCGCGTCCGCGTACACCGCAGGGTTGTAGAACGCCCGCAGGCACGAGCTGACATATCGCGACAGATACGCCGCGGCCCCCGCGACCTCCTCGGGTGTCGCGCGGTGCGTGGCTTCCTCGTACAGCGCCCGCATCATCTGCCGGCCGAACGCGATGTGTCTCGACTCGTCCTGGTGATGGACGGCGTTGATCCGCTGCGCGATCGCCGGCAGTCGGTCGTCGGTCGCCATCTTCGCGTTGTAGTAGTCGCACAGCTCCTCCGCGATGAGGATGCGACCGAAGATCATGACGTCGCGTACCGCGTCGTTGCCCTCGGCAGCGTGCCCGATGACACGTTTGGTGCGGTAGACCTTCCCCCCGTACCGGTTGCAGAACTGGGCGAAGAACCACATGTGTTCGTTCTCTTCGTGGATGAAGTCGTGGAAGAACTCCGAGAGGCCCGGGTACCGCGTGTCGTAGATCCGCCCGGCTACCTCGCCGATCAGGTCGCGGATGAGATGGACATTGAGGCTGAAGAAGTTCACTGCCTCGGCCTGGGTCAGGCGCAGCCGGTCGGCCTCCGACAGGCGGTCCCACACCGGGGTCCCGTAGCAGGTGGTCAGCTCCGGACTCATCCAGAACTGGTCGGTTGGCAGCTCGTCCGGCCAGTCGAAGATGTCGAAGACGTGGTAACGCTGGTCCCGCGACTGGCTGCTCAGCTTGGCGGCGACCGTGGTGAGCCGTGCCCATGTCTGCCGCACCGATGCCTGTCCCTCCTCGGCAGTGCCGGTCACAGCAGGCCCCTGACCGCGTGCCAGATGGTGCCCGGAGTCGCGAACACCTCCGGCTGCAGGAGCTCGGGTGGGAGCTCGATGTCGAACTCGGTCTCGAGATTGACGATCAGCTCGACCACTTCCAGCGAGTCGACCCCCAGCTCGGCCAGGCCGCGGTCGGGGTCCAGCGGCGCGGCGGCGCCGAGCAACCGGCTGCGCTGCCGGATAAGCGATTCAAAGGCTGGTGGCCAGTCCACCATGTCATTCTCCTGTGTCGCGGTAGGTAGGAAATCTCGCGGAGACCGGCTGACCGGCGTGGGCCACAAGGTCACGTCGGTGGGCTCCGATGCGGCCGAGAACGCCGCCGAGCGAGCGGGTCCGGTGCCACCGCGGCCCGGCGACACCCCACTGCCGCAGGGCATCCACCAGCACCGGGTCGACGGGAACCCAGACCCCGTCGACGTGGAACTCCGCCCACGAGTGCGACGCGGAGATCGGCGGGGTCAGCGACCTGCCGTGGGAGAACCGGGCGACCAGTCCCCGGCTGGCGGCCTCCTCGACCAGCATGCGGGCCACGCCGACGCAGTCGGCAATGCCGGCGGTACGAACGAAGCCGGTGTCGGCGCGCAACGTCTCCGGGAGCCAGAGGAAGCGGATGTGCCGGGTCTCCTCCAGCAGGTCGAGCAGCGCGGCCGGCAGGTCGGGCCAGGTACGCGGCCGGTCGAACGTCACCGAGTGCAGGACACCGCCACGGGCCGGCGCCGAGGCCGTCTCGTGCCAGCCGTCCTCCGGCACCGCCAGGCGGTACCGGCACGGCCCGTCATGCCCGGGATCGGGGCACCGCGCCAGGTAGTCCATCCGGTAGCGGGTGTGCGTGGTAGGGCGCTCCAGCTCGCGGATCCACCAGGACAACACCTTTCGCTCGCGGGACCGCGCATCCAGGTGTACCGCGACGTTGCGCAGGTCGGTGGCGTCGAACCGGGCGCCATCCGCGCCGGACGCCGAGGGCAGGCCGGCGGCGACGAGGGCGGCGACCGTCGGCCCGTCGATCTGGTACTCGGCGGCGGCAGCGGCGGCGTCGACCTCGAACCGCCGATGGGCGTCCGGCACCCGCAGGATCAGCGCGACGACGGCGTCGAGCTCCCGGCGCTCAAGGCTCAGCGACGACGTCACGGCGCGAGCCCCGCAAGCCGCCGGTACGGGCCGTCCTGTGTGATCAGGTCCTCGTGCCGTCCCCGCTGGACGAGCCGGCCGTCGCTCATCACCAGGATCTGATCGGCGTCCTCGGGGTGGGAGAGCCGGTGCGCGACGACCACCAGGGCTTGACCCGTGCCGCGCAGGTTGGTCACGATCCGGTCCTCGGTGCGCCGATCGAGGGCGCTGGTCGCCTCGTCGAGGATCAGCAGCTCGCAGTCCCGAATCAGGGCCCTGGCCAGCGAGACGCGTTGGATCTGTCCACCCGACAGGCCCGCCCCGGCCGCGCCGAGCAGCGTCTCGTACCGCATCGGCATGGCGTCGATGTCGTCGTGGATCTCGGCCAGCCGCGCCGCCGCGATGACGTCGTCGAGGGAGCACTCCGGCCGGCCCAACGCGATGTTCTCCCGGATGGTTCCGGCGGACAACCGGGCGTCCTGGCGCACGAACGCCATCGACCGCCGCACCGCCGGCCGGTCGAGCTGATCGGTGGGCACGCCGTCGATGAACACCGTGCCGGCGCTGGGCAGGTAGAGCCCGGCCAGCAGCATGGCCAGCGTCGACTTGCCGGAGCCGGACTCGCCGACGATGAGGGTGAACTGTCCAGGCGCTATCTCGAAGTCGATGTCGGCCACTGCCGGCGCCACGGCGCCGGGATAGGCGAACCGCACGGCGTCGAGCCGGACCGCGCCGGTGACCCGGGACGGGGCCACCGCATCCGGCCCGGCCTCGGGCCGCGCGTCAAGGATGTCGGCGAGCCGGGTCAAGGTCGGACCCAGACCGGCGATCTGCAGCCCGGTCTGGGCAAGGCTCGCCAGCGGTACGAACATGCCCATGGCCAGGGCGGAGAAACCCACCACGCGGGACAGTGAGATCTCGCCGCGACCCAGCAGGATCAGGCCAGCTCCGAGCACGGTGAGGGGGGCCAGAAACTGAACCGCGGTGCTGGCGGCCTCGCACACGGCGAGGAACCGCCGGCTGCGGGTCCTGGCGTTCACCTCGTCGGCGAAGGTGTGGCTCCAGTTCTCCGCCGCGGCGCCCTCAAGCCCGGACGCCTTCAGCGTCGGCACGCCGTCCAGCAACTGGAACAGCTCGGTGTGTGCCCTCGCCTGCGCCTCCAGCAGCGCGGCGGTGAGGTACTCCTGCTTTCGCCAGCTAGCGGCGAGCAGGCCGACCTGGGTGACGGCGAGGGCAAGCACCAGCGCGCCGAGGCGCGGATCGGCGATGACGACGAGCCAGCCGTACACCAGCACCAGAACCCCGTCGAGCACGGCCGACAACGCGGATCCCGTCAGGACCTGCCGTACCGCGTTGCTGGTCCGGACCCGCATCGCGAGGTCCCCGGTGTGCCGCCGGGCAAAGTAGTCGAGCGGCAGGGAGACAAGGTGGTGAACCGTCCCCAGGGTCACCGACTTGTCGGCGAGGGTCTGGATGGACAGCATGGCCATCCTGCGGGCGGTCTGCATCCAGAAGTACATCGCGAACAGCACGATCGGCGCCGCGACGAACAGCCACGTGCTGACCGGCTCGCCGGGCTGGTTCGCCCGGTCCACGACGTAGGAGGAGGCGATCGGCACGGCCAGGCTACACAGGGTCAGGGCGACCGAGGTCACCGCGAGTGGTACCCACGCGCTGGTGCGAGGGAAGAACTTGGTCACATAGGGCATGCGGCTCGCACCGAGGCGCTGCCGGCCGGACCTTCGCCGCGGCGTCACGGCGCCGACCGGCGGGTGGAACTCCAGCGCCACCCCGGTGAACGCCTTGCCAGCCTCGGCCAGGCTGACCTTGCGGCGTCCGAAGGCCGGATCGACGATGTACAGGTGGTTGCCGGTCACCCGTTCCAACACGACGAAGTGGACGAAGTTCCAGAACAGGATGGTGGCCGGAGCGAGGTGGCGCAGCCCGTCGATGGAGACCCGGACACCGCGGGCGGCCAGACCGCGACGCCGGGCCGCGGCCAGCATCGAGCGGGCCGGAACCCCGTCCCGGCCCGTGTTGGTCTCGATTCGCAGCGCCTCGAGCGGCTCCGGCCGACCGAAGTAGGCGAGGACCATCGCCAGGGCGGCAGCTCCGCAGTCGCTCATCTGCGCCTGGAGCACGAGCGGAACCCGGTTGCGCCGGACCGTCAGCGCGGCCCACATGTCCCGCCACCGCAGGTCGCGCAGCAGGGCCAGGCTCGGTAGCGCCCGCCAGCCGACGTCCACCGCTTCCCCGGCCTCCCGCGTGAGGCCGTAGTTGCGCACCGCCTCGCGCCGGAAGCGCTGACGTCGGTCCGTGAACTCCGTCGGTGGACTGGTTGCCCCCGGTGGCGGGGTGGGCCGTTCCGCGTGTCCACGCTCGTCCAGAGTGCTCATCCGCCGCTGCCCGAGTCAACCCGGATCACCTGCGCGGTGATGGCCTCCGCGGCAGGCGAGAGCAGGAACTCCACCGACCGCGCCACATCGGCGGGTGTGGCACCCCGGTCCAGCATGTTGCGCCGGTTGATCGCGGCGCGGAGGTCGTCATCGATCGTCGCTGTCATGGCTGTGTCGATGAAGCCCGGTGCGACACAGTTCACCGTGATACCCCGGCCGCCGACCTCGGCGGCGAGCACCCTGGAGAACCCTTCGAGAGCGCACTTCGTCGCGGTGTAGGCGCCGAGTCCGCGAAAGGTCCGGTGGGCCGCGATCGACGAGATGTTGACGATGCGTCCACCGCCGCGATACATCGCCTTGACCGCCGCCTGGCACAGGGACATCGGGACCTCGACATTGAGCTGCCACATCCGGCTCACGTCCGACCAGGCGGTGGCTACGTGCAGAGCCCCACTCGCGACCCCGGCGTTGTTGACGAGGCCGTAGAGGTCGGCGCACTTCCGGAGCCGGTCGGCCACCGCGATCCGGTCATCGCCGGAGGTGAGGTCGGCGGCTAGGAACGTCAACGGGTCGCCGACGGCCTCCCGCAGCGCCGCGAACTCGCTGGAGGCGGTCCGCGACACGGCGACCACCCGATACCCGGCGGTGAGCAGCCGACGGGTGACAGCCAGCCCGATGCCCCGCGAACCGCCGGTGACGAACACCGTCCCGAGCGCCTCACCCACCACGGACCGCCTTTCCGGACACGGCCATCGGGAACTGGTCGACCACGGTGACTCGGCGCGGCTGTTCCGCCGGGGCCAGTACGCGGCGGGCATGGGCCTTCACCCGCTGGACGACCGCGTCGTGGTCGCATTCCGGCAGTGTGACGATGTCGGCGCCGACAACGGCACCGAGCACGCTGCTACGGACCGGATAGACCCGGGCCGCGACGACCTCGGGGTGTTCCTGCAGCAGCCGAGCCACGTGGCCGGGCACGACCTTCGTGCCACCCACGTTGATGACCTCGCCGCGCCGCCCGAGAACGTGCACCCGGCCACCGTCGATGGCGGCGGCGTCCCCCGTCGGCAGGTACGGTGCGCCCGGACCAGGCGACACCAGGAGTTCGCCGTCGCGTATCGCCAGTGCCTTCCCGGCCGGCCCGTAGCCGTCGAGGACGGAAAGAGGCAGGCCCGGAAGTCCGTCGGTGACGGTGGCGATCCGGCCGAGTTCGGTGCTGGCGTAGATCTGCAGGACGCGCCGCGGCGCGAACGCCGCCCCAACCAGCCGAAGCAGGCTCGCGTCCACCGGCTCGCCGCCCATCGAGACGGTGTCTACCCGCGGCCGGGCGGCGTCGGTCCCGCGGTGCAACGCCGCCATCCGCCAGAACGACGGTGTGCCGGCGACGACCTCGTAGCGCGCGCCTGTCCCAGCGGCGAGGTCGGTGGGTGTGAGGAAGTCGATGCGGGCGGCCCGTCCGAGCGCCTGACTCACGGCTTCCACGCCGGCGTAGGTGAAGGGGGCGTATCCGACTCCCCACCGTTCGTCGCCGTCCACGGTGTCCCAGTCGACGCCGCGGGCCAGGTCATGCCACCTCCAGTGGGTCGGCGTGGGGGTACCGGTGGTCCCGGACGAAAAGATCCACAGCCCTGCCGGCCGCTCGCCGCGACCAGGGTCGGCCGCACCGGTGTGCCGGATCCGGCCGCCCGCGACGTCCAGTACGGCCTGCGGCCGCAGGACTTCCAGCGCCGACGCGGCGATGGTCGGGCCCATCACTACGACGGACGCGTCGAGCGGACGGAGCGCGCACAGCGCGACGACAAGGTCCGTTCCGGCGGTCACCTCGACCGCGAGGTGACGCAGGCCGGTCGCCGCGGCGGCGGCTCGCAGTCGGGCGACCCGCCGCCGCAGCAGATCTTCACGCGTGACCACGGACACGGCTCAACTCGCCGCCGGCCGCAAGGCCCGGCAGAGGTCGCCGAGCGTCTCCATGCGGTCGACGGCGACGACGTCCAGCAGTACGCCCAACTCCTGCTCGAACTCGACGATGAGTTCCGCCATGACGAGGCTGTCGATCTCCAGATCGGCCAGCCGCATGGCGCCGGTATAGCGTGCCGCGGCGCCGGGCGGCGGCCCGGTGAGCACCCGCTTGACCACCGCGTCAAGGGCCTTCTCGTCGATCAACGTGTCCGCGTGGATGCTTTCCACCGGTCAACCAACTCCATCCCTGGATAGCGCCTCGGACCGTTCGCCGCAGGCTGTGCTGGGCACCACCGCAATCCGCCCGGGAACCGCCAGGAACGGCCGACTCGCGACCGTGGAACGAACATGGTTGGCGAGATCGTCCGCCGTGACCTCGACACCGGCGACCGTGACCTCGGCGGCGAGCAACGATCCACCATCCTCCGCGATCTCTACGAAGGCCCTGGACGAGGCAACCGCGGGATGTGTGTCGAGGGTCGAGGTCACCTCGGCCAGGTCGACGACCAGCAGTACCGTACCGTCGGGTGCCCGCAGTGGCGTGAGCTGCGGGCCACTGCCCGTCGTCGGCGTGATACGGCCGGAGTCGTCCCCGTACAGTCGTGCCCGGAAGGCGGCGACGAAGGTGGCGAAGCTGGCTTCCGACATGGTCCCGCTATCGACGGTCAGCCGGATGCGCAGCCCGTTGGGCCGCTCGTTGGCGGCGATACGCAGGCCGTCGGCGGTCCGGTGGAACTCGGGGGTGTACGCGCCACGCTCGACAGTGATCGTGCTGCCGTCCGGAGAGTCGTGGTCGGCGTTGTCCTCCAGATACGTCATGAGCAGGGTGTGGTGGACCGGATGGCCCAGGCGCTGCGCCACTGTCGCCCACATGTCGTCCAACGCCTGCGGCGCGACGTTGCGGCGCGAGGTCGCCGACAACAACTCCCGCCGAGCCTGCACCAGCAGGTCGATCGGCCTGGCCGGCCTGTCCAGTACGACCGGCACGGTGACGTCGAACATGCCGACGATTTCCCGCTCCACGTGACGCCTGCCGTTCAGGCTCATCGAGACGGCGATCCGATCCTGCGGCGTCGCCAGGAACACGGTGGCGGCGAACACCGCGAGCAGCCATTGGACCGTGGTGAAGCCGGACTCCCGCCAGCGGCCGCGCACATCCTTCCACTCGTCACCGACGACGAGTAGCAGCTCGGTCTGGGCGACCGGTGCGGCCGGTTCACCGGGGCTGGGAAGGAACTGGCACCGGGGCGGCAGCCATGGGCCGCGCCGCCGCCAGTACGTGGACACCGCGTGCGACCGGTCGGTGGCGGCGGTCGCCTGGCCGGTCACCGCAGCGAGATAGCCGGCGTCCTCCGGGTCGGTGTCGGTCGCGCGGCTGAAGTAGGTGTCCCACAGTCCGCGTACGACGATCATCCGGGCAGTGGCGTCGACGGCGAAGCCGGAGAACACCCCGATCACCGCGTGTAGCGTCGGTGAGAACCGCAGCAGGCGGAAAATGAACGGGTACTCGACCGCCAGGTCGAAGGTGTGCTTGAGGTCCGCCGCCAGGACAGCGCGCACGTACCGCGCGAACTGCGCGGTGTCCTTAGCCGTCACCTGCGTCAGTGCGACGAGTTGGCGATCGTCCGGCATCGGCCGGATCCACTGGACGGGTACGCGGTCAAGAGTGGTGACGCCTATCCGCAGCCCCGCGTGCCTGGCGACCGTCGACCGCACCGCGGCGAGGAGTGCCGGAACGTCCAGTGGTCCACTGACCCGGTAGGACATGAAGAGTGACGTACTGGCCTCCGGCCTTTCCAGGAGCGCGTGGTGGTGCGCGAGCTGGCCCGGGAGCAACGGATGGACCGCGTCGGTGTCGAGATTGACTGGCTCAAGGCGGGCTTGCCGCGATGGCATACGGGTCCTCATTCCACCAGTGAACCTTTTCCACCTCGACCGCGCGGCGCTTACGCACCGCGTCCGGCCTTGCGGTTCGTCGGACCGCAAGGGGAGGCTGAAAAGGTTCAGTGGTCACCTACCGGAGGGCAACGTTCAACATGACCGTCCAGGTCCGCGCCGGTCATGCTCAAGATCGGCACAGTACCAACTCAGCCGGTACCGTCAAGATCTCCGCATTTGAACGGAGGTCGACGATCGGTGCCGTTGCGCGATCGCGCGAATCCGTTTTCGGTCCACTTTGCCGTGTGGGGTGAGCGGCAGGGCATCGACCGCGACACAGCGGGCCGGCACCTTCGCCGGTTCGAGGCGGCGGGCCAGTTCCGTCAGCACGTCGTCTTCCGGCAAGGCAGTGGCCACCACGACGGTGAGCGGGCCTTCCTCGTCCGGCGGAACAACGGCGGCTCCCTCGACGCCGGCGATGTCCAGGGCCGCCGCCTCGAGTTCGGCGACGCTCGACCGCACGCCACGGTGCTTGAAGACATCGTCGCGCCGACCGTGCAGATACAGGTACCCGTCCCCGTCCAAGTGGCCACGGTCGCCCGTATGCAACCGCCGACCGCTCGCGCTCACCCGGAAGGTCGCGGCGCCGAGCTGCCGGTCGCGCCAGTATCCGGCCATGACGTTTCCACCCTCGACGACGACCTCACCGACTTGGCCGGCGGGCAACGGTCGACCCCGGCGGTCGACGACGTGCACGACCGTGCCGGGAATCGCGCGCCCGACCGACCCCGGGCGCACCAGGTCGCCGTCCGGCTCCAGGATGGTGGCTCGCTTGCACTCCGTCAGTCCATACATGTGCACCACCGCGGCGCCGGGGAACGCACTACGCAACCCGTCGGCGAGCCGCGGCGGCATCCCGGCGCCGGTGCTCGTGAACATCCGGACCGACTGCGCTACCGCCGGTGATGTCCTGGCCGCCAGCCGGAGCAGTGCGGTGGCGATCTCCGGCACCACGGGCACGATGGTGGCCCGGGAGCTGTTTATCCGTTCGAGAAGGGCCATTCCCTCTCCTGGCCCAAGCGTTTCCAGCCGCGCGCCGGCGGCCGTAGTGAGCAGGATCTGGTACAGCCCGTAGTCGAACGAGGGCGGCACGCAGGAGAGTACGACGTCGTCCGGCCGGTAACCCAGGACCTGCCCGATCGCCCTGGTCGCGAAGAGGACCCGGTCGTGCGGGCACACCACGCCCTTCGGCCGCGCGCTGCTGCCCGAGGTGTACATCAGCAGAGCGGGCGGCCCCGGGTCGCGGTCGATGCGGCCGGCATCGGTCGGGCGCGAGCCCGCGACGGGCCCGTCGAGGCTACTCAGGATTTCCCCGAACCGCGCCTGTGACCAGGCGGGGGCGGCGACGTCGACACTTCCGGGGTCGATGCCTATCACGAGGGCTGGAGCGATGTCGGCAAGTACCGTCCGGAGCTGGAACGGGCGCATTCCGGCCGACAGCGGCGCCAGCGTCAGGTCCGCATAGGCCGCCGCGAACAGGATTGTGGCGAACCCGGCAGTGCCGGACCGCACCGCGATCCGGTCCCCCGGCCGCAGGCCCTGTGCGCGGAACAAGCCGGCGAGGTTGACGCTACGCCGCCGGAGTTGTTCGTAGGTCCACCGATGGACACCGTCAACGACGGCGATGCGATGGGGATGCCGTTGTCCGGCAGTGTCCAGCAGGGTATGGATCCGCATGTCAAACAGGTATTGAAGCATGGCGGGGCGACGACGGGGCCACTGAGGTTCAACCGACGACGCCGTTCAACTCCCGGGCAGGGGCCGCAGGCGGTCTTCGGACCGCGACCAGGCCGGATCGGCCGCGTGACGCGGAGCCGACCGGCTACTCCGCCGGGCCCGGATCGGTGGCCGTCACGTTTCTCAGGCGGTGGCCCGCCGAGGCGACCTATTCCGACAACATCTCGCTGAACTGGTGCCATCCGCCGGCACAAGCTTGGGCGACAGCGCGAAGCGGCTCATGGCAGTGCGCGGGAACGGTCTCCGCGGCGTTCGCAGACTGCGAAATGAAGGCAAGCGTCGCCGAAAGCAGCCGGAGTAACGCCTTGCCGTGATCTGTATACCGCAGTGAGGGATCCTCGATGAGCCGTGCCAGCTGTGGCCGGATGACGGCTTTGAGGTCCTGTGCCGTCGCCGGCAGCCTGTCGGTGGACGCCGAGTCCCGCATCTCAGCTGACGGTCCCGCCGCGGCCGCCTCGGCCGCCGGGGCACGAGCCTCGCCGAGCGTCTTGCGACGAACGTCGAACGCCGTTCCGACCGAAATGCCGGACCGGCGCGCCATCTCACGCAGACTGACACCAGGCTCGCGGCGCACGATCTCCTCGGCCAACCGCCTGCCTTCCTCGACCGAGACCGGATGCCGGCGCCCGTCCCGGCCGATCCGGATGTTCAGGTGATGACTCTCGTCGGTTGAACGCCGCCGAAGCGTGGCGACCGTCTTTGCCGCGACCCCGCACACCGACGCTATCCGGCGGTCTGACCACTGAGGATGCGAGGCGAGGATCCGTTCGGCCGCGGCCAGCCGGTCCCGCGTGGTCAGCGGCAAGCCGTGCTCGACGTTCAACTGCACCGCCGCGACGAACGCGTCGACATCGGAGCCATCGAAATAGACGACGGGTATCTGCCTGTCCCCTCGCGCGCGCGCGGCACGCAGCCGATGCATGCCGTCCACCACCCGCAGCGAGGACCGCTGGACAACGATCGGTGGTACCTCGTCGGCCAGCTCGACGAGTAGCCGCGCGTGCCTTGCGCTGACCCCGTCCAACCTCGGCGAGAACCCGGCCCGCAACGAACCTACATCAACCGTATCGACATGCCGAACTGCATGAGCGGCCTCGCTGCCTGCCTTACCAAGCTGCGCGGTGTCGCCGCCATCCGGTCGCCTCTTCATCTGCACCTCGTGCCGGTCCATCACCATGAGAATGATTGCTCTGACGCCCGTCGCCCACGCGCCGACGAGAGCGTGGAGCCAGGGCGGTGCACAGCCGGATTCGGAACCTCCCGCCATTGCCCGTCAGCAACGACGCATCCGTGTCGAAGATGCTACGACCGCCTGCGTATATTTGGCGTATATACAAAGCACATTCGATACACCCTGTGTCGGTCGCGTAACACATAGAGGATGGCGGCACGCCTGCTCAGAACAGGCGTTGATCAGGGCTTGTGGATCATCGTCGCAGTGGGTATCGTCCAGGACCCAAAGCCTCCGGCGAGTTATTCAGGGTCAAGGGTCAGGGCGGCGAGAAGAGAAGCCGTCCACCTCTATCCTGAGGCACTCAGACGCCTCAAGAACCTACTCAGGACGCACGGGCGGGATAGCTGATGTCACGGAAGTCAGAACTGTCGACCACGGATAAGGGCGACCTCCTAGTTACGCCACGGTGGTAGCAGCGATGGCGTCACAGCAGTCGACACTACGTACACCCGGGCCGAACGAGCCGTTGTCGGTGATCTTGAAACTCGTCGGGGACGCCTGCAACATCAACTGCTACTACTGCTACGAGAAGCGCAAGCCCTACGCCGGCTACGACAAGCTCTCTCTCGAGACCGTCGCACGCCTGCTGGACCTGGCGGACGGCCGGCCACTGAGCCTGGAGATGCACGGCGGCGAGCCGCTCCTGTACGGCATGGAGGCGACCTCCGGCCTGCTGAGGTTACTGCGGGGCTACCCGGGAAACGTGTCCTTGAGCGTACAGACGAATGGCACCATGTTGACGCCGGCATGGTTCGACCTGTTTGCCGAAGAATGGCCGGATATCGACATCGGAATATCTCTTGACGGGGATCCGGAGGCCAACCGCAGCCGTGTCGACTACCGTGACCGGAGCACATCCGAGCACGTACACCAGGCACTGGAACTGGCCGCCGAGCGCCGCCTCGCGGTGGGCTTGATCTCGACCGTGACCAAGGACGTGTCGCTCCGCCCGGAGGAGACGCTCGACTTCGTCGCACGGTTCGAGGCGGTGAAGGCGGTGAAGTTCTCGCCCTGCTTCGACTTCAACGTCATGCCGAAACGAATTCCGGTCGGCAATCGCGAGACCATGCTGCCCCTGTTGCCCAAGGGCAAGGAGCACGCCGGCTGGGCGATCACGCCACTCGAGTTCTCCGCGTTTCTTGTCAGGGCGTACGACCACTGGCGCGGTACCGGCCTGTTCCAACGGTTCCTGCTCGAGCCGTTCACCAGCGTGATCCGGGTGCTCGCCGGCCGCGACACCCGATTTTGCCACTTCACAGAGCAGAAGTGCGCCTTCGTGCTGACCCTCTACCCCGACGGTCGGCTTGGCAGCTGCGACGAGCTGGGCGTACCCGACGGGCTGCTCGGTACCGTCCACGACCTACCCTCGCTGGCCGCGGCGACATCCCTCGTCACCAACCCTTCGCTGCGTACCGGCCTTGACGAGCTGCTCGACAAATGCACCGACTGCGACTACCGGCAGACATGCGGCGGAGGCTGCCTCGCCACCCGCCTGCGTTACCGGAACAGCGCCTTCTACGAGGACTACTGCACCCATCGAATCGAGATCATTGATCACATCGCGGCGGATATCGCCGGAGAGCGGGCAGCCCGTGAGCACTGACGTCGCCCTCACACACGTGTGGCCGAGCCTCGCACATGAACTGAAGGACCTGCGCGAACGTCGCGCGGCACAGGTGCGGGCCGCCGCGGCACGCCTCGACGAGCGCTTCGTCGTTCCACCGACGCTTGATGCGCGGCAGTACGCCCTACTGCACCATTTCACCTATGCCATCACGGCCGAGGTGCGCGCGCGGCGCCTTGACGACGCAGGTGACCTGATCCAACGTTGGGCGACGGCATCCACCGCGAGCGGCACCTCGCTGCTGCCAGGGCATGACGTAGGCATCGTCGCTGCCGACGAGTGTGAGCGGTCCGACGACGACCGGTACGAGTCCCCGCTATTCCTCCACCTGGACCCGGCTTCACGAGCGGTGCCGTCGGCGCCGTGGTCAGGTGCCGGGGAAGCGATCCAACGCGCCGGACTGGACCACTTCATCACCTCCGTGACAGGTGTCGTTGTCACCATGCAGGCGCGCGGTCGACGCGACACCACACAGAGTTATGCGTTGAAGGCTCTGCCCGGCACGATCTTCATCGACGTCGTGCAGGATCCCGTCCGCCTGGGCGAGTTGATCCTTCACGAATCGGCCCACACCCTGCTGAATGAGATCTTCACGGCATGCGGGGTGGACTTGGATCCCGAAGCGCGCTGGTACTCGCCGTGGAAGCAGGCCTACCGGCCCGCGTACGGATTGTTGCACGCCGGCTTCGCCTTCGGGGTCCTGCAGAAGTACTTCGAGTTCCACGCGGCAGCCAGCGATCGGCCGTCCGCGTACGCCCGAATCCGGGCAGAGATCGGCGCGGAACAGTGGGACCTCGCGCGCGGCTCCGTGCGGGACGCCCTGGCCGAGGTCCGCGATGAGCGGGTGGCGTCACTGCTGTGGAACTTCGTCGCCTGATGGCGCCCGTTCCCAGAGGCAGGCGCCAACCGGTCCATGTCCCCAACCAGGCGCAGAAAGGAGCAGCATGAAGTCAGACCAGGAGTTCGAAGAGTTCGTGGACGCGATTCAGTCCGCCAACTTCGATCCTCGCGACACCCGCGCGACCGCCCACACGGCGGCCGTCTTCGCGAGCGACTGGGATCGCGTCGAAAAGGCGATCGAAGCTGACCAGACCGACAACTGAACCTCTTTCAACCTCCCCTTGCGGTCCGACGGACCGCAAGGGTGGACGCGACGCGTAAGCGCCGCACGGTCCAGGTTGGAAAAGGTTCACTGATCAGCCACGGCCGGTGGCTTCCGGGCTACCGGTGGCCACCGGCCGTTCCCCCGTCGACAACCTCGGAAGAGCCCAGTGATCATGCCGTCCAGCCCCACCGAAGAGGCCGTGTTGGCGGCGGCCCGTGCCTGGTCCGCCAGTGTGGGGGTGACCCGTAGCAGCAGCATCACGCGTCTCGACCGCATCGGCGTACCCGTTGCGATGGCCGTGCGGCCCGGCGCGCTGGCCGGATCACTAGTCGTCACGGGCGGTAAGGGAACGACCGAGGCCGCGGCTGAGATCGGGGCCCGGCTGGAGGCGGTGGAGTTGGCGGCCGCCGAGCACACCCGATCCCAGGTGCCGCTCGTCCGGACCACATACCGGGCAATCGCCGCCCAGCTCGGCGGTCCCGCCGCGCTCCTGCGGCTGTGTCCCCGCATGGACGTACGGATTCCACTGGACGAGGAGGTGACCGCGGCCGAGGGAACGGACCTGTGCGCTGCCGCGCCCCGTCGTCTCCCCAGCGAGCTGGTTCTCCTTCCACCGCCGCCCGACGCGGCCGTCCGGCCGTACTTCGGGGCGAGCTCCTTCGGACTCGGATGTGGCCTGACGCTGGAGCAGGCCACCATGCACGCCATGCTGGAGGTGCTGGAACGCGATGCCCTCTCGTTTCCATCGCACGCCGGTCAGGAATGGGCCATCGACGAGTGCTCGCTGCCCGACCGACTCAGGGACCTGGTGGCGCGCGCTCGCCAGGCCGACGTCGCGGTGCGGCTACTGGTCGTCAGGCAGGAGTTGGGACTGCCGGTCGCGCACGTCGTGCTCTGGGATCGGGCCGAGACGGACCGGCGGTTCGTCAACGGCGGGCACGCCTGCGCGCGTTCACTCGAGGCGGCTCTGGAGCGTGCCCTACTCGAGGCGCTACAGAGCCGTGCCGCCTTCATGCACGGCGGCCGCGAAGATCTGCCGAGCCTCGTCGAGGTCGCGACGGAGCAGCCCCGGCCGGGTGACGGGTGCTCACTGTCCGACGTCAGGCATCAATTCAGCCAGGCGATACCCGACGACTGCGCTGGTCTCGCACACTGGCTGGCCGAACGCGGCGTCGGTCCGACGATCCGGTTCGTCCTCCGTGACGGGAGCATGGGCGGGCCGTGGGTGGTGCGCACCGTCATTGTCGGCTGCGAATCATACGTACCCCGGCTCTCGCCTCGAGTGGGTCCGAGGCTCGCGGCGTGGTCGCATGGCTGACCGTGACCTGATCTTCGTCGGGCCGACCGGCTACCAGTCGAACCGTCTCGGCGCCGCCTCCGAGCGGTACTCGGTGTTTCCGCCGCTGATCCGAGGCATGTTGGGACCGGTGCTGCACGATCACCCCTCAGGCCGGGTGATCCTTGTCGACGGTGGCTTCTACCACGAGTACGCGGTGGACCACCGGGAGATCTGCGCCGCGTTACGGGACGGACGCGAAGTGATCGGGCTGGGCTCCATGGGAGCGTTGCGCGCGGTCGAACTGCGGTCCCACGGCATGCGCGGCTACGGCGCGGTGGTGGAGCTCATCGGACGCTACGGGCTCTACGACGACGAGGTCATGCTCCTACACGGAGCCGAGCCGCCGTACCGGCCGGTGACTGTTCCTCTCGTGGAGGTTCGCGCGGCGCTCGGACATCTGCTGCTCGCCGGGCTCGTGGATGCCGACGATGTGGCAGGTGTCATCGCCGAGATAGCCGGCCTCTGGTTCGCCGACCGCAGCATCCCACGGATCCTGCAGGCACAGCAGCGCCGGACTCCAGGCCGTCCCCAAGCTGTGGAGGCGCTGCGCAACCAGTTGCAGGGACCGGCGCTGTTGAAACGAATCGACCTGGAGTGCCTGCTCGCCGGCTCAGCACCGCCTGCGGTCCGCCTGCTGCCATGCGGCGCGGTCGTTCCGGACTCTCCGCACGGGTTCGAGCCGGCCTGATGTTCACCGCACTCAGCATGCCCGCAGACTGGGCCCACATCTCCGCCAACGGCGTTCCCTATCATGATCCCGTCATCGGACCCCGCCTCGCCGAACTGCAGTGCCGCGACGACAGCGAGGTCGCCGGCCGCAGTGCGGCGGCGGTGCGCCGGGAGCTGAACTGGCTCGGACTCACCGGCGACGAGCGGATCTTCCACCCCTGCTGCGGCCCGGGAACCTACGCCCGCGAGATCGCGAACGGCACGGGCTGCCGCCGTTACCTGGGTGTCGACATCAACCCGGCAGCGATCGCTGCGGCGACTCGTCGCTGCACCGATCGGAGGTGCCGCTTCCAGCTCGGCGCGTTCGGAACAGACTCCGCTGTGCCGGCGCATGACCTCTGCCTTCTCAGCTACGAACTGATCAACCAATTCGCACCGCCGGCGCTCGTGGCGACGCTCGGTCACATCGCCGCCGGGCTCGCGCCCGGTGGGCGGGTCTTCGCCGACGTGCGCACTCGGGCGGGCTCCGGGATGCATCCGGTCGACAGCCGGTCGAGTCACTATCCGGCCGGCACAGGAATCTTCCTGCACGACGAACACGACGTCGAGTTCCAGGCTCGGTTCGCCGCCGAAGGGCGCCTCTACCTGCAGCGTTTCCGGATCACGCGGGACGACGGGACGGGACGAGAGTTCTACTCCTGGCTGTGGCTGTACGACCAGGACGAGGTCGCACGCGCGGCCGCATCGGCCGGCCTCGACCTGGCCGCGGCCGCGCACGTTCATGCCGGCACCGATATGCGGCCGCCGTCCGCGGCCGGCTCGATCCAACTGGTGTTCGTGAAGAAGAGGAAAGGCGCACGACCATGTTGACGACCTCGGAATCGCTCCTGGTGCACAGTATCGAGCAATTCCTGACCCCGACCGAGTGCCAGGCGGTCTGCGATGCGGTGGATGAGCAGATCGCGGCCGAGGGGCGTTCCGCTTTTGAAGGGCAGCGCTCCGTGTCGGTTCACGCCGTCGACGGAATGAGCACCCAGGACGTGATGGACCTCTATGAGCCGGCGGGCCGCCTGGAGCTGTTTCCGCTGCCCGAGGCGGCGACGACGGTGCTGGATGAGGCCGCAAGGCGCGCTCTTCCCCACCTGCGCAGCCTGTTTCCCACGGGCCGCCGGCTGACCTCCTGGATCTATCTCGAGTACGGCGTGGGCCAGTACATCACGCCGCACATCGATATGCCGTTCGACGAGAACCAACCGGATCACGTAAAGGTCGCCGGAGTGAGCATAACGCTCAACGACGGCTTTACCGGCGGCGAGTTCGTTGTCGAAACCTGCGGCAGCCCGGACTTGTGGACCGAGCCTACGGATGAATTGCGGAGAGTCCGTGAAGGAGGGGACTACACCACGCCGTGGTACAAGGCGCTACCGCGGACTCAATGGCGCACCCGCGTAACAACGGGCGACCTGGTCATGTTCGGCAGCCAGCTCAGCCACAGTACGGAGCCGGTCACCCAGGGACGGATCAAAAAAGTCATCGGCTTCTTCACCAACTGACGGAGAGTGCAATGGACGCGCGTCTCGCATACGAACTGGCTGCGCTCAATTCCAATATGTCCGATGTAGAGCGGCTGGTCTCACTGCACTGGGGCCTGTCCTCGGTCCTGCGGGCCGGGGTCGCGGGCGACGTTGTGGAGATCGGTTGCAACGCCGGTTACACCAGCGTCTGGCTCGCGACAACCATGCTGGCGCTGGACCCGGAACGTGAACTGGTGCTGTTCGACAGCTTCGCCGGGATGCCCGCGCCCGGGGATCTGGACACCCATCTGCCAGAGGGCGAGTGCCTGGCGTCGGCGGAGCAGGTCGAGCACAACTTCCGCACCCGGAGTCTGCCGATGCCTCGCGTCGTCGCAGGCTGGTTCGACGAGACACTCTCCCAACTACCCCAGCGGGTGTGTTTCGGTTACCTCGACGGCGATCACTACCGCTCCATCCAGCTGAGCCTGGAGCAGGTGTGGCCGCGCCTGGAGCCCGGTGGGCTGCTCGTCATCGACGACTACTGCGACTTGAGCCGCAACGAGCGGGCCTGGGATGGGCTGCCCGGTGTGAAGAAGGCTTGTGACGAGTTCTTCGCCGGCACCGGCTGCGCGGTGGAGGTCATCCCAGGCACCTCCGATCTGACGCTCGGCTACGTGTACAAGCCCGCGCCGCAGGGCGAGTCCCGATGACGGCCGACACGCCGGCGATGCACCTCGAGTCCCTGGCAGGAGTCTCGCCGACCCACGTGTTCCGCGACGTGCTGGAGACGACCACGGCCTACAAGTCCAGGTCGGTGGTCTCGTTCACCGGATGGAGTACCCTCCTGCTGGTCGAGCGGGCCGACGTCCCGGGCGTGGAGTTCGTCGCCAAGGGGTTCTTCGGCTACCACAGCGTCATCGACGCCGCCCCGGTCCAGCTGCGTGCGGAACTTCATGGCTACTACTGGTACCGGCAACTGCCGGAACAGGCACACCAGTATGCGCGGGACCACTTCGTTCAGGAGGCCGACCTGCTGTCGCGGCTGAGCGGCTCGCCGTACTTCCCCAACCTGGTGGAGATGAACCTCGCGGCCCCGGTGCCTCATTACGTGATGGACTACCTACCGCTCGGCTCGGTGCGTCAATGGCTCGCCACGCATGGGGCGCCGTCGCCGAACGCCGCCGTCGCCTTTGCACGCCGGCTGCTGACCGGGTTGGCCGTCCTTCATGACGCCGGGTATGTCCATCGGGACATCAACGCCGAAAACGTGCTGATGGCCGACGACGGGCCCGTCATCGCCGATCTGGGTTGCGTCCGCGCCCTCACGGCCGCCGAGCCACGATCGCCGAAGTCGGCCTTGATCTCGTGGCCACCGGAGTACGACGCGGGGTACCACGAGGCGGACTTTGCCAGTGATCTCTACTGTTTCGGAATGGTGATGTACGAGCTGCTCGCCGGCACCATGCCCCGGTACGGCGCTCCGCCGTTGCGCAGCGTGGCGACCGCGCACGACCCACGATTGGTCGATCTGGTCGAGCGGTGCGTGCAGTGGAGGCGCGACGGCCGGCCGCAGAGCGCCGCCGCCGCCCTGGAGGCGCTGTCGTGACTGCCCGGACACTCGCACCGCGTTCGCCGGTGACCGCCCCGCCTCATCCTGACGACCTGATGCGGCACATGTTTCTCGGCCGGTTGATCAGCCAACATACGATGATCTTCGAGCCTCTGGTGTACGCGGAGCACCTTCGCGTCCTGGCGAGGCTGGTCGACGACTCCGTGCTGACCCCGACCGGCGCCGGACAGCTCGCCGCATACACCCCCGCGAATGTGGCTACCGTATGTATGGCCGCCGCCGCTGGTGTGCCGGACGGCGGCTGGCCGGCATTCGCCACCAGCCTGCGATCCCACGAACTGTCCGTCGGCGTCCGTAGCCACCGGTTCGTGGTCAGTTCGTCCAGCACGGAGGACCTGCAATCTATGCGGGCGGCAGTAGAAATCCTCGTGGACGGCGACCTGAGCGCCCTGGTGGAACTGGGGACGGGTGGATTGGTACCCGTCGCGGCGCTGCCCGGGCAGGGAAGCCTGGGCGCCAGGCTGCTACTGGCGCGGGATCGAATGTTCGCGCCGGGCGCCTCCGTGCTGGAGTGCCTGCTGTACGAGGTGATCGCCGCCCCCGCGCGGATCTGGGCGGCAGTCGAGCCGTCCGTGTACGAGTGTCTTCGTCGCATTCTCGCCCCGGTCCGAGTCGAGGACGTCTTCGTCGCCGGCTGCGTGGCTCAACTACTCGAGCGGGCGGACGACCGCGGAGACAATCTCGCCGCGCGTATACCTGCACTGGTCGCACTGGTGGAGACAGTCCGTTCGCCGCAGACGAGCGCCGCTCGAACCGTCGCCCTGGGGCTGAAGGAGGCATCGTTGTTCGCCGAACTGCTGTGCTGCTGGTGGCCGGGAACCGAGCGGGCGGTGCATCTGTTCACCTCCCGGCTCGACTACCTGACACGACACCCAGCCGGGCATCGAGCGCAGGAGCGCTGGTCATGATCCCGGCGAGCCGGCGGGACCGGAGGTTTCCGTTCATCGCATTGGAGGGAACCGACGGCAGCGGAAAGTCGACGCTACGGATCGAACTGGCGAAGGCGTTACGGCGAGTCGCACCGACCGTGACGGAGCTCGGCCAGCACAGCTGGCTTGACGCCGCCTCCGCACGTGTCATCGTGGGCAACCGGATGGCTCGCAGCAGTTGGAACGCCGAAGCTGTCGTGGAGGCATACCTTCGGGACAAGCATCTCCACTTCGAGTTCAACATCAAGCCCGCTCTCGCCGTCGGTCCGGTACTCACCGACCGGTACGTGCTGAGCGATATCGTCTATCACCACGTCCTGCACGGTGTACCGATGGAACGCATCAGCGCCGCCATGGAAGCACTGCGAATGCCGGCCCCCGACGTGATCGTCTTCGTCGACACCCCACCCGCGCTGGCATGGACGCGGATCGGCACACGCAACAAGGAGCTGCGTCCCTACGAACGTCCGGACACACTCGTCCAGCTGTACGACGCCTACGACCGCGCTATTCAGGCCAACCTTGTGCCGACGCGCATCCTGCGATTCCGCAACAACGACCAGCTGTCGGAGAGCGCTGTACAGGGCCTCGTTGACTCGCTGCTGCCAGAGTTCCCACATTTGTCGACCAACCGAGAGGCGCCCACCGATGTCTGAGGTCCGAGTACGCGTTGCCGCCTATGTCGTGCGTGACACGCCCACGGGACCGGAACTGCTGGTGTTCGACCATCGCGATCAGCCCGAAGCAGGCACGCAGGTCCCTGCCGGAGGCGTGGACGCTGCTGAACCGCTCGAGGACGCGGTCATTCGCGAGGTGGCTGAAGAGACCAGTACCGTCGCGGTCACCGTGCGGAGAAGTCTCGGCGTACAGCAACGGCCACACCCGCACACCGGTGAGCCACGGGTCACCGTCTTCTACTACGCGACCACGACGGAAAGTCGGGACCGCTGGTCTCACCAGGTCGCGGGCAGTACCGGCACCGATGACGGGATGGTGTTCGACTGCTTCTTCATCCCGCTGACGCAGGCGCTGGACCTGCTGCCGGACCGGCAGGACGAGTTCGTTCCAGCGCTGCTCAAGCTTCTGCCCGAGAATGCATAGCGTATCCGCGGGCTCACCCAGGACGTCTCACCCGGCGTCGTCGCCGAACGACCTCTCGTCGGGCAACCCGGATCCGGACCTGCTCCTCTGGCGCCACGATCGCTGGCCCACCACGGTTCCATCCGAGCTGCTGCTCTACGGCACCCCCCGGATCGTCGATGCTCTGCTCATTCAGGCACAGGCATACCTCGCCGGCCAGGGGGTCGCCCGCGATCACATGACGCTACTGCCCGGCGGGCTCGAGGCGGTTGACCGTGCTCTGGCGACTCTGATGCGCTCCGGAGACCGCATCATCGTGGAAAGCCCCACGTACAACGGGGACCTCCCGCTCATCGCCGCGCTCGGTCTGGTGCCCGTGCAGGTACCTGTGGACGAGGATGGATTCCAACCAGAGGCGTTCGCCGAGGCGCTCGCGGATGCCACAGGCGTCCTGTACCGCCCGCGGGCGCAGAACCCCACGGGGGCGGCGCTCACGGCGCGGCGCGCCGAGACACTGGGTGCCATGATCCAGCAGCATCCGCAGCTGCTGGTGATCGAGGAAGACCACGCCGGGGGGATCGCGGGTGCCGACTATGTCTCCGCCATTCCCGCTGGGCACCCGCGATGGCTACACGTCGCGTCCGTGTCCAAGTGGCTTGCCCCCGACCTGCGGTTCGCGATGGTGTCTGGTGACAGCGAGTCGATCGGGCGCCTGGATCAGCGCAGGCTGCTGGGCGGCGGGTGGATCAGCCGCATGACGCAGCTCGCTGTGGCGGCCCACCTGGCCGACCCCGGACTTCCGGCCGACCTGGCCCGGGTGCGCGCGGAATACGGCACGCGACGCCGGCACATGCTCGGGCAGTTGGCGGAGCGCGGCCTGTGCGGGCACGGGCGCACAGGGCTGAACGTGTGGATCGAGGTACCCGATGAGGCGGAGACCGTGGCGCGGCTGGCTGCGCACGGTTGGCGCGTTGCCCCCGGATCGCGGTTTGCGGCCGCGGTGCCGGCGATACGGGTGACCGTGGCCGGCCTCGGTGCGGCGGAGGCGGGCCGGTTCGCCGATGACCTACTGTCAGCATGCCAGGGAGCAACACCGTGTCGCTAATCGAGGCTACGATCCGTCACGAGCTACGCAAAGCCGCAGATCATGGCAAGCGTTCGGTGGACGAGGTTCTGACGGGAAGGTCCTTTGCGGCCGTGGTACTCGACGACGGCAGCATCGGCGCCGCCATGGACTACGAGCGGTTCCGCCCCGGCGTCGCGTCACCCGCCGCAGTCACGAGTCTGCGAGGCGTCCACCTGGCCGACTACCTCGGGACGTCGCCCGGCGCGTCCCTGTTGGACTGTGACCTGGTGTGCACACCGGCGGCTGGTTCGGACCTGACCAGGCAAGCCGTCAAGATTGCTCTCCTCAGCGCGTTGTCTCGATCCTGGTTCCGGCATGGCGCGCTGGAGGAAGCGGGATTCGATCACCTAGTCGCGCCGTTCGACGAGGTACACCCTCATCAGCCGGGGTCAGCGGTGACGGAGGCACTGACCCGAGCTGTCGGAGACGCCGGTACAGTCGGCATCATCGGCTTCGGCGGGCTGATGGAGCACCTGGCCGAAATCGACGGTGTACGCCGCGTCCTGGTAGCCGACCTGCACGAAGCCCCACGCGCCGAGCGCGTCCGAGAGACTCTCGCCCGGTTCAACGCCAGGTTCGGTGAGCCGCGCATCCAGATGGTGGGCAACGATCTCCGCCGCCTGGCCGACGAGTGCGAGGTCGTCCAGATCACACCCTCGTCGCTCTGCAACGCCACGATGGACGAGGTACTTCGGACGCTGCGCGGGTTGCGGCTGATCGTCGTCGGGCCCAGCGGCGCCCTGCCACCGCCGGTGTGGCGTGGGTACGGCGCGGTCCTGGTCTGCACCGAACTCAAGGACAGCCGCTTCGTACGGGCCTACCACAACGACGACCATCTGTACGAATGGTTCGTGGAGTATGACCGTCGGCTGGTCTATTGGCCGACGAGCGGCGATGGCCGGTGATATCGGGCACCCGTCCTGTCGTCGATCCGGTCACGCCGTCCGGTTGAACTCGTGCGCGACACGGCAGCGGACCCACGAGGCCATTGATCGGTCGCCTGCCTCGGTGCGGCGCTTGACCTCGTGGCGCACGTCCGAGGGAAGCGTGCGGGGATGGGCGAAGTCACCCGCGCTTCGCGGCGCCCAGTGCTGTCACCGGCGTGCGGGTCTCCCCCGGCCGGCCGCTGACCCGTCGGACCCGCAGGTGCGGTGCGAAGCGAGCGTCAAGCTCGCCGAGGGGCCGGACGAGGCGGTGCCGGCGCCCGCACCCACCCTGCCCAGCCGCGTGGCCGCTAGCTGCCGACCCGCTTCCCCGGCGGATCGGGTCGAGTCAGGGTAGGTGCGTCCCCCGCCCCGGGTGGGCCCTCCGGCAGGTTGCTGCCGCCGGGGGCGAATGTCTCGGAGCTGCCATGAACACCACTGGCCTGGTCCGGGTGACCGTCGCGGCGCCCTCCCGACGGATCGACCTGGCCCTGCCCGAGCGGTCGCCGCTCGCCGAACTGCTGCCCGCCCTGTTGGCACACGCGGGCGAGAGCCTGGCCGACGCCGGGGTCGGTTCCGGCGGGTGGGTGTTGCGCCGGGTCGACGGCACGGCGCTGGACCCGGCCCGCACGCTGACCGGGCATCGGGTACGGGACGGCGAGGTGTTGTACCTGACGCATGCCCGTACCGACTGGCCCGAACTGGAGTACGACGACCTGGTCGACGCGATCGCCACCGGCTCCGCCCGGATCGGCGGCACCTGGGGCCCGCCGCACACCAGGGCGGCAGGCCTCGCCGTGGGCGCGCTGGCCGCCCTGCTCTGCCTGGTCGCGGTGGTCCGGGCGGGACCGCCGTGGTCCGGTCCGGCGTGGTGGGCACTCGGTGCGGCCGGCCTGCTGCTCTCCGCCGGTGTCGTGGCGGCCCGGGCGGGCGGCGACGCCGGGGTCGGCGTGGTCAGCGCACTGGTCGCGTTGCCGCTGGCGGCCGCCGGCGGTGGCCTGACCCTCGCCGGTGACCGCGCGCTGACCACGCTCGGCGCACCCCACCTGCTGGCCGCCGGAGCCGCGCTGCTCCTCGCCTCGATGGTCGGCCTGCTCGGCGTGGTGGACCGGGCCGCGCTGTTCGTCGGCAGCGCCACGGTCGGCCTGCTCGGGGTCGTCGGCGGCTGGCTCACCACCCTGGAGTCGCTGGAGGGGCACGAGACCGCCGCGATCGTGGCAAGTCTCGGCCTGGCGTTCTCTCCGGCACTCGCCCCGCTGTCGATCCGGCTGAGCCGGGTACCGATGCCGGTCCTGCCGCGCGTCGCCGCCGATCTGATGCGCGACGACCCACAGCCACCCCGGGCCGCGGTGTACGCCGCCGTGGTGCGGGCGGACAGCCTGCTCTCCGGCATGGTGGGCGGCCTCGCACTGGTCGTCGCCGTCTGCCAGGTGCTGCTGGTACGCGACGCCGGCACCGCCACGGTGGTGCTGGTGGCCGTCCTGACGGTCGGGTTCCTCCTCCGCGCCCGGCTCTATCCGATCGGACGGCAGCGGGTGCCCATGCTGGTCGCCGGGCTCGCCGGGGCAGTGTGCCTGGTCACCGGGCCGCTGATGGCGGACCGGTCGAACCTGCTCACCGTGACCGGACCGGTGCTGCTGCTGGTCGGCCTGCTCGTCGCGCTGGCCGCCGTATGGCACGCGACCCGCCGCCCCAGCCCGTACCTGGGCCGGTACGCGGAACTGCTGGAGGTGCTGGTGGTACTGGCGGTCGTACCGGTGGCCTGTGCGGTGCTCGGCTGGTACGGCTACGTACGCGGGTTGGGCGGCTGACATGGCGTCCAAGCGCGACCAGTTGCACGCACACCAGTTCCTGGTGCAGCGGGTGATCTCGGGGCTGGTGACCAGGGAGAGCGACCCGGAGCAGCCACCGTTCCGCCGGCCGGTCAACGCCGCATACGGCGGCATCGCCCTCGCGGTGATCGCGCTGGCCGTGGTCGGCATCTACGGGATCATCGTGCCCGGCGGCAACAAGAGCTGGCGCGGCGGCGACGCGGTGGTCGTCGAGAAGGAGACCGGGACCCGCTACGTCTACCTGGACGGCCGGCTGCATCCGGTCGCCAACTACACCTCGGCGCTGCTGGCGCTGGACCGGCACGCACCGACCCGGGTCGTGTCGCGCAACTCGATGGTCGGGGTGGGGCGCGGCCCCCGCATCGGTATCCCGGACGCGCCCGACGCCCTGCCCGCGCCGAAACGGTTGCTCGCCGGGGATTGGACGTTCTGCTCCCAGCCCGGCCGGGACCGGACCGGGGCGGCCGTCTCCGAGTCGGTGCTGATGGTCGGGCACCGGCCGGCGGCGGGCCACCCACTGGCGGATCGCGCGCTGCTGGTCGCGGTGGCCGGGACGGGCGAGCGTCACCTGGTGTGGCACGGGTACCGGCACGAGATCGGCAGGGCGGACGCGGTGGCCGTGGAGGTGGCGCTGCGCGCCGGGCCGGCGATCCCGGTCAACCCGGCGGTGGTCGACGTGCTGCCGGCCGGCCGGCCGATCGCGCCGATCGCGGTACGGGAGGTCGGCAAGCCGTCCCGGGCGGTGCCCGGCCGGAAGGACATCCGGGCCGGCCAGGTGCTGGTGGCGACGAGTTCCGGGGGCGTACAGCACTATCTCGCCGAGGTCGATCAGTTGCGGCCGATCAGCGAGTTGCAGTACGACATCCAGCTCGCCTCCCGTGGGACCGCCGCCGCCTACCCCGGGGGCGAGCCGACCGGCGTCCCGCTCAGCCTGCCGGAGGCGGCCGGGTCCAAGCAGGCGGCCGCCGTACCCGTGGCGGCCGGCAGCCCGCCAGTCCAGCGGCCGGAGTTCGCGACCGGTGCCACGACGACCACCATCTGCCTGGTGTTCGCCCCGCGCGGGCCGGTACCGATCGTGCTGCTGGATCCGGGGATGCCGGACGCCGACCCGCTGCGGCAGACCCCCGGCAGCACCGACCTGGGCACCCGGCTCGCCGACCGGGTGCTGGTGCCGGGCGGCGGGGCCGCGGTGGTGGAGTCGATGCCCGGCCCGGATGCTCCGGCCGGCACCCTGCTGCTGGTAACGGACCTGGGCATCGCCTACCCGATGGCCGAGCCGAAGGTCCTCGATGTGCTCGGCTACCCCGGCGTACGCCCGGTCGGCATGCCCGCCGGGGTGGTCAGCCGGCTACCGATGGGCACCACCCTGAGCCATGACGGTGCGCTGCGCCCCAGCCGGATCTGACCCCCGGTCAGCTCCACCGGACCGGCCAGACCTGAACCCCGGTCAGCTCCACCCCACCGCACCGGCCAGACCCGAAACCCGGCCCCTTTCCATCGGAGCAAGCCGGACGCGCCCCGGGGAGAAAAGATCCCCCGGGGCCGCGACGTGGGACGTGACGGGGTCAGTGGCGGTGGATCCGCGCCGCCGGGCGGGAGCCGTCGGTGCGCTGCTCACCGACCTGCCACAGGTCCTCGTCGATCAATTCCACGGTGGCCGGCGCGTCCGCCTCGCGGATCCGTCGCGACCGGGGTGGGACCGTGTGCGGGTTGCCCTTGCCCGCCTTGCCGCTCAGCATCGCGGGCATGCCGGGGGTGGGGTTCTGGGGTCCACGGCCCCGGCCGGTCGACGAGGACCTGGCCGCGCCCGACCCCGGCCCGGTGCCACCGCCCAGTCCCGCCCCGGCTCCGGCCGCCGGCGGCATCATGGGCGGCATCATCGGCGGGATGCCGGCGCCGGTGGCCGAAGCCCCTGCGGTCGTGACGGGCGGCAGCGCGGGCGGCGGGCCGCTCGGCGCGACCTGCGCCGGCACACCAACCGGGGCGGCCGCCTGCGGGATCGAGGCAGAGCCCACGCCGACACCACCGGAGACGCCCCCACCACCGAGGCCCGCCACCCCGGCACCACCACCGGGACCACCGAGGTTCAGCCCCGGGACGCGGGCGCCGCCGCCGAGACTCGCGGCAGGCACCCGCCCGCCTCCGCCGGCACCGCCGGTCGGCGGGCTCATCGGCGGGAGACCCGGGCCGATGCCGGGGCCACCGCCGATCGGCGGGACCGTCGGCGGGGCTCCGCCGGGGCCGGTTCCGCCGGGGGACGGGACGCCGGTCGACGGCAGTGTGGGGGTGGACGGCTGGCCGGAGAGCGACGGCGCCGGCCCGCTGCCGGTGGGTGCCGTGCTGTCGCTCGTCGCGGCATCGTCCGACTGGGTGGGTACGTCCGGCATGGTCTCGGGGACGCTGCCCGGCGGGACGGTGCCGGGGGCGGTGTCCAGAGTGTTGCCTCCGGGGGTGGTGCCGACCGTGTCGCCACCGGGTCCGGCGGTCCGGAGCGGGGCGTCGGCGGACAGCGGGTCCAGCGCGTCCGGGAGCCAGATGTCACCGTTCACGGCCGCCGCCACCGCGTTGGTCGCGTCGTCGAAGAGCTTGCCGAGCGCGGTCATCCTGGCGGCGGCAGCCTGGAGGTACCCCTCGATCCGGGCTGCGAGCTGCGCGGCACCCGCGGCCCAGCCAGGATCGGAGAGGCCCATCGGCGGGTTGTCGGCCACTTTGAGCTGTTCGATCAGCGGCTTGGCCAACTCGTACTGCTGCACCACGAAGGCGTAGGTGGGACCGATCTCCTCGCCCGCATCCTGGATCTTGTGCCATGGCGCCTGCCCGCCGATCTGGTCGCGCCAGCCCCCGATCGCCAACGCATCCTTCTCGGCGGCGTTGCGCATCTTGCCGCCGTTCGAATCGTCCCACGCCTCGTTCAGCGCGGCGGTCTCCTCCGTTATCGACCTCGACGCCTCGACCAGCTCGCCCCAGGCTCGGGTCCACACGCCGATCTGCGCCCAGATGGCCTCCTTGTGATCGTTCTCTGCCTTCATGGTCTGCACCATCTGCTCGAACTGTGCGGTGTAGTCCATGTCATTCCCCCTCCGGGCTCGGTGCGGGCGGGGTGGCGGGCCGTAGGCTCTCGATGGAGATCCGGTTCTCGTCGTTCGCGGCGAGGTACTGATGTCCGCCCTGACTGGCGGCATACTCGAACTGGTCGAAACGGCTGTTGACCATGGTCATGAAGTTCGTCAGGGTCTCCAGGGCTCTGGCGTTCGCGGTGACGAAGTTCTGGCATTCCGGCAGCCCACCGCAACCGGAGAGCTGCTGCTCCGGCGGAGTGGCTCTGGCGAGCGTGTAGCGCAGCATCGCGTCGGGTTGCCCGCTGAGCAGCCCGCCTGATGGATGTGTCATCTGTCCTCCCGGTCCAACTGGGTCGGTGCCGTTGGTGCAGTTCAGCAGCCTGGCCGCCGGGCCGGGTGCCCGACGACCGCAAGCGGTCAGGCCGGATCGGCGGGTGGCAGCCAACCGAGCTGGACGATCTGCGGCGCGCCGCGACGGGTGAGGAGCCGCCCGCGGCCCGGGGGCAGCGGCTCGGCCTTGAGCCCGCCGAGCAGTGGTCCCTCGTCCTTCGACCCGGACAGCAGCAGGCCGGCCGAGCCGACGTCCCGGACCCGGGCGACGAACGGGTCGTGCATCGCCCGGCCGGCCCCGCCGGTACGCCGGGTCAGCACCAGGTGCAGACCGATGTCCCGGCTCTGCGGCAGGTACGGCAGGAGGGGCAGCAACGGGTTGTTCGTCGGCGTGGTCACCAGGTCGTAGTCGTCGACGAGGACGAACAGCTCCGGCCCCTGCCACCAGGCCCGCCTGCGCAACTGCTCCGGGGTGACGTCGGGTCCGGGCAGCCGGTCGGCCATGCCCCGGGCCGCCTCCGCGACCAGGTGTGTCGTGGTGACCAGGTCGGTGCCGTAGCCGAGCAGGTACTCGTCGTCCACCTCGCCGAGCAGCCCCCGCCGGTGGTCGATCAGGATGAGCCGCACCCGGTCCGGCCCGTACGTGTGCACGATCCGGCGGGCGAGCATGCGCAGGAACCCGGTCTTGCCGGACTCGACGTCGCCGAAGAGCAACACGTGCGGTTCCGAGTCGAAGTTCAGCCGTACCGGCGCGAGATCCTGTTCGGCGATGCCGATCGCGAGTTGGAGGTTCTGCGGGTCGTCCGCGGGCGGCAGGGCGAGGTAGGGCACCCGGTCGGGCAGCATCCGCACCGCGGGCGCCGGATCGCCCGTCCAGGCGCCGCGCACGGCGTCGACCATTCCGGCCATCCCGGCGGTCAGGTCGTCGGGGGTCCGCCGGCCGTCGACGCGCGGCAGCGCCATCAGCATCTCGTGCTTGCCGACGCTGATCCCGCGGCCGGGCGCGTCCGCCGGCACCCGCATGGCGGTCTTCCGGTCGATCATGGAGTCGATGGGGTCGCCGAGCCGCAGCTCCACCCGGGTTCCGAAGAGGTCCCGCACCGCGGTCCGCAGATCGAACCAGCGCGAGCATGCGACGAGCAGGTGTACCCCGTAGGCCAGTCCGCGGGTCGCGATCCCGGCGACCACCTCCTCGAGGTCCTCGAACTCCTTCCGAAAGGTCAGCCAGCCGTCCACCACCAGGAAGACGTCGCCGTGCGGGTCGTCGGCGACGCCGCCGCCCGCGAGCAGCGCCCGGTAGGCGGTCATGCCGTCGATCTCCCGGTCGGCGAACCGGCGTTCCCGCTCGGTGAGCACCGTCGCCACCTCGGCGACCGTACGCCGGACCGCCGCCGGATGCTGCCGACCGGCCACTCCGCCGACGTGCGGCAGGCCCTGGAGCGAGCCGAGCGCGCCGCCGCCGAAGTCCAGGCAGTAGAACTGCACCTCGCCCGGCGGGTGGGTGAGCGCGAGGCTGGCGACGATGGTGCGTAGCGCGGTGCTCTTCCCGGACCGCGGCGCACCGACCACCACGGCGTGTCCGGCTGCGCCGGCCAGTTCCAGCACCAGCGGGTCGCGTCGCTGCTCCAACGGCCGGTCGACGACCCCCACCACCGCCCGCAACGAGCCGCGTCGGTCGGGCCGGGCCGCCACCAGCCCGCGTGCCGGCTCGGCGACCACCCCGCCGAGCAGCTCGTCCAGGGTCGGGGACTCCGCCAGCGGCGGCAGCCACACCTGGTGCGCCGGCGTACCCCGGCCGGCGATCCGCTCCACCAGGATGTCCAGCAGGCTCTCCCCGACGGCCTCGTCCGGATCCTCCTGCGGCCCGGTGGGCTCGGGCTCCGCCTCGACCTGCGGAGCGAGGTAGCTGGTCGAGTACTCCATCAGCCCGAGCCGTTCCGGCTCGCCCGGACCGGTGGCAGCGGCGACGGTCGGACTGTGCACCCCGGAGACGTACGCCGCCCGGAACCGCGTCATCGGTTCGGTGCCGAACTTCAGGAATCCGTGGCCCGGCGCCCGGGGTAACGAGAACGCGTCGGGTACGCCGAGCACCACCCGGCTGTCCATGTCGGAGAAGGTACGCAGACCGATCCGGTAGGAGAGATGGGCGTCCAGGCCCCGCAGCCGCCCCTCCTCCAGCCGCTGGCTGGCCAGCAGCAGGTGTACGCCGAGCGAACGGCCCACCCGGCCGATCTGCACGAAGATGTCGATGAAATCCGGGCGGGCCGACAACAGCTCGCTGAACTCGTCACAGACCACGAGCAGCGTCGGCACCTCGGACAGCGGCGCACCGGCCGCCCGGGCCTTCTCGTAGTCGCGCATCGAGGAGAAGTTCCCCGCCGCCCGGAGCAGTTCCTGGCGCCGGATCAGCTCACCGTTGATCGCGTCGGCCATCCGGTCGACCAGCGGCAGCTCGTCGGCGAGGTTGGTGATCACCGCGCTGGTGTGCGGCAGCCGGTCCATCCGGGCGAAGGTGGCGCCGCCCTTGAAATCGATCAGCGCGAAGTTGAGCATGTTCGGCGGGTGGGTCACCGCCAACGCGAGCACCAGGGTACGCAGCAGCTCGCTCTTGCCCGACCCGGTGGCGCCGATCAACAGCCCGTGCGGGCCCATGCCCTCCTGCGCCGACTCCTTGAGGTCCAGTTCGATGGGGGTGCCCTCCGGCCGGATGCCCAACCGCACCCGCAGCCGGTCCCGGCTGGGCCGCTGCACCCAGGTGTCCACGGGATCGAACGCGTACGGGTCACCGAGGTCGAGCAGGTCCTCGAGGCCGAGTTCGATGTTCAGCGGCTGCTCTCCACGGCCGCCACCGGTGAGCCGCAGCGGTGCGAGCTGGCGGGCCAGCGCCTCGGCGCCGGCCATCGACAGCGCGTCGGCCCGGCCCAGCTCGGTCTCCCCGTCGGTGGTCATGCTGGACAGCGAGCCGTCGTCGGCGATCTCCAGCACCACGGTGGACCGTTCCATGGCCCGGGGCGGTGCGGTGGTCAGGTCGACCACCGAGACGCCTTCGACGCCGCCGCCGGTCATCAGGTGGTCGGAGCCCGCGGTCGCGCCGCCGTCGAGCACCACCACGAGGTGGGGGCCGGCCACCCGGGCGCCCCCGTCGTCGGGGTCGAAGCGCGGGCGGTTGCCCAGCAGGTCGTCCAGCATCGCCTCGAGGGCGGTGATCGTCGGGGCGACCAGCCGGACGGGGCCGAGCGCGTCGACGCGGTCCGGGTGCAGCCCGTGCGGCAGCCACTTGAGCCATTCCCACTCGGGCCGGCACTCCGGCCCGGTGCAGACCGCGATCCGCAGGTCGTCGGGGGGGTGCAGGGTGGCAAGCTGGCCCAGCATCGCCCGGACCAGGCCGATGACCCGCTCGTGGTCGCCGCGCACGTGGATCCGGCTGAACCCGTTGACCGCCATCGCCAGCGGCAGGTCCGGGATGGCCGAGTGGGTGGTGATGAACCGGCGCAGGGCGAGCGCGGAGAGCGGCTCCAGTTGCTCCATCGGCTTGGTGTCCGGCGGGATCAGCCGGGTGGCCAGGCTCTGCCGGCCGACGCCGATCCGGGTCACGCCGAAGTCCGGGGCGTCCCGCCGCCGTTCCCAGAGCCGGTAGCTCGGCACCAGCGACCACAGCGTCGCGGGGTCCGGGTGCAGGTACCAGAGCGCGGCCCGCTGCCGGTCGGCGGCGCGACCGACGCGTATCCGGTGCTGGGCCAGGCCCCGCAGGTAGAGCCGGCGGGCATTGCCCATCTCGCGCTTGCTCGGCCCGCCGCTGTTGAGGAAGGCGACCGCCACCATGGCCAGCATCGCCACGCCGAAGAGCCCGAACACCACATAGCGCAGGGTGGCGTACCCGCCGGAGCCGCTGCCGCCGCCGAACATGCCACCGCTGAACATGAGCACCATCGCGCCCATCATCGCGATCATGGGCAGGACCATCAGCAGTTGCGTCCACTGCCGGGCCGGTGGCGGTGGGATCTCCGGGGGCGCTTCCAGCAACAGCTCTCCGGAGGGCATCTCCGGAGCCGGCCGGCGGGACGGCCTGCGCACCACCACCGTCGCCATGACCGTGACCTCCCTACGTCTTCCGCCTGCCGCGATCGTCGCCGCTGCCGAGGACGCGTGGGCCGGGATGGCAGGAAGGTGCCGACGGGGCCGCCGGTCGACCGGGTCCCCCTAGCGTCGACACCGGGTGCCGCATTCGCGGCCCGGGCCTTCCGGCTCACCAGCACCCGGCATCAGCAAGAAGGAGCAGCCGATGAGCATGCTTGCCGGTAGAACACCAGGGATAGATTCCGCGTCGCAGGCCACCAACGCCGTCGCCGATTCCATGGCGTCGTACATCTCCAAGTTGGAGGCGATCGTGGCGGAGGTGATGGAGACGTGGCGGGGAGGCGCGGACCAGGCATTCAGGGACAAGCACCAGGAGTGGCGCCTGGCCGGCGAGGACTGCGTCCGCAAACTCCGGGAGCAGACGGTCGCCCTGCAGAAGAGCAGCGGTGAGTACCAGGGCGCCAACACGGAAGCGGCGGGGCTGATGAGGGGGACGCAGCACGGCGGCGGGTCCGCCCCGTTCGCCGGCGCCCTCGGCGGCCCGGTCGGTCGATAGTCCGGACACCGGCAGAGAGGATTCGGCACATGACAGACTGGATCAGAGCCGACTTCGGGGCCCTTGACGGACTCCGGCAGGGCATCGCCACGACCGGCGCCGGCTTCGACGACGAACACGACAGCTGGTCGTCCGTGATAGGCCAGCTCACGCAGGACTGGCCGGACCTGGCCGGTGCCAAGTTCAACGAGGTCACCACGGCGGCGCTGAACTTCGACCGGGTGAACAACGAGTTTCTCGGCATGCTGGGCATCGCCGTCGACCGGGCGAACCAGCTCTACCAGGGCACTCTGGCGGAGGTCAGCAGGCTGATCCCGGACACCTGATCGGTGCGGAGCCGGCGCGGCGGTCCCGGGGAAATCAGCCCCGGGGCCGCCGCGCTGACGGCCGTCCCGGAGATGCGCCCTCCGGGGCACCATCCGGAGCGGGTACGGCAACAGTCAACTCCGGGGCGTCCCTTCGACCGGTCAACTCCGGGGCGTCCCTTCGACCGGTCAACTCCGGGGCGTCCCTTCGACCGGGGGCAGCGGAAACAGGAAGATCTGCTCCGGTGGTTCGTCCCGGGGCAGAGCGGCCGGCAGCAGTTCCGCCCGCCCCGGCAGCCAACGGCGGCGCCGGCCCCGCGGCAGCGCCCAGGCCAGCACGGCGGTCAGGGTGAGGGCCATCGCGCCCGCACCCGCGCCGAGCTTCGCGCTGACGCTCGCCCGGTCCCACCAGCCGGCGACGCGGACCGCGTCCGGATCAGGCGCCGGGAGTACCACCTCGGGCATCGCGAGCGGTTCGCGCCCGGAGAGCCCTTCCGTCACCGCCCGGTACGGGTCGACGACGCCGGCGCCGTACTCCCGGCTGGCCCGGCCGCCCCGGGCCGGTGCGGCGGTCGCCATGAGCCGCTGGGCCACCTGTGCCGCGGTCAGCTCGGGCCAGGCCGAACGCACCAGGGCGGCGGCGCCGGCCACGAACGGTGCGGCGAAGCTGGTGCCGTCGTGGTACGCGTGTCCACGGACCCTGGCCGCGCCGGCCACCCGGGTTCCCGGCGCCACCAGGTCCACGTAGTCGCCGACCTGCGAGCCCGACGAGCGGGCACCGGCGATGTCGATCGCGCCGACCCCGAGCACCCCCGGATAGGCCGCCGGAAACGACGCGGCCGGCCCGCGGTCCTGCCGGTTGCCGGCCGCCGCGACCAGCAGGGCGTCCTTGGACTGGGCGTAACGGACGGCGTTGCGTACCGCCGGGAAGTCGCCGTAGCCGGAGAGCGACAGGTTGATCACCTTGGCGCCCCGGTCGGCGGCGTACCGGATGCCCTGGGCGACCGCGCCGGGATCGATCGGGCTCGGCTCACCCTGGTCGTTGAGTTCGCGGTCGGTGATGCGGACCGGCAGAATCCGCGCCCCCGGCGCGACCCCGCGGAAGCCGACCCCACCCGCCGGTCCGGCGGCGATGATGGAGCCGACCGCGGTGCCGTGCGAGACGCAGTCGAAGTTGCCCGGCAGGTCACCCGAGAGGAAGAAGTCCGCACCGGCCAGCACCCGACCGCGCAGTTGCGGATGGTCCGCGTCCACCCCCGAGTCCACCACCGCGACGACGACGCCGGCGCCCGTGCTGTGCCGCCAGGCGCTCGGCAGGTCGAGTAGTTGCTGCGCCCACGGCAGGTCGGCGATGACCGGCCGCGCGGGCTCCGGGTCACGGCAGGCCCCGGCCGGTGGCGCGGCCGACGCGGGCCCGACCGAGACCGGCGGTACGGCCGCCGCCACCGCGATGGCCAGCAGAACGGCGGTGGGTCTCTTCATGGTGACGCATGTTCCGGTCACGCACCGGGTCCTGGCCCCCCGTGACCGGAACAGGTCAGCGCCGCCCGACGCGGCCAGGGGCACGACATGCTGACGATCGGGTGTGGAGCACAGTGGGAGGCCAGGTTGGACATCTCTGTTGCCGAGCTGTCCGCGCGGCTCGCCGAATACTCGCGGCTGACCGAGGACCTGCTGGCGATGCGCGAGGGAATCGACCAGATCCGTGTCACCGCCTACTCGCCGGACGGACTGGTCACCGTCACGGTCGGCGGCCGAGGTGAGCTGGTCGACCTCGAACTGGACCCGCGGATCTTTCGTGAACCGGACGCGACGGCCCTGGCCGGAAGCATTGCCGGGACCATCCGGGACGCGGCCGACGCGGCGGCCCGGGACGCGGCCCGGATCGCCGCGCGGCTGACCGGAGCCGAAACCGACGACGAGGTGGACCCCCTGTTCGACCCGGTTCTGCGGCTGCTCGACGGTGAGCCGGAGAGGAGTCAGCGGCTGTGGCGGGGATGACCGGCGACGGCATCGGAATGGACATCGGGTCGACCCGGGCGGTGATGGAGGCGCTCGGCCAGGTGGCCGCCGCGTTCCGGGCCGGCTGGACCAGCAGCGAGGCCGAGATCGAATCTCATGCCGGCCAACTCGGTAACGACCGGCTGGGCCGGAGCTTCCGCGAGTCGTTCGACCCGGTGGCGGAGCAGCTCGGGGTCGATGTCGACCTGCTGATCGGCAAGGTCGAGCGACGGGCGGAGACGGGCCGTCTCTCCGTGGACCGTTACGAACTCACCCGGACGGAGACCGAGCAGGTCGTCAGGGACGTGCCCCGAGCGGGCCAGTCGTAGGGTCGGCGGGTACGCCATGGACATCCCCGAGCCGCCCGACCCGAGCGGGTTGTGGGCAGAGGTCAAGGCGCTGGCCAACCCGTGGCCACAGGACAGCGAGACCCGGGCGTACGCGCTGGGGGATGTGCTGGAGACTGCCGCCGGAGTGATCGAGGGAGCCGACGACGACATCCAGGCGATCGCCCGTCAGCTCTTCACGGTCTGGACGGACACGGCGGGATTCAAGTTCGCGGAGACGCTCCGTGTCCTCGACGCCGAGCACATCCCGCTCGTGCTGGTCCTGCGCGAACTGGCCAAGGGCGCCCGCGAGTACGGCCGAACGATCATCGAGACGAAGATCAGCATCTGGATCGAGATCGGCGCCAACGCCGCGCTGTTCCTCGCCCTGAGCCCTATTCCAGGCGGTAGCGCCGCGGTGGCGGCGCGGGTCGCCGGACGCCTGGCAACGCTGGTCGCGGAAAGGGCCGGACAGGTGGCGGCCAGCGGCCCGCTACAGGCGGCGAAGCAGATCGCCACCCAGGCCGTTCTCGGGGCCGCTTCCGAGGCGGGCAACGCGGGCACCACACAGCTGATCAGTATGGCCACCGGTAACCGTGATCAGTTCGATGTCAAGGACGTCCTCGTCGCCAGCATTGCCGGGGCCGGCGGGGAGGTGGCCGGGGACGCCCTCCGGAGGGTGGCCACCGGTGCGATCACGGAGGCCGTGGAGCGGGGCCTCGAGCGGATCGGCGTCCCCGCCCCGATCGCCAGCCATCCGGCGATCGCCGCGGAAGCGATCGTCAACAACGGCCTCACCTCACCGACGGCCAGCTACGCCGCCGACAATGCCGTGAACGGCGACTGGGCGGCAATGACAGACGTCGACGGCTACCTCACCGCCGTGCGGGACGGCGGGTTGAGCGCCGGACTCATGGGTGCGGGCGCCGCCAACACCCTGCATCTCGGCATGCAACTGAACCAGCTCGGCTCGGCGCCCACGACGGTACCCGTCGGTGGGACCGGATCGACGCTGCCGACCGACGGGCTCCCACCGGCCAACCAGCCTGCGGCGCCGCTGCCGGACCGGGCCACGGCTCCCTTATCGCCCGACCAGACGGTGGGGCCGCCAGACGCGGCGGTGGCACCGCCGGTGGACCGGACCGTGACCCCGCCGGTGGGCGATACGGGCTCCGTTGGACCGGGCACCAACGAGCAGGGACAGAGCGCGCCGCCCGCGACCAGCACCGCTCCTCCGGCGGCTCCCCAGGGCGCCGGCACGCCGGGGTCGATGCCGAGCGACGCCGGGACGACCGGATCCGACGCCTCGGCTCCCACGCGGTCCGAGACCGCCGCCGGTCCGGCGGTGAGCCCGTCCCAACCCTCCGGCCCGGTGGCCGTGCACCAGCCCGAGACGGTAGCGCCCGGCGGCGCCTCGGGGACCACCGACGCACCGGTGGACGGCGCAGCGGAGGCCGGTCCGTCGGCAGGCAGCCCACCCGGAGGCGGCCCACCGGGAGGCAGCACACCGGGAGGCAGCACACCGGGAGGCGGCGCACCGGACGCCAGCCCGTCGGCGGCCGGGCCGTCGGATGGCGACCCAGCGGCAGGCGGCCCTTCGGCAGGCGGCCCTTCGGCAGGCGGGCCAGCGGCAGGCGGCCCGCCGCCCGTCGGAGCGTCGGTGGGCAGCCCGTCCGCACCGATCACCGCACCGGCCACGCACACCACCGTGCACCCGACCGCGTACTCCGCACCGCATCCGACCGGCCCGGTCGGTGCGGCCACGAGCGGGCCCCCGGCGGGACAGGCTCCGGTCGCCCCGACCGTCCCGGCCGGGACCGGCGCGGCCACGGCCGTACCGACCGGACCCGCCGCGCCACCGAACCCTACGACGCCCGGCGCACCGACCGTCGTACCGACCGGCCCGGCGACGAACCCCGGCGGTCCGGGCACCGAGTCCGGCACCGGCCGAGGACGGAACGGTATCGCGGCCAGCTCGCCCGGCCCGACACGCGACGGCGGCGACCGGCAGGCCGAGCCCGTCGCAGAGACGGCCAGCCCCGACCCGGCACGGCCTGCCCTGCCCGGTACCCCCGTCGTCCCCGACTCGGCAGCGGCCGGTGCGCTCGCCGCAGCGGCGGCACCGGCCGTCAGCCCGGTAACCTCCGCCGACTCCTCGGCGCCGTCGACGACGACGCCCACGCACACCCGGCTCGCCGGTCCACCCACCCCGGTCGGTCGCGCCGCCGGCCAGGACACGACCACCCCGGGGGTCGCCGACGCCAGGCCCGCCGACCCGGCCGACCCCGACCCGGCGGACCCGACCGGCCCGCCCGACCCCGACCCGGCGGACCCGACCGGCCCGCCCGACCCCGACCCGGCGGTTCCCGATCCGGCCGACCGCGCGGCGACTTCCACGGACGGGCCGGGTACCGCCCCGAACGGTCCGGACCCGGTGTGGGATGTCCGGTCCGGCGACGGGGGGCACATCCGGCCCGACGAATTCGTGTTCCTGGACGACGAGTACGAGCGGCTGGACGCCCTGCTCGACGCCGAACTGGAGCGGCACGGGCTGCGCCGGGACCCGGACAGCGACCTCGTGCGGGTCGGCGTCCTCGACGGGCAGGATCCGCGCGGAGTACTGGTCGGTGCCCTCGCCGCGCGGGCGTTCGGCGGTGGCGACGTACGCACCGAGCTTGCCCAGCGCCTGCCCGAGGCGCGGTTCGACCTGCTGCACTCCGGACTCGGGAACCTCTCGCCCGACCAGGCGCGGCAGGTGTTCACCACCGACGTCGGCACCGTCCTGGACACCCTGGGCCGTTCGGGACCCGATCGGGCGGCGTACCTGGTGGTCACCGACTCCAATGGACAACAGCGCGGGTACGCGCTGTTGTCGCGGTCGCGGGACGGCGAGCGTGTCGTGCTCGGATACGACCCGCAGACGGGCCGGGAGGCGGCAGTCGCGGGCAGCGCGCCCGACACGGTGCCGGTCGACGATTTCCTCGGGGTCAGGTCGCCGGCCCGCAGCGAGGTGATGCTCCTCGGTGACCGGCCGATCCCCTGGGACGACCCGCGGATTCCCGAGTCGGCGCGGGTGCTGCGGGCCGAACAACAGGCGGTCGAGTGGGATGGGTACGCCGTGGTCGGTCACGGCGGCGGCCAGCCGACGGAGGTCATGCAGAGCGGCGGCTCGATCCGCCCGCGTGACGTGTTCGACATGACCGCCCAGAATCGCTGGGCCGCGCATGCGTACGACCGGTTCCGGTCCGATCCGACCGACGTGGCGCGGATCGCGGAGAACCTGGCACAGGTACCGCGTGCGGACGGCTCGGCCGGCTTCAGCGCGCCCGAGATCCAACAGGTCAAAGAGCACCTGTTCGTCAACGAGCACCTGCTGAACGTGTACGACGACAACGGTGACGTGGTCGGTCACCAGATGGGCCACTTCGATCCGGACGCCGACATCGCCGAGGCGTGGCTCCGACTCCGCCGTGGTGAGCCGTTGCCGCAGGACGTACTGCTGCTCGAACACGAGCTGCGCGAGTTGCGTTACGCGGCCGAACACCCGGAGGCTACATACGCTGAGGCACACACGCACGCGAACGAGCGGTTCGACTGGGAACGGAACATCCCCGAGCGTACCGGGGAAGATCTTGACGGCTGGGGATACCAGGATGGCGATACTGCAACGCTTCCGCAAGGCGGAGGAGACCGACCAGGAGGTCCACTACCTCTTCGGCTATCCGGAACTGGACCGGAGGTTGACCATCAACAAGCTGGACCGGACGTTCCGGGTGACGGACCAGCGGGAGGACCACGCCTTCAGAGCGGTGGTACGACGAATCCTGGCCCGGGAGGCCGCGGAGAAGACCTGGCCGCCGGGGGGCGGGATCCAGTCCTAGCCCGGGGCTCGGGAGGGCGAGGTCCGCACCCCGGCCCTCAGGCGGACAATTCCCATACCGCGACCGAGTTGCCGGGGGCACCCGCGCACGATGGTCCGTCGGCTCCCCGACCGGTGTTCAGAATGCTGACGCAGGCGTTGCGGGAACACGGTCCGCTGACGGTCGACCGCAGGAATCTCACCGCGACCCTGCGGTTGCCGGGCAGGCCGCCGCTGCGGTTCCGCGTCGGCACTCCGCCCGAGGGCAAACGATCGCACCGGTCCGACGTCGTGATCGGTGGCGAAACCCATGTCGACGTCGTGGTCTCGGCCAGGGCGCCCACCGGTTCGGCGGGCGCCCGGTGGGCCGCCCGCGTCGTCGGCCACGAGTTGGACGAGGACGCCGCCCTGCGCAACGAGAGCTTCGTGACCCGGGCAAAGGCGAAACTGCGATCGCTGACCGACGGACCAGCGCATCCCGACGCGCTGCGACGCGGGGCCGATCCGTCGCGCAGGAGGCTCAGTCCGCACGACGAGGGCCACCGGGCCGAGGTGAAGCTCCTTGTCGCGGAACTGACGACGGCGAAGGCATTGGCGGCGTCGGGGTCGGCAGTCTCCGCGAGAGCGGTGAAAGACATCGAGGTCGAGTTGGGCCTGCTGCTCGACCACCTCGGCATCGGGCATCCGGACCCGAACGCCCCGGACGCCCGGCACGCCAGACATCGGCTGGGCCTGTTGAACCTCAGCGTCGACGAGTTCGCGACGGTCCGGCGACTGTCGAGCCACGATGCCGAGTGGCGCTCGCCCGGGCGGCGGGTGGCCCAGTTGGCGCGTACCGGCGAGGTCGCGACCATCGAACTCCGCGACGGTACCCCCGTGCCGGTGCGGTTCTCCCGACGTCAGGTCGGGAGCGGGACCCGGTTCACCGTCAACCCGCCGAGCCCGCGACCCGGTCCGGACGGAGTGCCGGTACGCGGCTCCGACGGGCTGGTGCTCACCGGCCCTGCCGAGGTCGTCTTCGACCGGCACGCGAACATCCCGGAGTTGGCGCAGGACGCGATCGAACGACTGCGGACCGAACTGGAGCCGCCCACCTTCGTACCGTGGATGTCGCGGGTGAACGCGTCGCCCCAGGCGCGGGTGAACACGTCGGCGGAGTCGACCCGGCTGCGCGGTGCGTACTTCTCCGCGAAGACCGCGATCGAGGACGGCCTGGCGGCGGTCGACGGGCATCGACTCTTCCTGCTGGAGTCGACCTTGCCGGTCGGCCCGCCCTGGAACGGCGAGGGTCATGTCGTCTGGGTCGACAGCGCTCGGCAGGAGCGGCGAGCCGACGACGGCCCGCTCGCCGTGGTACTGCGGATCGGTCCGCTACCCACGGGTCAGGCATACCGCGTGGAGCCGGTTGCCGGCCCCGGTCCCGGTACGGCACGCCAGGTCCGGGTCGTGGTCGCGGAGACGGTCGGTGCGGACGCGGACGCGTTGAAGGCGATCGTCGCCGAGGCGGTGCTGCGGGCGGTCGAGACGGTCCAGCACGGCGACGACCGGGGGCTGCTGGCGGCCGTCGAACAGGCCCACCGGACGGGCGACGGCGAGCGGGTCCTGAAGCTTCTCGCCGAGGCGGAGCTGCTCAGCGACCAGCCCGGGTCCCGGCGGCACGTCAAGGGACTGCGGAACTGGCTGGCCGGGAGGGCTGAGCCGGCCATCGCGCTGAGGATGTTCGACACCCGGGCGAGGCCGAACGACAGCTTGGGGTTGAAGGTCCTGGATCTGGCCCTCGACCGGGCTGCGGCGGACTTCACCCCCGGCGTGCGTGGTGCCCGGATCCGCGACCTGTCCGACCCGGTGGCGTTCGTCAGGATCGGTGCCTCCTCCTACCAGGTGCCGGTCAAGCCGACCGGGTCCGACCGGCGCGACTTCGCCGTACGGCTCGAGCCCGATCCGGGGGCTCCGCACGGGTACCGGCTGCTGGTGCGTCCGGACGCCAGTGAGGCGGCGATCCTCGTCGAGACCGCCGGCGCACTGGCGGAGTTCGCCACTCTCGGGCCGCGGGCCGGCTCCGGCCAGGCGCCCGCCAAGGCGACGCGGGGGGCTGCCGGCAAGGCGGCGCGCGATGCCCGGGTCAGGGTACTCACGTCGCTCTACCGCGTCGCGACTCCGGCCGAACGGATCATGATCGAACGGTACGTCGACGCGACAATGCCCGACCTGCTCAGTGGCACCGTCACGCACAACCTGCGCGAGTCGGCCGGGCGTCGGCGGGCCAGGATCGACCAGTCGTTGGTGGCCCGGGTGGGGCGCAAGCCGTACTGGCCGCCCATGTTCCGTCGGCTCGTCTCGTCGGTCGGCAGCGGCGGCAACACCCTGATGGTGGGTTTGGAGTTCGGCCGCGACCCGGTCGGCATCGCGACGAGCGTGGCGTCGGGCTTTGCCAACAGTGTCGCCCAGGCCGACGCCGACGCGAGACTCGGCAGCGCGTTGCCGACCGTCCGGCTCGTCACCGACCCCGACAGGTCCCTGGTCGGCGAGGCGCGCAAACCACCCGAGCGGGAGCAGGGCGACCCGATCGCCAAGAACCTTCAGAAGCGCACGCCGGCGGCGCTCGCCGGCAGCGGCGCGACGGCGGCAGTGCAGTCCTCCGGCGGTGACGTGCAGAAGACCGCTGCCGGCGGTGCGATCACGCTCGGGGCGTCGCTCCTGCAGGCGGTCGCGGACAAGGCCGCCGATCCGCGCGAGTTCGACGCGACCAAAAAGCGCACCGCTCTGGAGAAGCAGGAGCCGGACACGGTCCGCAACATCTGGGCGGAAAACGTCTACCACCAGGCCCGGAGGTTCTACGAC
This sequence comes from Plantactinospora sp. KLBMP9567, assembly GCF_033446045.1. Lineage (NCBI taxonomy): Bacteria > Bacillati > Actinomycetota > Actinomycetes > Micromonosporales > Micromonosporaceae > Plantactinospora > Plantactinospora sp. KLBMP9567. The sequence continues at coordinate 145,385 of NZ_JAWQRR010000033.1, read as the reverse complement.
GACGATCCGACGCTCGACGCGGATCTGGAGCGCGATCTGAAGGCGGCCCGCGGCCACCTCGAAGAGGCGATCAAGGAATCCGAGGCCGAGGTCAGGGACAAGATCGAGGCGCTGAGGCGGCGCCGCAGCGCAATCGTCCAGCCCGCCAGGACCCTGTGGAACCACACGGGCGGGCGGGTCTCCGACTCGTGGAAATTCGATCCACCGCCGGGCCTGACCTACGAGCTGGTCCACCTGCCGAAGGCGAGGGCGGCCCTCCCGGTCAATCCGCTCCGGGTCGGGTCGCAGCAGGCGCTGATGCAGGTGGCATCGCTGTACCTCGGTTTCGCCACCACCCCGGAGCTGCTCACCGCGAACATGCTGATGCAGGCGGGACGCGGCCTCGGCTATGGGGCAGGCTGGACGCCGCTGTCGGCGTGGGAGGCCGACGACAGGACAGCGGCGGCCGCCGCCCGAGCCCTGTACCAGCTCAGGGAGTCCAAGCAGATGATCGACGAGTTGCTCGCCCGCGACCGGCATCCGGAGAACCATCCAGGTGTTCCGGCCGGGCGCCTCGCGATCTTCAAGCAGGTCCAGCAGGACCGGTCGGCCGCGGTGATCGAGGGCAAGGACGGGATCACCGGGATCCCGCAGGAGCAGTCGTTCCGGTCGCAGTCGGTCAAGCACGTCGCGGGCCTGGCCGGCGGGGTGGCCGCCGCCGCTCCGTTGCTCGGGGTGGGAATCCCGATCGGCGACGAGATGATCTGGCTGGTCGGGCAGGCCGGCTACACCGCTGCGTACGCCGCCGGCGAGGGAGTCATGCGGGTGGTCAGCCCGATCATCAAACGGATCGATGCCGACGCACAGCTTCGTGCCGAGGCCGACCGGCTTCCGTTCACACCGCTGCACATCGCGCAGGACCTGAGCAGGATGGCCAGGAATGCCGCCGAGGCGGCCAAGCAGATCACACCGATGCCGAGACCGGCGGACGAGCGGGCGTCGCTGCCGAGCAGGTTCGCCAAGGGCGCGGCCCGGGCAGGGGTCGGCGGTTGGCGTCTCTTCACCGCTGGTACGGCGTTGCGGCCCGGTGACAATCCCCCCGGTCCGGTGCTGCTGGATCGGCAGGACGCCGTGGCGGTCAACCGCCTGGTCGAGCACGCCCGGTACCTGCACCGGATCGCGGCGGCAGAGCAGCAGGGGCAGCGGATCCCCGTCGGCCTGAACCCGGTCATGCTGCGGGGATACCTACGGCTGGAGATGGAGCGCCTGGGGCTGCTGGTGGAGCAGGCCGGTTCTACGGCGCGGTGGGACGCCGTAACCGAGGACGCCAGGCTTCGGTTCGGCCTGGACCTGAACGGGACGACGGAGCTGGGCACGCTGCGCGAGGAGCCCGACCGCTGGCCGAGCGGCACGAAACCGAAGGAGGTCACGGAGTTCGTGGCCGAGGAACGCGAGGGCGACAAGGTGGGATACGGCGTGACCCGGGCGATCGACGTGATGACCCGCGAGGGGTGGTTCAGTTCGGACCCGAACACGCCGGGCGGGGTCCGCCAACTGCGTCTCGTCGCGGAGAACACGGTACGGGTCAGCACCGATCACGGCCGCTTCGAGCTGCGGGTGGGATCCCGCGAGAACGGGGCCGACGGCGGCCTGGCCGTACTCGAACCCCGGCCGAGCGGGGCGCATCAGCTCTACGTCGACAGGTCCGTGATCGCCGACCCGCAGCGACTGGCGATCGTGCTGCGTGGCGCCGTCGACACCTGGCTCGCCGACCGGTTCGGTGGCGCCGCGGCCCTGGTCCTGCGGGACCCGGCCGAGCGGTGGCCGGCACCGTGAGCACCTCCGTCGCCGTACTGGTCGCGATCGGCCACTACCTCGGCCTCTTTCCCGCTGAGCAGGGCCAGTGGGGTCACGAGGTCCGGCGCGGACCCGACATCGAGCGGCTCACCGAGCCGGAGGCCAGGGCCTGGGCGGCACCCGGCGACCCGAGGCACCAACCGTCCATCCTCGACAGCCTGGTCGGCCGCGGCCTGCTGGTGCCGGTCTCCTGGGCCGACGCCACCGGGTTCGCCCGGGCCCATCGGCTACTGCCGCTGCTCTCGGGGCTCGGCCCCGATCCGGACGATCCGGACCGCCGCCGCATCGGCACGTTCGGGCAGCCGATCGTCACCGTGGACCGGCTCGGCTACGAACTGTGGGCCGAAGCGGGCGGCCAGCCGTCACTGTGGGCCGCCTGCCAGGGGTACGCCGCCGGCACCGAACCGGCCCTGACCGACCCGTACACGGTCCTGCTCGCCCTGCTGGACCGGCTCGACACGCTCATCTCCGCCGGGGCGGCCTGCCTCGACCTCGCCGTGCCCGCCGACGAAGACGTAGCAGAGGCCCTTCGCGGCCCACGGCCGGGCGACCAGCTCCGCGGCCCGGGACCGGAGTGACATGCCCGGTAACGCAGCGCCCCTGATGTTCCCCGTCGGCCACTACCTCGGGCCGGCCGTCGACACCTCCGGACCCGTCGCCAACCCGCACCGGGTACGCCTCGCCGGGCAGATCCATCCGCTGCCGGGCGGCGACCCGTACACCCTCTGGCTGCTCGCCCACGGCGTCGCCGGCGGACCACGGCCCTGGACCCCGGCCCACATCGCCGCCTCGGCACCGTGGCTGACCCGGGCCCGCTTCGACCGGGCCGTCGCCCACCTCGCCGAGCGCCGGCTGCTGCTCGTCGTCGACCCCGACTCGGCCGAGGCCGCCGCCGTGGCGCGGTCCTACCGGTGGCACAGCATGCTGCACGGGCACGGCATGCGACTCGGCTGGCACGGCCGCTACGGAATCGGTGGACCCGACCGGCCGTGGATTCTCGTCGACAACCTGGTCCACGACATCTGGCGCTGGGCACCGGTCACCCCCACACTGTGGGACGCGTGCGAAGCCCTCGCTCCGGCGTACGCGCATCCGCCCACCGACGACGATCCCACCGTGACCGGCCCCGACGAACTGCTGCCCCACCTGCTCCGCGGGTTGCACATGCTGATCTGCTCCGACGCGGGCTTCCTCGACGAGGCGCGCCGAGAGCCGGGTGCATAGCATGGGGGGCATGGCGTTGCGGCTGGCGCGGACGAGCGCGGAGGCGCACCTCTACATGGAGCTGCACCCGTGTGAATCCTGTGGGGAGAGCAGTTTCGACCCAGCCAGCTCGGTCGTGGCAGCCGAGGGCGAGCTGGCCAGCCGGTACAGCGGCACCTGCCTGTCGTGTGGCGCGGCCCGCGAGTTCATGTTCCGGCTCCCCGGGGAAGTCCTGCTGCCCGACGACGAGGACCCGCGGTTCGGCGACGATCGGCCGTCCGAGCTGCTGGACGCGGGCGAGTGGCTGTGGCTGGCGGACGTGCTCGCGAGCGGCATGCCGGCCGACCCCGCCGGACCGGACGCCGACGGGCGCCGGAGCGCCCGCGTCGACCTGCTCTCCGCGGCGGCGGCGCTCTCCGAGGTGCTGAAGTTCGTGCCGGCGGGTGCCGACGCGGTACCGGCGGAGGCGTTGTGGAGCGGCCGGGGCCATGAGGTCTACGCGGCCGAACCGGGCCGGTTCCGCCGGATCCGCCTCGAAGCCGTGCGCGACACCTACCGCGACATCGCGGCACGGTTCGGCTGAACCCCGGCCTGACACGATCCGTCGGATGGCGGGCCGCACGTCATGGAAACCTCATGTGCCCGGTCCGATCGTGTACCCGGTGGCGCGAACGCGCCGTCCGGCCACGACGGACAGAGTGAGGACCCGGTGCGCTCTCCCCTGGTGATGGCCACGCTGGCCAGGACCGCCGGAAGCACGTCAGGCGACAGCACGTCAGACGGCCCGTCGCGACGCGACGGGATCCGTCCGGCACGGGACACGGGCGGACCGGCGGGGCGGGAGGTCGGCCGTGGACGCCGCTGACCGGGCCGCCCCCGGGTCAGCCGTCCCGACGCCGGACGCGGGGGTGGCGCCACCGGCCGCCGGTCAGAGCGCGCCCGCCGCTCCGGTTCGGGTCGCCCCCGCCACCGCGCGGCTCACGGTGGCGGCCGCACGGCAGCCGGCCGGCCAGCTGACACGCGCACGACCAGCGGCCGGCCGGGCGACATCCGCCGCACCGGCTGCCAGCCCTGCCACATCCGCCCCACCGGCTGCCAGCCCCGCCACATCCGCCCGACAGGCTGGCGACCCGGCGACATCCGCCCGACAGGTCAGTCGGCCTGCCCAGGCGACCCCGCGCGCCCAGCACCGGGCCCTGCCCCGGACGGCCCCGGCGCACCCCTCGACCGCCGCGACGGCCGTCGCCGCCGGGCCACCGGCGCACGAGGCACCGGTCGACGGTTGGGGTCGGGACTTCCTCGCACATCTCCACCTGATACAGGTCGTCTGCTGGCAGGTCGCCGGGCTGGCCGTGCTGCTCGCCGTCCGGCAGCCGCTGCCGGTGCTGGTCTGCGTGTCGGTCGGCGCGGCGGTGCTGGTCGTGCTGACCACGGTACGGATCGACGGGCGCTGGCTCCCCGAGCATGGCGCGCTGGCCCTCGGCTACCTGTCCCGTACCCGCCGCCGCGACCTGCCGGAGGACGCTGCAAAGACCCCGACGCTGCTGGACCTGCTGGTCCCGCGTTGCACGGTGCGGGCCGTCGAGACCGGCCACGGGTCGGCCATGACGACCAGCCACCGCAGCGGCCTGACCGCCGTGCTGCGACCGGCCGCCGGCGGCACGGACCTCGTCGACCGGTTGCCCACGCCCGCGGCGCTGCTGCCGTTGGTGGACGGGCAGCAGCGCCCGTTGGGCGTCCAGACGGTGTACCACGCCGGCGTCGGGCGGGACGCCCCGGTGAAGGTGTGGCTGGCCGTACACGCCGCCCGCAGCGTCGAGGTGCCCGGCGACGACGAGCTGGCACTGATCCTGCGCAACGCCGTACGCCGGATGCGGCAGGTGCTGGGTCGCGCGGGCGTACCGGCCGAGCCGCTGACCGAGGAGGCCGCGTTCGCGGTGATCACCGGCCTGGCCCACGTCACCGGCGGCCGCAACCAGATACGCGAGGAGTGGCGGTTCTGGCGCACCGGGGCCGTCTGCCAGGCCGCCGTCCAGCTGCGAGGGTGGCACCGACTCGCCGATCCACAGGCGAAGCGGCTGATCACCGACCTGCTCAGGGTGACCGTCGACGCGGCCGCCACGGTGACGGTCACCGCCCGTTCGGGTCGGGACGCACCACGGGTGGACGCCGTGCTGCGGCTCGCCGCGACCACCGAGGCCGCCGTCGAGGCGGCACTGGCCGGAACGGCGACCCGCGCCGCGCGCTGCGGCGTCCGCCCCGCCCGACTCGACGGTGCGCATGCCCGTGGCGTTGCCGCGTCGCTTCCGATCGGAGTTTTCCTGACTTGACTTCCTCCCCACTCTGAAGGACGGGGAGTCCCTGGGACGCCCCAGAGGTTTCCTGTTTCCCAGCCGACCGCAGAAGGGAGGACCCTTGCTGTCTCACATCAGCTCCGCAGGCATCGCCGGCATCGCTCCCGGCTGCGACTCGACCAGCCGCAACGATGTTCTTGACGGCGAGGTCTTCGACGGCGATCAGGTCTGCGGAGCGGACCAACCGGCCGCTGGTCTTGTGCAGGAAGTAGGCGCAGACGTTACGTACCTTGCGGTGGGCGGAGCGGGTGTAGTGCGCCGACTGGCGGCCGTGCCGGGACTTGAAGCGCGGGTAGCGGGCACGGCCGGCGAAGAAGTTGGCGTACACGGTGTGCTCGTGGCGCAGCGTCTGCTGCAACGGCACGGAGGACACCTCGGACAGGAACGCGAATTCGGTCGTCTGTTTCCAGCCGGTCAACGCGGCGTCGGCCTGCCGGTACGAGGTGCGCTCGCCGCGCTGGTGGTAGTCGGTGTGCCGGTCGGCGAGGGTGCGGTTCCAGACCAGGCGTACGCAGCCGAAGGTGCGGTTGAACACCGCCGCCTGTTCGGGGCTCGGGTAGACCCGGCACTTGTACGCCGTACGCATGTTCGAAACTTCACCCGAGGAGGCGAGTTGAGTAACGCGACACGCCGCAGGCCAGCGGGCTTCGCCCTCGGACCGTCCCGGCTCCGCCGGGCCGCTCCTGGCGCAGTCCGGATTCCTCCCCGGCCTGAAGGACGGGGCATCCTCCGGAGGATCCGGTGAACGCACCCACCGTCGACGACGGTCCACACCAGACACCCGGGCCAGGGCCCGGCCGGAGTTCCCGGACGCTGCTGGTCGCGCCGGGGCGGCACGGCGCGTACCGCACGATCGGTGCGGCGCTGCGCGACGCGCCGGACGGGAGCGTCATCTCGGTCGCCGACGGCAGCTATCCGGAGACGTTCGAGCTGCTCGACCGCGCGCTGACGGTACGGGCGGTGGACGGCGCGACGGTGCTCCTGGACGGCTCCGGCGGCGACTGGCCGGTGCTGGACGTCCGGGGCGGGTCGCTGGTCCTGGACGGCATCGACGTGCGGGCGGACCTCGCCGCCCTCCAGGCGGAGAACGCGAATGTGACGGTCGAGCGGTGCAGCCTCACCGCCCGGATGGGTCCGGCGATCAGCGTGCGCGGCTGTCCCCGGTTCGCGGTACGCCGGTGCAGGATCTCCGGTTCCGCCCAGGGCATCGTGGTGGAAAGTTCCTCCGGCCGCATCGACGACACCTCAATCGACGACGTGGCCAGCGACGGTGTGGTGGTGGGGCTCGGCGCCGATCCGGAGATCCGCAACTGCGTCATCTCCGGCTGCGGACAACGCGGCATCTACGTCTACCAGTACGCCCGCCCGGTCATCGAAGGCTGCGACATCTCCCGTACGACTGGCGCGGGCATCGCGGTGGCGCACCACAGCCGGCCGGTCGTACGCCGTACCCGGGTGCGGGACGTGCAGGACGTCGGTATCGCGTTCGGCCCCGACTGCGCCGGCTCGGTGGAGGAGTGCCAGCTGGACAACACCGCCGAACCGGCCATCGAGGTCGCCGAGGGCGCCACGCCGACGGTGACGGAACCCGCGCAGCGAGCGGCCGCCACGGGGGACGTCGGGCTCGACGACCTCCTCACCGAACTGGACGGCATGGTCGGCCTGGCCGCGGTGAAGGCGGAGGTCCGGGCGCTGGTGGACGAGATCCAGGTCAACGAGTGGCGCCGCAAGGCGGGGCTCCCCGTGGGCGGCGTCAGCCATCACCTGATCTTCGCCGGGGCGCCCGGCACCGGAAAGACCACGGTGGCACGCACCTACGGAAAGCTACTCAAGGCGCTCGGCGTACTCGCCCGCGGCCAGTTCCGCGAGGTCTCCCGGCGCGATCTCGTCGGCCAGTACATCGGGCACACCGCGGAGAAGACCGCGCAGGTGTTCGAGGCGGCCAGGGGCGGCGTGCTCTTCATCGACGAGGCGTACACGCTGTCCCGGCAGGCCGGCTCCGGCGGTGACTTCGGCCAGGAGGTGATCGACACCCTGGTCAAGCTGATGGAGGATCACCGGGACGAGGTCGCGGTCATCGCCGCCGGGTACACCGACGAGATGACCGGCTTCCTCGCCGTCAACCCCGGTCTGGCCTCGCGGTTCTCCAAGACTCTCGAGTTCGAGAACTACACACCGGAGGACCTGCTCCAGATCATCGGCAGGATGGTCGCCGACGGTGACTACCTGATGGAGGACGAGGCACGCCCGGTGCTGCTGGACTACTTCGGCCGGATATCGCGCGACGCCAACTTCGGCAACGCCCGGGACGCCCGCCGGCTCTTCGAGGGGGTACGCAAGGCGCAGTCGCAGCGGCTCCGCACCCTCGGGCGGGTGCCGGACGTGCTCGAGCTGCGTACGGTGACCGCCGAGGACGTACGGGCGGCGACTACCTGACCGGACGCGCCCGCCCACGGTGGGGCCTGCATCGGGCCGGACGACACGCGGCGCGAACCCGGGGTCCAGCACGACCACGGCGTCCGGCTGGACGCCACGGCAGCAACCTGCCGCTGGGCGCCGGCGCGGCTGCTTCGTTGCCTACCATGGGGCGACCCGCCGGAGGGGAACCTGCACGGCGGCCAGCGGAGATCGGCCCGGAGAGGACGACCAGGACCATGACGACCGATCCCGAACACGGCGAGCTGGTCCCGCTGGGAGACGGTCCGGTGGCCACGGTGTTGGCGGGAGTGGACGGGGCGACCGGTGAGGCGTTCGCGCTGAAGGTCTTCCCCGGCGGGCTCGACCGGCGTACCCGAGCCGACCTGGATCGCGAACTGACCCGGCTCGCCGCGCTCCGCGCCCACGCCCCGGTCCTCGTAGCCGATCGCGTCGAGGAGCGCCCGGACGGGCGCTGCGCCCTGCGCATGGAGCTGTGCACCCAGTCGTTGCCGGAGCTGCTCGACTCGTTCGGCCCGCTCTCCGTGGCGGACACGCTGGTATTGGGCACCGTGCTCGCGACGGCACTGGCGGCCGCGCACGCGGCCGGGCTCGTGCACGGCGGGGTCCTCCCCGGGAACGTGCTGTTCCGACCCTCCGGCGAGCCGGTGCTGTCCGACTTCGGTCTCACGCTGCGCCACGCATTCCCCCGCGATCCCCTGCGAACCGCAGATCTCCTGCCGCCGGAGACCGTGCGGGACGGTTCCGCCGACGAGCGGTCCGATCTCTACGGCCTCGGCGTGGTCCTCTACCTGGCCCTGTCCGGCCGGTCCCCGCATCAGGGTCCGGCCGGCGAGGAGCCGGAAGCACGCCTGCTACGCGTACTCGGCGGACCGGTGCCACCGCTCGATCGCCCCGGGACGCCACCGGAGCTGGCAAAGTTGATCTCCGTGCTCCTGGCGAGGGACCCGGACGCACGCCCGGACGCCGCCTCGGCGGTCGCCGAGCAGTTGGACGCGCTCCGGATACGGATCGCACCATCGCCCCCGGACCACCAACCGCCGGCCGTGGAGCAGCGCGGATTCGACGACTTCGCCGCGTCCGGCCTGCCCGGGGCGGAACCGCCGAGTCCCGGCACGGAACCACAGTCCAGCGCAGCCGCACCGAACCCCGAAACCGAACCACCCAACCACGGCACCGAACCACCGAACCCCGAAACCGAACCACCCAACCACGGCACCGAACCACCGAACCCCGAAACCGAACCACCGAACCACGGAGCCGAACCACCGAACCCCGGCGCGGAACCGCCGGAACCTGGCCCGGAACCACCGGCCGGCGCAGTGACACCACCGACCCCCGCAGCGGGACCGCCGGCCACCGTGACGGCGCTGCCAACCTCCGCAGCACAGTCGCCGAACCCCGCGGCGGAGGTCTCCAGTCGGGCCGCGCCCCGCCCCCACGGCGAGCCGATTCTCGTCTTCGGCGCGGAAAAACCGCTCCGGCGGGTCACCCGTACCCGGTCCGTGCTGATCGGGGTCGGTGGCCTCGTACTGCTCGCGGCGGTGGCCGGGCCGGTGCTGCTGAACCGGACCGGTGAACTCACGGTCCCGCCGGCCCCCGCGCAGACCGGGGTGGCCAGCCCGGCGACCGCCTCGCCCCGGGTGGTACGGCTGGAACTGGCCGATCCCGCCGATCGTGGCAACGTCGTGGAGCTGTCCTGGCAGAGCAGCGAGCCGCTGGACTTCGCCGTGATCGTCGCGGCCGAGGGTGAGCGGGCCCGGGCGCTACTCGCCCAGCGCAACACCACCTATCGGGTGCCCGTGGATCCGGTACGCCGGTACTGCTTCCTCATCCAGGGCAGCGACGGCAATCAGGTGTACGAGAGCCAGCCCAAACCGATCCGGGGCGCCAACTGTGTGAAGTGACGAGCATTCAGCGACGCGGCGGCAGCAGTACGCGCGGATCGAGCAGCGCCCGCAGTCGCGCCCGCCAGCCGCGCCGGGCCAGTCCACGGCGTACCGCCCGCACCGCCGCCCACGCCTGGCGGCCATCCTGCTCCCCCGGCGCTGCCGGTGACCACAGCGCCCGGTCCACGACGACGGCCAGCCTCCGGATGTCGTCCACGGTGGTCCGATCGGCGACGGCGACCGCGCTGGTGGCCAGGTCGCGTACCGTCATCCCGGCCGACACCGGGACACCGTGCGCGCGTAGCCGGTCGCGGACCTCCGCCCAGGCACCCACCACCGCGGCCGCTCCCGCACGGCGTCGGCGGCGCCAGGCCCGTCCGGCCGTCGCCGAGGGCACGCCGACCAGCCAGGCTGCCAGCATCAGCACCGAGGCGCCGAGCAGCACCCGCCACATCGCGGCACTCGACACGGCGCCGTCGTCCGGTCGCACGGCGGCGGCCGGACGCGGCGCGACCGGTGGATCGCGGAGCTCCTCCGGTGCGGGGAGCTGGGCCCGTACCCGCGCTGCGGCGGCGGCCAGCCCGACACCGGAGACGGCGGTCGACGCCGACGGCGCGACTGCCGGATCCAGCGGTACCCAGCCGACCCCCCGCACGGCGACCTCGGGCCAGGCCAGTACGTCGCCGTTGCGGACCGTGTACCGCCCGTCGGGATCGGGAGCGCTGGGCGCGCGGAATCCGACGGCCAGCCGCGCCGGGATGCCCCGGATCCGCGCCAGCGCCACGTACGCGGCGGCGAACTGCTCGGTCGTGCCCCGCCCGCTGCGCAACAGGAAGTCCGTCAACTGTGGCCAGGAGTGCCCGGTGGGCAGGTCGAGCCCCGTCGCCAGCCGGTAGTTCTGCCGGAGGAAGCGCTCCAGCACCAGGGCTGCCTGGAAGGACGGCCGCAGCCCGCCCGTCGCCCGCTCGGCGAGTTCGGCGACCCCGGCCGGCACCGTGCCCACGCCACCGAGCCCGCCCGGGACGAGCGGGTCGATCGCGGCGGCGGCGAGCGCCTCGGCGTCGACCGCCGGCTGCCACCAGGTCAGCGTGTACCTCGCGACGCCGTCGGCCCCGGGCAGCAGCAACGTGCCCTGCTCCTCCTCCACCAGCGGCTCGACCCCACGTACCCCGGCGGGCCAGGTCTGACTCGGCAGCCACGGGCCGGCACCGGCGGCGAAAGTGTCGATCTCGGCGGACCGGGTCCGCACCGGTACGCTCACCGCGCCGCCCGGCCACAGCTCGGTGCCGAGCCGCCGGTACCGGCCACCGGGCTGCCAGTTGACTCCGTCGAAGGCGTCGAACACCACCAACGGCCAGCGGTCCACCCCGGCCCCGCCGCTCACCCGGAACACGGCGGTGCCGGGGTGGGCGAGCCGGTACGCGATCTCGTCCAGCGGGCTGGTCACCCGGGTCTCGGCGAGCGGGACCGCCTGGTCCGCGCGGAGCGAGTATCTCGGTGGCACGGTGGCCGGCAGCAGCCCGGCGAGGATCACCGCCACCACGGCCAGGACCACCGACGGGACGGCCCTCGGCAGCAGCGCCGCCGCCCCGCCCCGATCCGAATCGCCCGGTCGATGCGGGTGGCGGTGCTGACCGGGGCCGACGCCACGCTGCACCGCGACTACCGCTCCACTGTGGAAGGCCAGTAGGACTCCGCCGACCGCGGCGTAGCCGAGCGCCGCGGCGACGGCCGGACCGGACGGCATCGGGGCGTAGAACTGACTCAGCAGGGTGACCGCGAAGCTCGGGGCGAGCGCCAGCACCGGGCTGTCCAGCCGGTCCAGCAGCTCGACGCCGAGCACGGCGGCGAGCACCACCAGCAGCGGGACGAACAGCAGCAGCGCCGGATCCGGCCGGGCCGGCCAGGTCGACTGGAGGGCGAGCTGCCAGGAGTCGGTGATCCCGGCGGCCAGGGCACGCAGCGTACGCCCGGTGGGCAGGCCCGCCACCGTCGTCGACCGGAGCACCGTCTCGGCGACGGCCAGCAGGCCGGCGACCGCCAGCAGCAGCGGCCGCCAGGGCAGCAGAGCCGCATGCCGGGCGCAGGCCAGCGTGGCCAGCAGCACCGCCACCGCCGGCACGCCGACCGGGAGCAGCAGCGCGGGCACGCCGAAGACCGGCGCGAAGAGCATCCCCGCGACGACGGCCGCGAGCACCGCGCACGAGGCGGGTACCGCCCGGAGCACCGCGCTCATCAGGGCAGCTCGTTCCATCGGCGCACCGCTTCTTCGGCGCCTTCCGCCACGAGCACCCGGACGCCGGTCGCCGGGCCGGATGGGGCGTTCGGCGGCGCCGGTTCGGAGCGTTCGACACCGTGCGGCGCCCCGGAGCCGTCGCCGGTACCGGTCAGGACGATCACGACGATCGCCAGGAACCGGTGCCGCGAGCCGGCCAGCGCGACCGGCGGCGTCGTCCCGCCGGTGACCGCCACCAGGCAGCCGCCGGCCGGACCGCCCACGGCCAGCGACACCGGCACAAGATCGGCTTCCCGCCCGCCCTCCTGCCCCAGCTCACACAGCACGTCGAGCAGCCGGCGTACGCTGTGCGCCCCGCCCGGCGTGCTCAGGTCGAGGCCGGACGAGGTGACCAGGCGGCTGTGGTGTCCCGCCCGGGCGGCGGCACCGAGCAGGGACGCCGCCAGATCCACCGCCTCCTCGAACTCGGCGGCGGTCAGTGCGTCGGGACGGGTGTCGAGCAGCAGGGCGAACCTCGGCTGTTCCGGATCGGCCAGGTCGCGCACCATCAGCCGGCCCGTCCGGGCGGTCGCCTTCCAGTGCAGGTGCCGTACCTCGTCGCCGGGGACGTACTCCCGGACGTCCAGGAGCTGCGCCGAACCCCGCGGCGCGCGGTCCGTGCTGGTGCCCTCGTGGTGGTGCCGGGGGTAGCCGACCATCGGCGCCCGCGCCGGAAGCTGCCGTGGATGCGCCCAGAGGGTCGCGGTCTCCCCGGTATGTGTCTCACTGCGGGCCAGCCCGAACGGATCCACCCGGTGCAGCGTCAATGGACCCACGGTCAGCCGGCCACGCGCGGTGGTCGGCAGCTCGTAGTGCTGGACCGCCTCCGCGCCCGGCGCCAGCGCCCGTACCCGGACGGTCCGGATCGCGCTCCCGGTCGCGTCGGTGGCCAGGAACCCGGCCAGCCGACCGCCACCCGGATTACGCACCCGCAGGCTGGCCAGGGCGGGGCGGCCCCGTTCGACCCGTTCGGGGTAGACCGAGCGCCGCACCTCGACCGTCCGGCGGCCTCCAGTGAGCAGGATGGCGGCCAGCACGGCACCGAGCAGGACCGCACCGAGCGCGCGCAGCATCGGGTATCCGCCCCAGAACCCGAAGGCGAGCAGCGGCGCTGCGACGGCGAGCAGGACGAGTCCTCGGGGGGTCAGGCGCACGGTCAGCGGGCCGCGCCGGCAGCGGGCGTGGGGATCGAGGCGAGCAGCTCCGTGACGATCTCGGCGCTGCCACGCCGGTTCATCTCGGCCTCCGGAGTGAGCACGAGCCGGTGGGCCAGGACCGGCACGGCGACGTCCTTGATGTCGTCGGGCGTGACGAAGTCGCGTCCCTCGATCGCCGCGAGTGCCTGCGCGGTACGCACCAGCGCGATGCTGCCCCGTACGCTGGCGCCGTAGCGCACCGCGGAGTGGTTGCGGGTCGCCGCGGTGAGCCGGGCGGCGTACTCGCACACCGCCCGGTCGAGGTGCGACGTCCGTACCTCGACGATGGCCTCCCGCAGCGCCTCGATGTCGACCACCGCCGGCAGGTCGTCCGGGCCCACCCCGGCGCAGTCACCCAGCATCACCAGCACCTCCGAGTCGAGGTCCGGGTAGCCCACCGAGAGCCGCATCAGGAACCGGTCCAACTGCGCCTCGGGCAGCCGGTAGGTGCCCTCCAGTTCGATCGGGTTCTGGGTCGCGACGACCAGGAACGGCCGCGGTACGTCGTGTCCGGTCCCGTCCACCGTGACCCGGCGCTCGGACATCACCTCCAGCAGCGCCGACTGGGTCTTCGGGGTACCGCGGTTGATCTCGTCGGCCACCACGATGTTCGCGAACACCGCGCCCGGGTGGAAGGTGAAGGTCTCCTCCGACTGCCGGTAGACGGTGACCCCGGTGATGTCGCTGGGCAGCAGGTCCGGGGTGAACTGGATGCGGCTCCACCGCCCGCCGATGCTGCGGGCGAGGCACCGGGCGAGGCTGGTCTTGCCGAGGCCCGGCACATCCTCGATCAGCAGATGACCTTCGGCCAGCAGTCCGGCGATGGCCAGTCGGACCAGCTCGGGCTTGCCACGGATCACCCGTTGCACGTTCTCGGAGATCCGCCCGGCGATCTCCGCCGCCCCGGAACTGTTCATCCCGCACTCCAGAGGTAGCGGTTGGACTGGACACCGTCGACGGTGACCCAGACATACGACCCGACCGAGTCGAACGGAAAGTCCTCGAAGGTGAGGTTCCCCCGACTGTCGGTACGCCGGGTGGCGCCCGGATTGAAGTCCGGCCACCTGCTGGAATCCGGCTTGATGTGGTAGTCGGTGTTCGGGCTGAATCCGCGCAGCACGATCCGGAAGTACGCGCAGTCCGGCTCTTCGCACCTGTCCTCGTAGGTGGTGTCGCTGCCCCGGGAGACCGTGACCGACCGGGGTGGCGGCGGCACGGTGGCCCGGACGGTGGCCGCCGACCCGCGCCCCGCCGAGTTCTGCGCGGCCACGGTGATCCGGTAGGCCGTGCCCCTGGTGAGACCGGTGATCGTCATCGAGCGGGCGCTGCCGGGCCGGGTGGCCGAGCGGGCGGTGCCGCCCGAGGCCGGCGTCCAGGTGACCCGGTACCCGCTCACCGCTGCACCGTTGGCGGCGGCGGCGCTCCAGGTGACTCGCAGGTCGCCGCCCTGGGCGGTGGCGCGCAGATTCGCCGGCATCCCGGGTGGACTGGCCGGTATCGACCGGGGTTCGGGGGGTGTCCGCCGCGGCGAGGCCGGGCCGTCGCCCCGGGGCCGCTCCGGTGCCGGCGGACCCGGGCTGGGCGAGCGCGGGGTAGGGCTGGGTGAGCGCGGACCGGGGTCGGGCACGGAGGACGGGGACACCGGCGTACCCGACGGCACCCGCCTCCCGTCGCCGACCACCGGGACCAACCCGACCGCACCGTCGGGGTCCACCACCAGCACGTGCCGGCCCTCGGCACCGTCGACGTAGACCCGTTCGTCCTCACCACGACTCAGGGTCGGCTCACCGGCCTCCGGCGGCACCGGGATGGCCCGCTGCTGCTCGCCCGCACTGTTGTACGTGAGCACCGCATTGCGGTCCAGGTCGAGCAGTACCACGGACGACCCGGTGACCGACGGGGCCGAGTACGCGCCGTCGGGCAGCGCGACGGTGATCGGCGCGGCACCCGACCGGCTCGTTTCCAGACCACTCGCGTCGACCAGTCGCATTCGCCGCCCTGCGGGGTCGAGGATGGCGACCCGGCCGCCGACGTCCACCGGCGCGACCCGCACGGTGGGCGGGATGTCCACCCCGATCGGCGTCGGCCGGCCGAGGCCGTGCTCGGCCACCCGGCTCAGCGTGTCCGCGGTGGTGTCGACGAAGACGGGCCGCTCGCCGACCACGGTGAGCGCGCCGGTGTGGCCGGCGGGCGCGACGGCCGGGCAGGAGATCCGGTCGGCGCCGGCGGCCAGCCGGCAGAGCACGCCGGAGTCGACGCGGTGCAGCCAGAGCGTGCCGTCCGAGGTGGTGACGGGTTCACCGAGTGCGCCACCCGCCGGAATCGTCGCGGGTGGATCGCCCAGCCGTACCACCCGCCCGGCCTCCCGGTAGACCAGGTACGGACCGCCCGGCGCCTCCACCCCGACCGGTCGCTCGCCGGTCGGCGGGGTCAGCGTCCGCTCGACCGACAGGCTCGACTTGCCGAACTCGACGATCCGGGAGCGGCCGACCACATAGCCACTCGTGTCGCCCTGCACCACCTGACTGCCCGGCTCGATGCCGGGCACCGCCGCCTGGGCATCCACCCGACGCGCGGAGCCGTTGACGTGGACGACGACGCCCAGCGACGGGCTCGCGACCCAGTGCCCGCCCTGGGCGACCTGCAGGCCGGGCGCTGGCGCGACCACCCCGGAGGCGGCCGCCGTCACGGCGGCGAGAGCGGCAGCCACCAGCAGCACCAGCGGCAACCGGCCGCGACGCAGCGGTCCCCGGTCACGCCACGAGCGGACATCGACCCAGGTGCGCAGGTGACGCGAGAAGCGCGTGCCACGCCAGGAGGGCAGAGGCAGGCGAAGCGAATTGCCCAGCTTGGTCACCCGCTGAGCATAGAAGGCCGGATACACGATCGGTCCATCCTCGGTACAACCGTTCAGGAGTCGTTCGTGGGCAGTACGAGTTCGAAGATCGCGCCGCCCTCTTCCGCGTTGTAGACGCGCAGCATCCCGCCGTGTGCCCGGGCCACCCAGCGCACGATGGAGAGGCCGAGCCCGCTCGACCCGCCACCGCTGCTGAACCGGTCAAAGGTCTCCTGCGCCACCTCGGCATCGATCCCCGGGCCGTGGTCGGCCACCACGAGGCGACCACCGGCGACGGTGATGTGCACGATCGCGCGGTCGCCCGGCCGCCGGCCGTGCCGTAGCGCGTTGTCCAGCAGGTTGCCGACGGCCCGCTGTACCAGCCCGGGGTCGACGTCCACCTTGGTCGGCGCGGCGGTCACCGTCACCTGCGCCCCTTCGGTGGGAGTCTCCTCCACCACGGTGGTGACCAACTGGTCCAGCCACACCGGTTGGATGGCGAGCTGCTCGACACCGGCGGCCAGCCGCGCCCGCACCAGCAGCCCGTCGATGATGCTGCCCATCCGGCCCGCGAGCGCAACGGTGCGCGGCAGCAGGTCGGCGCGCTGGGTAGGGTGTTCCAGCGCCGTCTCGGCGAGCGCGCGCAGCGCCGCCACCGGCGTACGCAGGTCGTGCGCCGTGTCGGCGAGCAGTACCTCCTGCTGTTCGAGAGCGGCCACGGCGGGCCGGATCGCCCAGCCGGAGAGCAGGTGCCCGGCCGCCCCGGCAGCGGTCACCAGCAGCACGCAGCCGATGATCGCGATCAGCACCGTCCGGTTGTGGCGGTCCCGCTCCGGCCCCGCGTCGACGGCCGCGACCACGGCGCCGATGTACTGCCCACGGGTGTTGCGGAACGGCTCGGCACCGACCCGGACCAGTTCCCCGTTCGTTCCCCGGACGTAGCCGTTGAGCAGGCGTCCGGTCCGCGCCGCCTCCGCCGCCAGGCTGGCGAGCAGCGCCGGATCCACCGGTACGCAGCTCTGCTGACTGAAGTGGCCGGTGAACCGCTCGGCGCCCCCGGGCAGGATCGCGAACTGCGGACACCGGGTGTTGAGCTCGTCCTCGCCGACGAACGCCGTGATCAGGGTGCCGTCGTACTGGACCAGTCGGGTCGCGGTCGAGGTCACCCGACGCAGTTCGCCGTCCAGCCGCTGCTCCCCCAGCTCCGCGTCCCACCCGACCGCGACCCACGCGAACACGATCGACCCGGCGGCGGTCAGTACGGCGAGGAAAAGCGTGAGCCACCGGCGGCGGCGGCGCAACCGGACGGTCGTCGGAGCGGTCACCGGGGTCACTCCGGCCCGGCGAGCCGGTAGCCGTGCCCCCGTACGGTGTGGATCAGCTCAGGTTCGCGCAGCTTCGCGCGCAGCCGCCGAACCACCACGTCGACCACGTTGGACATCGGGTCGGTGCTGGTGTCCCAGCAGTGCTCGATCAGCTCGGCCCGGCCCACGGCCTGCTCCGGCCGGGCGACCAGGTATTCCAGCACGGCGAACTCCTTCGCCGTCAGGGTGAGCAGGACACCCGCGCGGCGGACCTCCCGGCGGGCACAGTCCACGACGAGGTCGGCGTGCCGCAGCACCGAGGGGCGGCCCGAGCCGGCCCGGCGGACCAGCGCGTGCACCCGGGCCGCCATCTCCGCCACGGCGAACGGCTTCACCAGATAGTCGTCACCGCCCTGTTCGAACCCCGCCACCCGGTCGGCGAGACTGTCCCGCGCGGTCAGGAACAACACCGGTACGGCCCAGCCCTGCTGCCGGCGGCGGTGCACGTACCCGACGGAGTCGCCGTCGGGCAGCATCCGGTCGAACACGACGCAGTCGTACCGTCCGGCGTGCAGCGCCGCGTCGGCGGTGGCGATGTCGGCCGCCTGGTCGACCCGCAGTCCGGTCCCGAGCAGTTCGGTGGTGACCGCCAGCCGCAGGTCCTCGTCGTCCTCGACCACCATCACCCGCACCGGGGACCTCCTGCGGATCGTGTCATCGGAACCTCATGTACCGGAACGGATGGTAGTGCCGACCGGAAACTACCGCTCGGGGTGCTGACGATTGAACCTTTTTTCAACCTGGACAGCGCGGTGCGTCGCCCCGACTCCCACCTGCGGCCACGACGAACCGCAGGGGGAGGTCGAAAGGTTCATTGGGGAGGTCGTGAGTTGGTGCTCTTCCATGTGCTGGGCCCGATCGAGGTGCACGGCGGCACCGCCGTACGCCGGATCGGCGGGAGCAAGCCCGGTGCCCTGCTGGCAACCCTGCTCACGAAGCCTAACGCCTGGATGACGACCGACGAACTGGTCGCGACCATCTGGCCGGAACAGGCCGCGCCGGCCTCGGCGGAGGCCAACCTGAAGACGTACGTCTGGACCCTGCGCCGCGGCTTGCCGGAGCACGACGGTGGCCCACGGATCGAGAGCCGTCCCGGCGCGTACCGGATCCGGGTCGGTCGGGGCGAGCGGGATGTCGACCGGGTCGGCGAACTCGCCGAGCAGGCCCGATGCGCCTCGGCGGGCGGTGACGCCGGCACGGCGGCCACCCTGCTCGACCAGGCGTTGCGGATGTGGCGCGGACGGCCCTTCGCAGACCTTGAGGGAAACGCGGCCACCGGTCTGCTGGCCCATCTCGAAGACCTGCGCCTGGGGCTGGCGGAACGGCTCGCCGAGGCTCAGCTCGCGGTGGGCCGGGGACAGGACGCGGTGGCCACCCTGCGGGCGGTCACCGCAGACGCTCCGCTGCGGGAGGAAGCCTGGGCGCTGCTGGTGCGGGTGCTGCACGAGACGGGCCGGCGGGCCGAGGCGCTGGCCGAGTACCGGCGTGCCCGGCAGCTCCTCTGCACCGAGTTGGGAGTGGAACCGGGAGCCGCGCTCGCCGAGGCGCACCGGCTGGCGCTCGGCGCCGCCCGGATCGGGCCGGTACGCCGGGAGCTGCCCCGCGACGTGCCGCTCGCCGGCCGCCGGGCCGAGCTGGCCGTCGTGGGCGAGGCCGCGCGGGACAGCCCCGCGCCCGTGGTGCTGGTGCACGGCATGGCCGGGGTGGGCAAGACCGCGTTCGTGGTGCACGCGGGCCACCGGCTGGCGCCGGACTATCCGGACGGTCAATTTTTCGTACGCGTGGCCGGAAACGCCGACGGCGGTACGCCGGGAGCGGCGGCCGCGCTGCACCGGCTGCTGCGCGGCGTCGGGGTACCGGTGTCGGAGATCCCGCCCGACCTGGACGAGCGGTCCGCGCTGTGGCGCTCGGAGCTGGCCCGGCGGCGCGTCCTGCTGGTGCTGGACGACGTCCCCGACCCGGATCAGCTGACCCCGCTGCTGCCCGCGACCCCCGGTTGCCTGACCCTGGCGACCACGACGAACCGCGGCTGGCATCCGGACGGCGCGACCCGGGTCGGCCTGGCACCGCTGCCCACGGAGGCGGCCGCCGCGCTGTTCCGGTCCGCACTCGGCGCGCGGCACGAGGAGGCGGACCAGCGGAGCGTCCTGGCCGTCGCGCAGCTCTGCGGTGGTCTACCGGCCGCGCTGCGCGATGCCGCCGCCCGGCTGCTGTGTCGGCCGCACTGGACGACACGGCGACTGGTCGACGAACTCGACGAGGATCCGTGCCGGGTCCTCTCCGACGCCGTACGGCGCTCGATCGTCGACGCCCGCCGGCCGCCGGCCGGTCGGGAACTGGCGCTGTGGTACGCCCTCGGCGACCTACCGGGCGAGTTCGGCACCGCCGCCGCCGCGCGGGCGCTGGGGGTCACCCCGGGTGCGGCACGACCGGTGCTGGAGGCACTGGTCGACCGGGGACTGCTGGACGTCGCCGCGGCGGAGCGCTACCGCAGCCATGTCCTGGTGCGGCATATGGCCCGGTGCACCGCGCCGGTCGGCGGCCCGGTCCGGGAACACCACCGTGGCCGCCGGGTCGCGTGAGGCAGACGATCCGCCGATGACCGCCGAACCACGCAACCGCCCGAGTGGCCCAGCGCGAACCACCGGCCGAGGCCGCGGGCCGGGCCCCGGCGCCTCGCCACCGTTCGTAGGGGTCCGTTTCCTCCCCCGAAGCAAGGTGGGGGTAGCTAAGGAGGTGACCAGATGACCGCGAACCCGCTGGCCGTCGTCCGCGACCGGCACCGATCGGTCCGACCCGCCCGCCCGTCGGGACCGAGCCGCCAGGACACCCAACCGCTGGTGCTGTCGACGCATGCCGGAATAGCTGCGACGCTGGCCGCGGCAGGCCACGACGTCCTGATCGCCAGCACGCGCAGCACGGTCCGCGACGATCCGCTCGGCATGCTCCGGCGTATCGACCACCGGAACCTGCGGCGCGGGGTACGGTACCGCGTACTGTTTCCGGACCACGCCCGTACCGTCCCGGCACTGGCGCTGCGGCTGGGCAGCCTCGCCTTGGCCGGGGCCGAGGTACGCACCGTACCCGACGTGCCGGCGGACGCGACGGTGGTCGACGAGGCGGTGGCCATGCTCCCCTCCGAGTCGCGGGACGGCCGTGCGGGCGGCGTCGCGGTGTTCCGCCTGCCCAGTGTGGTGAACACGGTCGTTGAACTCTTCGAACGGGTCTGGCCCTCGGCCGTGTCGCTGATGGCGTCCGACGTACCGGACGGCGCCGGGCTCACCGAGCGCGAGCGGGAACTGCTCACGCTGCTCTCGGTGGGCTGCACCGACGAGTCCGCGGCGGCCCGGCTCGGCATCTCGGTCCGTACCGTGCGCCGGACGATGTCCGCGATCATGCACCGGCTCGGCGCCCGCAGCCGATTCCAGGCGGGAATCAAGGCGGCCAACTCCGGTTGGCTCGTACGGCCGGAGGGCGGATAACGGCCACGGCGCGGCAGCGGGCTACCGTAGATGGTTGTGCGCGTACTGGTCACTGAGGACGACGCCATTCTCCGGATAGCCCTGGACGCGTCGTTGCGCGGTGCGGGGTTCGCCGTGGACACCGCGGTGGACCTGCCGCAGGCCGACGAGGCGTTGAGCGTCAACGGCTACGACTGCGCTGTCTTCGACCGGATGCTGCCGGCCGGGGACTCGCTCCGGTACGTGGCGGACCGCCGGCGTACCGGCTGGGCCGTGCCCGTCCTGTTCCTCACCGCCCGGGACGCGGTGAGCGACCGGGTCGACGGGCTGGCCTGGGGCGACGACTACCTGGTCAAACCGTTCGCGACCGCCGAGCTGGTCGCCCGGGTGGGCAGCCTGTGCCGGCGGGGCGACACCGGCCGGGCCCCGGTGCTGCGGCATGGGGACCTCGAGCTGGACGTCGGACGCCACGAGGCCCGGCGCGGCGACCGGGTACTCACCCTGACCGCCAAGGAGTTCATGGTGCTCGAGCGATTGCTGGCCGCGAACGGGGAACCGGTCCGCCGCACCGAACTGATCGCGATCGCCTGGGACGAGTTGGTCCCGCCCGCGTCGAACGTGCTCGATGTGCTGATCGCACAACTGCGTCGCAAGCTCGGCCCACCATCGGTGCTGCACACCATACGCGGAGTCGGCTACCTGCTGCGCTGAGCACACAGGCAGGTACGCGACGTTCATTCGTACCTGGCTGTGCACATCAATCCGTACGCCGACAGGAGCCGGCAGGGTGTGGTGCTGCGGTTGCCGTGCCGGCACCGGTAGCCGGCATGGTTGTCGACCCAGTGCGAGTCCATCAACCGTCCGCACAGCCGGCACCAGATCAGCCCCACCAGCAGATAGTGACTGCCATCGAAATTCAGCAGGCCAGCGTCGTTAGCCTTGCGGCCACATTAGGCTTTCTGTAACGCGATCTGACACTTGACGCCATGAAGCAACACCGGCAAGCATTGTTGAATGCCGATGCCTGGAGGCACCCTCGGTAGGGCCGTTGCCGTCGCGGGGGTGCTCGCCGCCACCGTGGTGGCCGCTCCGGCGTCGACCGCGCTGCCGGAGTACACCACCGCCGAGGCGGGCAACCCGATCGTGGCCGGGTGGTACGCCGATCCCGACGTGGCGGTCTACGACAACCGCTTCTACGTGTTCCCGACCGCCTCGCGCCCGTACGCGGAACAGACCTATCTCGACGCCTTCTCCTCGACCGACCTGATCACCTGGACCAAGCACCCGAACGTCCTCACCACCGCGAACGTGAGCTGGGCGCGGTACGCCGTCTGGGCGCCCGCCCCGATCGCCCGCAACGGCAAGTACTACCTGTACTTCGCGGCCAACGACATCCAGAGCAACAGCGAGCTCGGTGGAATCGGGGTGGCGGTGGCCAACCGGCCCGAGGGGCCCTACACCGACGCGATCGGGCGGCCGTTGATCGCGCAGTTCGTCAACGGCGCCCAGCCGATCGACCAGGACGTCTTCATCGACGACGACGGGCAGGCGTACATCTACTACGGCGGCTGGGGGCACGCCAACGTCGCCAGGCTGAACGCCGACATGACGAGCCTGGGCACGTTCGCCGATGGCACGACGTACAAGGAGATCACTCCGAGCGGGTACGTCGAGGGCTCCCAGATGTTCAAGCGGAACGGCAAGTACTACCTGATGTGGTCGGAGGGCGGCTGGACCGGGCCCGACTACTCGGTGGCGTACGCGATGGCCGGTTCACCCACCGGCCCCTTCACCCGCCTCGACAAGGTCCTGGCGCAGGACTCCGCGGTGGCGCGCGGCGCCGGGCACAATTCGGTGCTGAACATCCCGGGCACCGACACCTGGTACATCTTCTACCACCGCCGGCCGCTGTCGGAGACTGACGGCAACGCGCGGCAGGTCGCGTACGACCGGATGAACTTCAACGCCGACGGCACGATCCAGCGGGTGAAGATGCTCGTGGAGGACAACTTCGCCGACGGCAACGCGCTCGGCTGGAAGACGTACGGCGGGGCTTGGTCGGTCAGCGGCGGCCAGTACCGGACGACCGCCTCCTACGGCGGCAAGTCACTGCTCGACGACAACCACGTGAACGCGACGTACGACCTCGACGTCACGGTCGCGTCAGGCATCGGCGACGCCGGGCTGGTGTTCCGGGCCGCCAACGTGGGGACCGGAACCGACGCCTACCGCGGCTACTACGCCGGCATCACCCCGGCCGGGCGGGTGATCCTCGGCCGGGCCAACAACAACTGGATGCTGCTCGGCTCGGCGCCGCTGCCGGTCGCCGCCGGCCAGCAATACCACCTGCGCGTGGTCGCCGACGGCTCGTCGATCAAGGTGTACGTCGGCGACCTGACCACTGCCAAGATCTCGGTCACCGACGCCACCTACACGTCCGGCAAGTCGGGCGTTCGCGTCTACAACGCGGCCGCCGCCTTCGACAACGTCGCCATCACCAACCAGTAGGCGCGGCAGAAGCAGATACCGGCAAGTAGAGTACGCAGCACGTCGCGATCTGTAGCGGCACGTACGCGGGTGGCCGAATTTCGGCCACGGATTCGTCCCACGCTCGGGCCAGGACCGATCGGTATTGGTCGTCGCGGTACTTCTCGTTGGGGGCGTCGCGGTACTTCTCGTTGGGGGCGTCGCGGTACTTCGCGTTGGGGGCGTCGCGGTACTTCGCGTTGGGGGCGTCGCGGTACTTCTCGTTGGGGGCAAGGGACACATCGCGCGCCAGTCGCAGCTCACCGCGACTCCGCAGAGCGGCGTCCGGATCCTCGGGCGTGTCGTACGCGTACGGCTCGTAGTCGAGGTTCTGCTGGCGTTGGTGGTTCGTCGGCAACAACCCGAACGGGCCGATCAGCTTTCTTGTGATCAGCCGGTGCACCGCCGGATGCGTACCCCGGATGGGCTGGGTGTACCGACGGTGTGGCTGCCGTGCCGGGGCGGCGGGTGCGAGGACAACATCCAGCAGCTCGCGGACGACTGGAACGACTACCCTCAGCGACTCCAGCTCCCGGAACGAGGTAGAGCCGCTGGGTCCCCGGACTGACCGGTCGTCCAGCCGGACTCTGCCTTCACCATCTGGTCACATGATCCCTACGGGTGCCTTCGGGCGACCCCGGCCAGTCACGGCTGCCAGACCATCGTCTGCTGGTGGAGTTGCCTGCCGCCCTGCCTGGCACCGGGGACCAATGGAGTCGGACCATGTCTGGCGAAGCCGACCCGTTCGAAGAACCGTACCGCACGCGTGTTCTCGGCCAAGGTCTGCAGATAGCACCCGGGTGAGTCGGTCTGGACGAGTCGATCGAACCATCGCTTCATCAGGCCATCGGCGGCGCCGGTTCCCCGGGCCAGGGGCGTCACGTTGATGTGCAGATGGGCCGGCCAACGGGCATCGTCGAAGCCCCTCGCGGTGGGCTTTCGCCGGACCGCGGCCGACGCCAGGTCGACCATGCCACGAGCGAGGAAGGCTGCGGGCTTGGGTCGGAATACCAGCCGATACTTCGCGATCGCCCTCTCCATCCGCTCTTTCTCGCTGGGAAAGGTCGAGCTGTCCAGGCATCCCGCCAAGTAGCCGACGACGTGGCCGCCCGTCACGGCGACAAACAACGAGTCCGGTTCCTGGCTCATGTACGGCTCCAGGTACATGGCCGCCTCCGACTCTTCGTGCCCCCACAACAAGGAAGACGGAGAGCCCTCGCCCGCCCGGCCGAACAGCTCACGCAGCGCGGCGCGGTCAGTCTCCGCGAAGCTACGGATCTCGATCATCCTGGACCACTCCCCGACGCCCTCCCCCGGCTGATCCGACCAGTCTGCCACGTCCATGACCAGGGGTTTCCAAAGACGATCTTGCGGGAGCGAGCAGGAGGTCCCGAAGACGATCTTGCGGGATCTGCCGCTGCCCCCGGATCCACTCGTGACGGGGCACCGGTGTCCGGCGCACGTCGTGAACCAGGCGACGCCGACGCGCGCCAGGCGGTCGCGCACCCGCGCCCACTCCGGCGGACCCGCGCCCTCCTCGCCGTACCGCGCGTCGTGCTCCGCCATCGGATCCGTCACTGGACCAACCCTGCCGACCGCCCCGAGTGATGAGTTGTCGCGCCCGCACCCGTCACACCTACGACGGGACACGACGAGGCGGAAGGATGACGCGATGAGTGCGGACACACGGCTGGAGGAGCTGGGCGTGAGCGGTCTGGGTGGGAGCGGGCTGGGCGAGGTCGACGAGTCGGCGTTCTCGGGGCTGGCGGAGCGGCACCGGCGGGAGCTGCACGTGCACTGCTACCGGATGCTCGGGTCGTTCGAGGACGCCGAGGACACCGTGCAGGAGACGTTCCTCCGTGCCTGGCGGCGGCGGGAGACCTTCGAGGGGCGGTCGACGTTCCGGGCCTGGCTGTACCGGATCGCCACCAACGCCTGCCTGGACCTGCTCGCCAAGTGCCGCCCGGCGCCTGCGACCGGCGGCGAGGTGCTGTGGCTGCAGCCCTACCCGGACCGGCTGCTCGACGAGCTGCCCGCGGGCGACGCGGACGAGCCGGAGACCGTCGCCGTCGCGCGGGAGACGATCGAGCTGGCGTACCTGGTCGCAGTCCAGCACCTCGCGCCGCGCCCGCGGGCCGTGCTGATCCTGCGGGACGTGCTCGGCTGGCCGGCGAAGGACGTCGCGGGGCTCCTCGGGGACTCCGTCAACTCCGTGAACAGCGCGCTGCAGCGGGCCCGCGCCGGCATGCGGGAGCACCTGCCCGCCGAGCGGCAGGACTGGACCGGCGCCGAGGAGGACGCCGGGACGCGCGAGCTGGTACGCCGCTATACCGACGCCAGCGTGGCCACGGACATCGACAGGCTCGCCGCACTGCTGCGGGCCGACGTCCGCTGCTCGATGCCGCCCACGCCGGGCCTGTACGTCGGCCGCGACACGGTGGTGAACGACTGGGTCGAGAGCGGCTTCGAGGGCCTGAAGGGGCTGCGCGCCGTCCTCACCTCCGTGAACCGGCAGCCCGCCGTCGCCTTCTACCTCTGGCGGAAGCGGGAGAGCGCGTACCTGCCGCTGACGATCGACGTCCTCCGCGTCACCGGCGGGGCGATCACCGAGATCGTCACGTTCCACGACGACCAGTTCCCGCGGCTCGGGCTGCCGGAGCGCCTGCCGGCGGACGGCACCGAGTAGTCCCGGTGTGGACGCTCGCGCTGCACGGTGGCGCGCGTGTCGCGGTGGTCGCTGCCGATCATGTGCAGCGGCCCGCCGGCCCGGTCGGGATCGGCATCCGGTCGGTCGGCCTGACCGCACCGTCCATCCGCGCGGAGTGGTGCGACGCGTTCGGCGCCGTCACCCGCGGGCAGGTGCCGCTGGAGCTGCGCGCCGGTGAGCCCGGGCCGGTCCTCGGGCGCGACGCCGGGTTCTGGCTCCGCGGCGCCGGCGTCCGCGTCCTGCGGAACCCCGACCGTCGCACGGCGAGGGTGCGCATCGTCGCGCCCAGGGCCAGGACCGTCACCTGCCAGTCGACACACCCCGTACGCCAGTTACCCAATGATGGAGGAACGACGTGAACAGCATGAATGACAGCGGGGGCGTCGCAGGCCCGGCATCGGGCCAGACCAGCCACGCCCACCGACTCCGCGGGCTCGCCGTCACCGGCTTCATCGCCACGCTCGCAGCGATGGTGGCCACCACCCTCGCTGCTGCCCTTGCCCAGGCCGTTGGCGTCGACTTCGAGGTCCCCGATGGTGGCGAGACGATCCCGTTGTCCGGGTTCGCCGTCGTGACCGGCTTCTTCTCGGTCGTGGGCATCGTCATTGCCATCGCCCTTCTTCGTTGGAGCGCTCGCCCCGCCGAGCGATTCGTGTGGACGGCAGTGTCGCTGACCGCGATCTCGTTGGCCCCGCCCTTCCTTTCCGGGGCAAACACCGCCACCACCGCCGCCCTCCTCGGGCTACACCTCGTCCCTGCGGCGGTGATGATCCCCACCCTGACCCGGAGCCTCCGCACCCGGACCGATTGACGCGCTGACTGCCGGGATGCTCGAGCGGAACTACCACCGCTGGTTCACCAACCACGAAAAAGACCGCTCGCCACAGCGCTGCGGCTATCCCGCCCAGCCGAACACGTAGTGACGACGATCGTCAACGGCGACTGCCACGTCTGTACGATCAGCTGCTCATTTAGCCGCCGAGCGGGCGCCAGGACTGCCAATTCTCACCTATCGTCGTGGGTATCCCCGGCGTATACCAAGCCCCGGCGCACCCGTCTGGCGGTTGGAGGGGACCAGGGCACGTGAGTTCCATGCGGGAGTCCGTTGCCGCGGGTCGCGCGATTCGGTGATGCCTGAGCCCGGCGCGTCAGCGTGAACGACGGTGTTGGAAGGGGTGACCCAGCGATGGACGTCCTCGACCAGGTGCTCGTGCAGACCACCGCCGATCCGCGGGTTCGCGGCGTGGTCCCGACCGGTTCGCGTGCCCGCGGCGTAGCCACCGCAGGTGTGGGTTATCGGCGATCTTGTCGTTCGCCGGGCGGCTGACCTGGGACTTGCCGGGGTCTCTCAGCGGTTTGTCGGTCCGTCCTTCTCATCCATCTGTCGTCTTCTTGATGACCAGCGGTGGTGGGCCTGCGCCGGGTCACCGGGCTGGGGCGTCGGCGGGTACGGACTGGGCGATGGCCGTCGTCCGTTAGCCGCGGCGCATCCCGAAGCGCTGCGCCTTTACGGGTAACGCCGCCGCCCACCCCGGCGCCGGGACGGCGCGGGATGACCGGTGCGTCACGGGCAGTCGCATTCATCCTTCACCGTGAACAACTTGTATCCAAGGTGAGCCTGCTTTCGCGCATCTCGATGTCGGCATCTACTTCAGCTCTGCGAGTTGCGGAAGGAGAGCCAGGTCAGGGTGGCGAGAACACGGCGGTTCCCGTCGGCAGGGGTGATGCTCAGCTTGTCAAAAACGTTACGGATGTTTTTCTCGATGGCACCCATCGACAAGTGGAGATCTTCACTGATCTGCTGATTGGTGCGTCCGCGCGCCACCAGGGTGAGGACATCCCTCTCGCGCGGTGTGAGCTGGTCGAGCGGGCGGCGGTTACGCATGACCAGATCGTCGATGACCTTGGGATCGACGACGACCCCGCCGGCAGCCACGGTGTGAATGGCTCGGTCGAGTTCGGTGAGGTGGCCGATGCGGTCCTTGAGGAGGTATCCCACGCCACCGGGCTGTGTCTCTGCTCGCGTGAGGAGGCGGGAGGCATATTCCCCGCCGAGGTACTGGGACAGGACGAGGATCGCCACTGTGGGGTGGCGCTCTCGTATCGCCAGTGCTGCCAGCAGGCCTTCGTCGGTGTGGGTCGGTGGCATGCGGACGTCGGTGATGATGACTTCAGGAGGGTCGGTTTCCAAGGCGTCCACGACGCTGCGGAGTTGTTCGGCGTCCTTGGCGGCGTGGACGATCTCATGGCCGAGGGCGCCAAGCAGCGTAGTCAGACCGTCGCGCATCAGGGCAGCGTCTTCGGCGATGACGATGCGCATCAGTCGGGTTCCGTTCCGGGGTGGGGAATGGTGACTCGGACCGATGTGGGCCCTCCTGCGGGACTGGTGATGGTCAGGCCGCCACCCAGGGAGCGTGCTCGCATCCGCATTCCGGTGACACCGGTGCCGCGATCGGCGTCGATGCCACCAGCACCATCGTCGTGAATAGTGAGAACGATTTGATTCATGACTCCACGGGCGGTGATGGTCACTGCTGAGCAGCCGGAGTGGCGCAGGGCGTTGGTGACCGCTTCCTTGGCGATGAGGAGCAGCACAGGTTCAACCTCCGCGGTCAGCGGGGGAATGTCGACGTCCGCTGTACCGGAGACGGGCAGCTTGTCCACCAATCGCGTCAGGGCCGTAGTCAGTGAGGCTGGGGCGTCCGGACGCAGCCCGCTCGCGACCGAGCGCACGTCATCCAACGCTCGCTCGTTCTCATTGCGTGCGGCTTCGAGGTGCTTGACGAGCTGCGACCTTGTGGTCGGTTCGCCGACCTGTTGCAGGGTGAGCTCGATCATGCTCAGGTGCATGGCGGTCGCCGCCAGGTGCAGTTGCGCCCCGTCGTGGAGCGTTCGTTCCAGTCGGGCCCGTTCGCCTGCGGCGGCCTCGTCCATGACTACCTGCCGGCGCGCCATCTCCTCGATGTGTGCCTGGAGAACCTCCTCCCGGGTCCACAGCGTCCTGGTCGCGATGGCGCTGGTAACGCGTGCGACGACCGCGGCGAACCAGCTCGTCGCTGCCAGGGCCAGGAACCCAGCCGTGACCGCGAGTACGGCGGCCAACGGGCCGGTCGGGCCTGATGCCCCGCCGATGACCGGTTGGTCGGCGAGTGCTCTGAGGGGCGCCTGCACGACCACGCCTCCGGCCGCGACCAGGATCGTCCAGGCCACGGTGCCGATGGCTGCCACCGGGATGCTGGTCAGAGCGTGCGCCATGACGCGCCATGAGTCGTTGGTCGGCCGTGATGCTGGAGGCGGCGCCACCAGCCCTGCCCGCCGCAGCGGAACTTCCAGATTGGCAGCAGCATGTGCCCACAACGGGAACAGTGGAAGCGCGATCACTGCGAGGACCGCCAGCCACCCGAGGGCAGTCTGGGCGGTCAGGTACGCCAGGTGGCCCGGAACCTCGCGCGGGGACACCGCCACTGCATGCAGCCCCGGCGCGCCTTCACTCATAGGACACCAGGATAGGTGAGCACACTTGACACTTCCGAGAAGGCTGCCCGCCGCTCAGCGGTGGGGTTTTCCTTACCACAGACGGGAGGCCAAGGGGCTGGGGCCAAGTCCTGAGGCTGCTGGGATGGAGACATGCCACCTGCTGCTTCCACCCACCACCTGTCCAAGTCCTTCAGACCACCTGGCGGAGGGGAACCGACCGTTGTTCTCCACGATCTCACTCTGGACGTTCCCAGTGGCGGGATGACCGCAATTGTTGGCCCCAGCGGGTCCGGAAAATCCACCCTCCTGTTCTGCCTGAGCGGCTTGGAGAAGCCCTCCGCCGGTGAAGTCACACTTCTCGGGAAGCCGCTGAGCAGAATGCCAAGAACACAACTGGCCCGACTTTTCCGCGACGAGGTCGGCTTTGTATTCCAGTCCTACAACCTGGTGCCATATCTGAGCGCCGAGGACAACGTCCTACTCCCGGCTACCCTTGCCGGCCGCCGGAAAGACCGCGGGCTCGTCAAGCGGACCCTCTCCGGCTTCGGTCTCGACGGCAAAGCGCGGCAAGTGGTGTCGACGATGTCCAGCGGCGAGCAGCAACGAGTCGCTCTGGCACGTGCGATCACCGCGCGCCCGCGCATCATCTTCGCCGACGAACCGACCGGGGCACTGGACAGCGCCACGTCGTCGTTGGTGCTCGACACTCTGCGCAGTCTCGCGGACGAGAACCACGCCGTGGTGATGGTGACCCATGATCTGGACGCTGCCTGCCGCGCCGATCGCGTCGCCGTGGTGCGTGACGGGCGACTCGTCGCCCAGGTGCAGGCCACGACGCCCACCGAGCTGCTCACTTTGATGCGCTCCACCGGTGAGGCGGCGTGATGGCCGCGCTCCTCTCCCAGACTTTCCGCGCGCGGTGGCGGGCGTGGCTGCCTGCGCTGGGCGTCGTCGTCCTCGTCTCCACCCTGGTCGGCGTGAGTGTCCTGCACTTCTGGACAACGACGACACCGCAGATGGCCGACGCCGTCGAGCAGGCTGGCACCACCCTTGCCGAAGTCCGCATCGCCGCTCAGACGATTTACGTCCTGACCGCCCTCTTCGGCGCGATCGCTCTCAACGTCGTGGGAGCTGCCACCGTACAAGCCGAACGCACCCTGATGGCCCAATGGCGCCTGGCCGGTGCCGTCCCCCGACAGACCGCAGGGATGGCCGTCGGACTCGTCGGCCTCACCGCGCTGGCAGGCTCAATCCCCGGGGCCATCCTCGCAGCCCTCATCGGCCCGCCCATGGTCAGTCTGCTGAACACCATGGCCGGGCCCGACATCGCCTCCGTACCCGTGACCATGCATCTCGCCCCCGCCGCCGTGACCATTCTGCTTACCATTGGCACCTGCCTCCTCGGCGCGGTTTCACCTGCCCGGCGCGCTGGCCGCGTGCCTGCCATTGAGGCACTCGTGGCGACATCCCCTCGGCCGGTCCGCCTCACCGCGTGGCGATGGGTACTCACGGTGATCGGCGCCATCACGACGGGGGTAATCGCGGTCGCCGCGCTGACTGTTCCCGCGACCTCCAACGGGATGGTGACGATCGCTCTCTATCTCGGCTTGTGCCTCATCTTGACGTTCCATGTTGCCGCACCCGGCCTCGTCCCGGCGATCATTCGCGGCTTCGGCCGACTGCTCGCCGTTGTCGACTCGCCGGCCCTCCAGATCGCTCGGCGCTCCGCTGTGGCACGCTCTCAGATCAGCAGCGCTACGGTCGCTCCGTTGGCCGCGGGGCTCGGCTGTGTCGGCATCCTCGTGGGCACGCTGAACACCTTCCTGGCCCGAATGCGCACATTCGGCGTCACGGAGGTCAACGTGGCCGACACCTGGATCATCGTCACCGTCGCCGCCGTGATGCTCACCGGGTGCAGTGTGGCGGTTGTCGCCCTCACCTCACGCAACCGGGAACGGGAGTTCGCCCTCCTCCGGGTAGCCGGTGCCACACCGACAATGCTGGGCCGCGTCGTGCTCCTGGAGGCAATGCTCTACGTGGCCACCGCGCTCATCCTTGCAGCAGTCGCCACACTTGCCACCGCCATGACCCTCGCTTGGCTCGGCTACCAAGCTGGCCTCCCCTTCACGGCCCAGTTCCCGGGCGTCGCCCTGGCGGCGTTCGGCGCTGCCGCCTACATCGCGATAGCCATAGCCACTGCGCTTCCTGCCAAGAAGGCCATCGGAGCAAACCTTCGTTCATCTCTCAGCCCCGAATGACAGAACGTTGGAGGTATTCGTTCGTATCGGTTCCTCGGCGACTTCCTCGACTTACTGATCGGCACCGTAGCATCACTGAACCTTTTTCAACCTGGACCGCGCGGCGCTCACGCACCGCGTCCGGCCTTGCGGTCCGCTGGACCGCCGGGGGAGGTTGAAAGGTTCAGTGGTTGCGGGGATCCGACCAGGCCCGGGGATTGGGCTTCGCCCCGCGCCCGATCCCCGGGCCACCGTCACGGCGTCCTAGTCCAGGTCGATGCGCAGACCCGCCTCGTCAACCGCGGCCACGCAAGTCTTGCTCTGACGTGGCGAGTCTTCCTCGATCCGACATCGTCGGACCGTCATCATCAACTATCAGCCCGGCGAAGCATCGCGTCTGTTTCGGGATCGGGCATGAGTTCCCGAACCTCTTGCGCGCAGCGGCAAGCGCCGGCAATCTTGGCAGCCCACGACAGCGCCTCCTCGCGTGAGGCCACGTCGACGACCACGAACCCGCCAATGACCTCCTTGGTCTCCGGGTAAGGGCCGTCGGTGACCATCCCGTCCGTGGCCACGACGCTCGCCCTCTGGCGTTCTAGTCCAGCGCCGAACACAAACACGCGGGCGTTCACGGCCTCCTGGACCACCGCGTGCGAGGCCTTGCCCACGTCGGGCCAATCCTCGTCGGGGATGTGGTCCATCGCGCCGTCATTGAACGAGATCAAGTACCGCGTCATCCCATGACTCCCTTGTCCCGGCGGCCTCGTCCAGCCGCCTCTCGCCTGCACTACGAACGACTCACCCCGGATCCGACGCTATGCCACAGAAATTCTCACGGGATCTCCGCCGCTCGGCGCCCGCGTCAGGTCGCTCGTGTTCGTGGGGATCATCGCCGCCGCCACTGGCCACGAATAGTCCCACACTCACCTGCCGCCGACCGTGCGCGCTGTGGCCTCGGCGCACCGGTCACCCCGCGTAGAGCCCGGCCCCGGCACGGTTCTCTTGCCGGCATGTCGAGATGCGGATACCTGATGGAGCGGGCTCGGTCGGCCTCGCGCTTCTCGTCCGCGCGCATCTCGGCGTCGTCGTCGCCGATGTTGAATCCGGTCCGACTGCGCGGCCTTTTCAGCCGCACGCGTACCACCAACGAACTGTCGCGGACGCTCCGGTTGGTCGTCGGAGGGAACTCGGCGATGGCGAGCCGCTGACGTCCGGGCGGATCTCACCACTTTTCCGGCCGTAGCCGTCGAGTCCGTTGGCGCCGGTCATGCGTGCCGGCTCGTGCCGGCGATCATGTGGACGAGGGTGTCGGTGAGGTCTTCGGCGGAGACGCCACCCCATTTGGGATCGGTGAGCTGGCCGCTGGCCTCCAGGCCGGCGATCCCGTTCGCGCTGCTGATGAGTAGGGCTGCGTATCGGCGGGCGTCCTGCTCGCCGACCAGGTCGGCGACGACGGCGAGGAACTCGGTCTGGCTGCGCTGGGCGGCACGGGCGAGTGCCGTGGGGTCGCCGGATGGGTTGCTGAACATGAGCTTGTAGAGGTGTGGCTGAGAGCGGCCGATGTCGATGAGCGCGATGAGGCCGCCGCGCAGTTTGTCGGCGGGCGACAGGCCCGGATCCGCGCGCAGGGCTTGCATGCGGTCTGCGAGCGTGTCCCAGGCCTGGGTCCCGACGGCGATCAGCAGGCTTTCCTTGTCCGGAAAGTGCCGGTAGGGCGCTCCCCGAGTCACTCCGGCGCGTGCTCCCACCGCGCGCAACGTCACGGCGTCGAGGCCACCGGAATCGAGCAGGTCAGCGGCCGCATCGAGCAGGGCGCGGCGCGTGGCGGCGGCTGATTCGGCGCGGCTGGTCATGCGGACGATCCTAGCGCCCTTGTGATGACTAAGTCACTTGATCCAGTTGACAATGTCATCCCACCATCGCACACTGGAAAGATGACAACGTCATCTGAAACTCAAGGACTCGTGGTCGTGACCGGAGCGTCAACCGGCATGGGCGCGGCCACCGCGCGGGAACTGGCCCGCCGCGGCTTCCACGTCCTCGCCGGGGTGCGGCGCGACATCGACGGTGAGCCCCTGCGCGCCGCAGGCGTCGAGCCGGTGATCCTCGACATCACCAACCCCGACCACATCGCCGCGCTCGCCGCACGCGTCGAGCGGGACCCGTGGCCGCTGCGGGCGCTGGTCAACAACGCCGGCATCTCCGGCGCCGGCCCGGTCGAAGTGACGCCGCTCAGCGAATGGCGGCGCATCTTCGAGGTGAACTTCTTCGGCCACGTCGCCGTCACCCAGGTCCTGCTTCCCGCGCTGGTACGCAGCAAGGGCCGCGTCGTCAACATCACCTCGATGCTCGGCAAGCTCGCCATGGCCGGCTACGGACCGTACGCCAGCAGCAAGTTCGCGATGGAGGCAATGAGTGACGCGCTGCGCAACGAGCTGGCCCCGCACGGTGTGCAGGTGGTGGTGGTCGAGCCGGGCGGCGTCAAGACCGAGATGGCCGGCCACGGAACTGCCGGCTTGAGCGAGGTCGGTGCCCGGATGACGCCGGAGCAGAACGGGCGCTACGGCGACCTGATGCAGGCGCTGCCCTCCCACATCGCCGCGTTCACCAAGGCCGGTGTGACCGCAGGCGTCGCAGCTAAGACGATCGCCAAGGCGGTGACCGATCGCAGGCCCGGCACCCGGTACACCATCGGCGCCACGGCCACCTTCCTCATCGGTGTCTCCCGCTTCCTGCCCGACCGGATGCTCGACCGGATGACGACCTCCGACCTGCGCAAGCACTACCCGGCCGAGACCCGCGGCCGCACGACCGCGACACGTACCGCCTGATCGACACCCGCCGTCTGAGACGAATCGAGAGGACAACAATGTCGACCACCAACACCGCCCGCAATCTCATCAACGGCGAGTGGAGCGACACCGGCTCGGTCCACGAGTCGATCGACCCTTCCACCGGTGAGGTCGTCGGCGCCTACGTTTCCGCGGGCCGCGCCGAGGCACAGGCCGCGATCGCTGCCGCTCGCTCCACCTTCGACACCACCGGCTGGTCGTGCAACCCGTCCCTGCGATCGCGGGCACTGAACGAACTGGCCGACCGGCTTGCCGAACGAGTCCCCGCCATCGCCCGGATGCTGGCTCAGGAGAACGGCAAGCTTCTGGCCCAGACGACCTGGGAGCTACTGACCTCGGTCGAATGGCTGCGTTACAGCGCCGCCTCCGCACTCGTCCAGATCGCCGGCCGCGCCGCCGAACCCACGCCGGGCTCCTACTACCACTCGGCCCCCGAGGCGGCAGGCGTCGCCGGCATCATCGCCCCGTGGAACTCCCCGGTGGTCCTGCTTGTCCGCGCTCTGGGCCCGGCCATCGGAGCCGGCTGTACCACCGTGGTCAAGATGCCCGGCCAGACCGCGCTGACCAACGCGTTGTGCGCCGACGCCGTCGCCGCCACAACGTCGCTTCCCGCCGGTGTCGTCAACATTCTCACCGAGACCGGCAACGAGGTGGCTCCGATGCTGGTCGCCTCGCCCGACATCGACGTGATCAGCTACACCGGCAGCACGCACGTCGGGCGCGCCATCGCGGCCGCGGCCGCCCCCACGCTCAAGCGGCTCGGACTCGAGCTGGGCGGCAAGACCCCGCTGATCGTCTTCGACGACGCCGACCTGGACATCGTGGTCCCCACGCTCGTGATGAGCAGCGTCCTGATGAACGGCGAGTTCTGCTGCACCGGCTCCCGCGTCCTCGCCCAGCGCGGCATTGCCGACGAACTACGCACCCGGCTCGCGGCAGCACTGGAAGGGGTCAAGGTCGGCCCCGCACTCGACCCCACCAGTCAGATGGGCCCGCTGATCGACAAGGCCAGCGTCGCCAGGGTCGACCGCATCGTCGAGGAGGCCGCCGAATACGCCAAGGTGATCGTCCGGGGTGGCCCGGTCAACGACCCCGACCTGGCCGGTGGCGCATTCTTCCGGCCCGCCCTGATCGAAGTCGACCAGGTCGACGTCCCCATCGTCCAGCAGGAAGTGTTCGGCCCGGTCCAGACCTTCGAAATTTTCGACGACGAGACCGACGCGATCCAGCGAGCCAACGCCACCGAATTCGGCTTGGCCGCCTCCGTGTTCACCCTCGACGACTTGCGGGCGCGCCGCGTCGCACGCGGCCTGCGCTTCGGTGGCATCTGGTTCAACACCTGGGGCACAATGTCCGAACACTTCGAGCAGGGCGGCATGAAGCAGAGCGGCTACGGCACGCTGTGCGGGCCGTCCGCCATGAGCGAGTTCCAGCACCTCAAGACCTACGGCAGCATGGCCCCACAGCCGGCCTAAGAACCGGGCCCAGCGCGATCCCCGGGGCTGACGCTGGGCCCGCCACCGCCGAACACAGCACGCCGGTCCTGGACGGGCGGTGCCTCATTCAGGAACGCGACCAGCCACGCTACGAGCCCGCCGGGTTCCGCGATGCGATCGGGCCACGGAACATCCTGCATCCAACCCGCTAGATCCGGCCCGACTACCTCGCCGAACAGGTCCAGCATTCGATCCGGCACCGGCTGCGTGGTCGCGCACAGCCAGCTCAGCGCGGCGGCGAATCGCACGTCGGGCGTGTTGGCCGCGTCGGTCCACAGCTCACCGGTCCACATCACCACGTCCGGGTCGCCGTGCTCCACCGCCAACTGCGCGAGAGCCAACACCAGACTGATACGTACGGCTTGGGACGTCTCGGCCGCGAGCCGCGCCCGCAGTGCGGCTGGTACCTCAGGTGGTGGCCACAGTGCTCCAGCGAGCGCGTACGCCGTGTTCGCCCGCACCAGCGGATCAGGGTCGTCCAGCAGTCGGATCAACAGCGCCGCGTCGGCCGTGACCGCCTCCCGCGCCGCCTGTTGAGTCCATACGACCGGGCGCCCGGATCCGTCGATCATCAGATCGTCCGGATCATCGGCCACCTGGAACAGATCCGTCCGAAGGTCGGTCCCGAAGTGGTTGCGGTGGCCGGCCTCGGCCGCCAACCTCAGCACCCGACCGCGACCGTGCGCCCCAGGGGTGGCAGCGATACGCAGCAGAAAAGGTACCGCTAACGCCAGCGCGGTGTCGCTGTTGCCCTGATGCCGCACCTTGTTCCAGAGGTTGACCAGACCATGACGGGCGGCATCGGGTTCCGGGGCGTACAACACCTGCAGCATCGCCGGCACGTCGTCGGCCGGCCCGTACGCATGGCTGAACCTGGCCCAGGGCACACGATCCAACGTCAGCTCGCCGGCAGCACGGAGCTCCGCCATGACCCGCCGGACGTCCTGCTCTCCACCCGGCTCACTGATCTCGATCACGCCGCGATGATGACACGTTGCGAACGACAATTCCGGCTCTCGTGACCTGCCTGTCGATCACGGTCCAGACGCAGGTGCGCGGATCTGCCGCAATCCGCGCCAGCGGTGGTTGAGCGGCATGGCGACTGAGGTACGCACCGGCCTTGACCATTGAGCCTTTTCCAACCTGACCTTGCAGCTCAGGGTGGGTCCGGCGAGCCCGGATATCGATGAGGGCGAGGCTCCGAGGGGCGCTGGAAGCTGTTCACGTAGGGATGAGGCCCGGCCGTCATCGGCCGGGCCTCATCCCGTGGTCGTGCTATCCGTAGTTGTACATGCCGGCGTAGGGGTCGGGCTCGCCGGTCCACGGGTCCACCCCGGACCGCAGCCGGCGCATGTACTCCGTCCGGGTCAGGAAGGTGGCCCTCCTTTTTCAGCCTCCCCTTGCGATCCGTCGGACCGCAGGGTCGGACGCGGTGCGTGCGCGCCGCGCGGTTCAGGTTGAAAGGTTCAATGTCGAGCGTGTACCAAATGCGTCCGTCGTCGAACTCCATCCACATCCGGTTATCCCGGCAGACTGTTCGCCGTGCCCAGGTGGTGGGTCGCTGCCCGCTGGGCAGGAGAAGTGGTGTGGTCGTGGTGGTTTCGAGCGGGCCATCCGCTTCGAGTCGCGATCCGAGCACTACGGATCTTGACCGCTGGCGTGCCGGCGGCCGTCCGGACGTGCCGATGAATGCGCTCAGTGGTTCTGCTCAGATCCATGGGGCATGGTCGGTCTTATCGGGGTGTCCGCGATCCGGGTGATGAGGAAGTCAATTCGTTCCTCCTGTCCGGCGGGAGGGATGCGGCCGCTGTCCGACAGAACGGCGATACCGTGCAGGGCGCTCCAGATGACTTCGGCGAACAGTTCGCGTCGCTTGTTGTCCGGCCGGAAGCAGTTGACGAACTCGTCGAAGCAGGCTCGCAGCGGAACCGGCGTCTCCGCGCTCGCGAACTTCAGGTCGGTGGGCAGGATGAACATGGCCTGGTAGAGGGCAGGTCGCTCGGTCGCGAACCCCAGGTAGGCGCCGCAGACGGCTCGCAGGGCCTGTCCAGGTTCGGAAGCTGCCTGCCGCGCGCGGCGCAGATGCGCAGCAAGTTCGCCGAATCCGTCCAGGGCGACGGCGCTCACGATGGCGTCCTTGCCGTTGAAATGGCTGTACAGCACCGGCTGGCTGTACTCGACCCGTTCAGCTAGCCGTCGTGTCGTCACGGCCTCCCAGCCTTCGGCCTCCGCGAGTTCACGTGCGGCGGTAATGATCATCTGATGGCGGTGGGCGCGTTCACGCTCGCGGCGCTCACTGATGATGGACATGACCAGATCCTAGCAACGCTAGACATGCTTTCGTTGGTAGTCTACCGTCGCTACAGGTTCTAGCGCCGCTAGACTGCTTCGCCGCAGAGAGGAAACCCATGCTCGTCAACGTCGCCGAAGTGCTCGCCGGACTGATCGGCGTAGGCATCATCTTGATCGGCGCGCGCGCCTTTTGGGCGCCGCGGGCCGCAGCCGGCTTCGGTATCCCCGGCACGCCGACCAGAGATCGCACCTTCCAGGCCTGGCTGACCGTCAAGGCCGTGCGTGACATAGCCTCGGGGCTCTTCATCTTCATCCTGCTGGCCGGAGCGACACCCCACCTACTCGGCTGGTTCATGCTGGCCGCCGCGGGCATCCCGGTCGGCGACGCACTGATCGTGTTGCGCAGCAACGGGCCCAAGGCAGCCGCATACGGCATCCACGGGGTCACCGCCGTGGTGATGCTGGCGATCAGCGTGCTCCTGTTCGTCGGATAACCGTTTGCCACACCGCAGTACCGCCGATCCTCCGGATGCGGTCTCCCCGGCTCGTCAAGGTGAGGTCGAGGACGGCACTGATGGCCCCGACACCCGTACGGACGTGGAAGG
This sequence comes from Plantactinospora sp. KLBMP9567, assembly GCF_033446045.1. Taxonomy (NCBI): domain Bacteria; kingdom Bacillati; phylum Actinomycetota; class Actinomycetes; order Micromonosporales; family Micromonosporaceae; genus Plantactinospora; species Plantactinospora sp. KLBMP9567. The sequence goes on along the minus strand of NZ_JAWQRR010000033.1, from coordinate 106,343 downwards.
AATCATGCTCAGCTTCGAGATCACCCCGATAGGTACCGTCCGGAACGACAGGACGGACGTTCAGGACACGGACAACTGGGGTGCCGTCCGCAGCACGATCACCATCGACGAGCGCTTCGGCGAGGCATGCCTCCAGGGCCTGGAGGGCTTCTCCCACGTGGAGGTCCTCTTCGTTTTCGACCAGTTCCCGGAACACGGCGATTACCGCGAGCCCCGCCCCTACCGCGGCCGTCCCGACCTTCCGCCCGTCGGCGTGTTCGCCGGCCGCGGCCCCCGCAGACCGAACCGCATCGGGGTGACGTGCTGCGCCATCGAGTCCGTCCACGGGCGCGAACTGACGGTGGTGGGGCTCGACGCGATATCGGGCACCCCGGTCATCGACCTGAAACCAGCGATGGCAGAGTTCTTACCGGAGAACGTCAAGCAGCCGGAGTGGGTCAGCCGCCTGATGTCGGAGTACTTCCAGCCGTAAGGCGAGGTCTAGGCGGTCGACCTGACTCCCAACCGACGCATCGATCTCTCGCATTCACAAACGCATCAGCCCACGAGAGTCAGCGGCTTTCCGAAGAGAATCCCGAGGCGGCCGAGCGACCATGATCCGACGTACTCTCATGGCCGAGCGGACGCGGTGACAGGTCGCCAACAAGTCACACAGAGTGACGGCTCCGCCTGGCGTGTGGCGCACGGTCATGCCGATGTGCGCGCATCCAGCCTGGCGGGTGATCGGGCTCGACGGTTCGCTGGCGACGCGGGCCGCTTGAGCTGTCTTATTTGAGGTAGTCGAATGCAGCAGAAGCCGACCAAACTGGTTATGCGTCGCGCCAAGCGTCGGTGACGCAACCCTCCTCGAACTGCCACCAGCCCTGCGCCTGCCCCGACACCAGCAACTGCTTGATCGCGGCCAGGTCATCGTCCGCCGGCACGTTCATCGCCACCAGCGGGAACGCCTCGCTGAACGCCTCGCCGCCAAGACCGAACCTACCGAAACACTCGTGAACCGCCTGGGCACTACGTCCCAACGGACCATCAGGCACCGGCAACACACGGATCGTGCAGTTGCCCGACGCCTCGACCCGCTCCACCACCCATCGCCTACCGCCGTCGTCGGTCACGAAGCGCACGACGTCACCCTCCGCGACACCGTCCTGCAGGAACGGCACGTTCACCACCCGCACCGTGTCCGCACCCACCGGCTCTGCCCACAATCCCTCGGTGTCATACGGCAGCCACCCCTCCCGCGGCACGAACCGAAACCAGACCTTGACCAAACCCTCCTCGACCGGTGCCGGCCTGTCGGGCGCTACCGTCGTCACGCCGCGCTCACCTCACAGGTAGTCGAAATATCGGATGAACCACGTCGGCGGGTACGACGGATAGGCATCGCGCAACGCATCGTTGGTTCCGTCGTACTCCGAGGACAGCACGTCCTCCAGCAGCGGCACATAGTTCAACGCTGCCAGCACCTCCAGCACCGCCCCGCGATCGGTCTCAGCGATCAGGCACAGAGTCTCGGCATCGTCGTAAATGCCCGGTCCCTCCGCGCCCAGCAACGCCAAGCCACCGAAGTTGCTCACACGAACGAAGATCGCCACGCCGTTCGCCGTCACCGGCGCCGGTACCACCAACTGCCCCAGGTAGCTCGCGTCCTGAACCTGGCGACCCGCCTCGGCCTCGCAGGTGCACCCGAACCGCTGTTCCACCCCGGCCACCAGCGACTGGAAACGCCGCTGCTCAGCCGCGTAATCGAACAGGGCCGGGTACTCGAGGCGTGTGGGGTCGTCCAGCCGTCGCAGCAACGCCGCGACCTCGGCTCGGTCGGGCAAGGTCACCAGGCCATCGTGCCAGCCGACAGTTGTCCTTGGTCGCCGGCTTCCCCGTCCGGCACCCTGACCTCCGCACGAGCGGGCGCCACTCGATTGGGTGAAGTGCAGGCTCATGCCGCCGACCGTACGCGCCGCCACCAGCCGGAGCCGTCACGCTCCGTGGCCAACCTCCGACATCGGTCGCCGACGTCCGGAACTTGCCGATGAGCGTGATGCCTGTAGGGACTCACCAACCGATCTGCCGCGATCCGCTCGTTACGCAAGGTTGCGAGCCTTTCCGACTGACAGTGCGGATCAACCGAAGATCTCGACCGACCCGGTCCGGTCAGGCTGGGCCGGTGACCAGCGGGTCGTGGACCCTGCCGAGGAACAGCGGTACGCCAGTGAGCTGGTCGTGGATGACGTACAGGAATGGCCGGTTGACGAAGAACTGCGGCCCTTGCGGGATCGACGGCGGCCGGATGATGACGGCCGACGCGGCTGCGGCCTCGGTACCCTTCTCGTCCACCGCGATGAACGTCTCGTGCACCACGTCGTCGATGCACAGGGCTGGTTCGGTGCTCATGGCGGCGAAGTCGGCCTGCGACGTGAACGCCGTGGGCATGCCGAGGCTGCCCAGCACGGCACCCAGCTCGGCCGGCAGGCGGAACGTCCACCGGGGCAGGCGCAGTTGGACGTCGACGAACCGGAACCCGGTCAACAACGCGCCCAGCCACGTCACATCGAGATTCGCCTCAACCGCAGTGAGATCGCCCCGGGTCGGCATGACGATGGCCATGGCCAGCCCGCCGCCCGCGTAAGGCACGTCGACCGCGCGCCACCCGTCCCCCTCCAGGTAGCCCATCCTGTCGAACGGTCCGCGCATGATCGGGACGTCGACGACGCTGCCGTCATCCCGGGTGAACGGCTCCACCGCCGTGGCCGTCGGGGTGAACGGGTACTTCCAGGCCGCCATGAGGTAGGTCGTGTTGGTGAGGATCAGGCTGGTGTCGGGGCTCACGGCGTCGGACCGCAACAGCTCCGGGATCTTCGCGTTGGTCCGGTCGGACACCCAGGTGTTGATCTCCTGTCGGGCCACCTCCGGCGCGCCCCGGAAGTCGACCGGGTGCGGCGCCGCACCGTAGTAGCCGGCCAGGGTGTCCCGGAACCCGGGTCGCAGGCCCAGATCGAACCGTGTCCACAGGGCGTTGGCCGTGGTCAGCCGGGACTGCCTGGTTCCATCGCCGTCCTGGTACCGGCCGGCGAGCATCTGATCGACTGTGTTGAACCCGCTGTCGAGCGCGCCGGGTCGCGGATACGGCGCGTGGAGCACGGCATCCATCTCGTCCGCCGTGGTCGAGCCGGCGCCCGCCCTGGTCATCGCGAGCGCGAGCCCGACCGAGTACGGCGCGCACACCACGTTGCCGCCTGCACGGGTCGACGCCAGGGTGCGGTAGAGGTCGGCCGTGAAGCCGCGTACCGCAGTCGCGGCAGCCTCCGTCGCAGCCGGGTCGGGGGGTACGCGTACCGGATCCGTCGATGTGGACGACCTGCCGAGCAAACGGGGATGGCCTGGGGCGGCGGTAAGGGCAGCGGCCGCAAGCGGTACCGCCCGCAGGACCGATCGGCGCGAGACCATGCAGCGACGGTAGAACAGTCCTACAGGGACGCGCCAGGTACAGCTCCTAAATTCATAGAAGTTCGGCAATGTTTGCCAGTTGTGCGGGGAAGCAGCTCGCGATGAGCTGGACATCGGCTCATATCCTGCACCAACCGTCACCGTGGGTGATAACGGGCGATGCGTGTTCCGGATCATGCAACGGCGATGGGCGGCGTCCCACTCACCGTCCGGCCAGCCCTGGTTCGGCTCACGACCTAGCGGCCCAGGGTCTGTCCCGGCCCGCTGGACCAGCGGCTCGCAGCCACCCAGCCCGGCCGCGAGCACCGCGGCCACGTGTCCGTCGCCACGGTGCTCGCGCAGCGCCGAGCCGCCCGAGACAAATTGCGGCAACTTGTCTGGTCGGCGGATTTGAAGCCGCACATTGGACTGTCACGGACGTCGACCCGTCACGCCGGGAATCTCCAGGATCCGGAGAACGAAAACCCCTCCGGCCGCCCGACCCTACCTAACGTCATCCGACAAACAACGAGAGCCGACATTGGACGGCGACGCACCGCGGCGACCACCGTTAACGCCAATCGTCAGGAGCGTGGCGGCGTAATCGCGAGGGTCTGGCACGTGTCGTTGATCGGGAAGATGTCGCCGGGCTGGAAGAATTGCACGAAGCCCGAGCCTTGACCGGGATTTGAGCACTCGAGCCAGCCCCAGTAGCCGCCGGCCACGAGACTCTGTACGTAAAGTTGGCCCAGGTCCCAGGTACCGACTGTGCCGCCGTAGCAGATCACGGCACCGGGCGCGAGGACGAGCCGGATCTGCCTGGGGGTCTGGCTGGTGTTGCACGGCCGGGCATCGATCAGCGGGACCACGGGTGGGTTCCCAACCTGCGACGAGACGACGTACGCCTCTTTCGCTGATGCGGATGCCGTGGTCACTGATGCCTGCGCCGGCAGCCCGGTCGCTATCGAGCCGATGATGACTGCGGTTGCCGCCAGGCCGGCGAAGATTCGTTTCTTGGCCACGGGATCCTCCTGAGCGCGTCGTGCCTTCGTTCTCCACGAAGGCTGTCCCCAGCTCAGCAGACGGCGCATTCAGTTCGACTTCAACGGTCGACGACCGTGCACTGACGCCGTATGGCGACGGGTGCAGATTGGTTCTGCCCACTGGCCCCTGGCCAACGCCGTCGACGAGCTGGGCGTCGTACGGCGAATGGTCGGGACTACCTGGGCGCGAACGACCTGCTGCGCCAAGCCCTGGAGCTGCATCGCGCCCTGAGTCGGTGGCGCCCGCAACTGGCGGGCCTGGCTGGCCAGCCGGCTGATCATGCTCTGCTACCCGCCGTTCCGGGCGCTGCACCGGGCTCACCCGACCTACACCGCCGCCCCGCCCCCGGAAGAATCCGATGGCGGCGGAGCCGTCGCCCCGACCAGGCTGAGACATCCACAGGCCCTGGCCCGAAGAACGCAGCGGTTGGCCACACTGTCGTCGCGGCGCGCCCTGCCTGCGGCAGATTGGCCCACTCGGCCCCGCTCCGCCACCGAGCCCGGCCACTGGCCCTGCTGCCCGGCATCGGCGGCGGCTCGCCCTCCAGCGCGTCCGCCGATCGTCCCCCGCCCCCCTTGCGTTCCAGAACATCCTGGAGACAGCGATGACGGACCTCCACCCGGACCTGCCGATCCCGCCGTGCGGGCTGACGGCGACGGCGCTGCGGTTCGCCCAGCGGATCGAGTCCGCACCGATCCTCAACCACAGCCTGCGCAGCTACCTCTACGGCGGCCGGGGAACTCGTCCGCCAACGCACCGCAGCCGCCTGGCCGACCTGGGAACAGCTCACCCAATCTCCCGGCTGGCACGACTACGACGGGTACGAGGTCTGACGGCACCCGGCGCACCACCAATCGACCCTCCAGGAGTTGTCACGCACACCCGAGAAGCGTCCGCGCAACCACCCCCGGCCCGGCAGCGGCTCACGAAGGCGCTGCTGACGGTGCGCAGTTCGGTCAGGCGCAGCTCTTCTTCGGCAACCTCAACGAAGCCGTGGTGAAGGTCCCGGACCGGTTCGCCGAACACCGCGACCTGGCCGCCGCACCGGGGACGGCGGTACACCTGGCGGCAGTGCTCCGGCCCGGCAGCCCGGTGCTCTACTTCGTACCCAGTGGCCCCCTCACCGTCGCTGCGGCCCTCGGCGGATGAGTAGCAAGACCGACACCAGCAACATCGCTGGCCTCCACCGACCTCTCCGGCGAGCGATGGCGGCGGATCGCCCCGACCTGGGCTCTGCTCTGCGTACCCTCGGCCTGCCGCTGCTCGACGGCACCACCGCGCAGGTCGACGGGCTGACCGTGGCGGCCGTGCGAGAGTTGTCTCCGGCGGCGCTGGTCGAGACGCTGCGGATCGCCGATGACCGTCGGGCTCAGAGGTAGCTGACGCCGGTCAGTTCCTCGGCCGCAGCCCAGAGCCGCTTGCCGACGGCCGGATCGGCGGCCTCCCGGCTGAGCCGGGCCTCGGTGACCCGGCCCCGCGTCTCCCAGAGTCCGGACGGCCCGAAGAACTGGCCGCCCCGCACACCGGGCTCGGTCGCGGCGCGCAACTGCGGCAGCGCGCCCTGCTCCACCGACTGGGTGGCCAGCAGGCCGAGCCACGCGATCAGCGCCCCGAGCCGGCCACGGTGCTCCCAGGCACGCGGGGTCAGGTTGGTGCGGGTGAGACCGGGGTGGGCGAGCGCGCTGACGATCGGCGATCCGGCCGCGCGCAGGCGACGGTCCAGCTCGATGCCGAAGATCGTGGTGGCGAGCTTGGACCGGCCGTAGGCGGGAGCTGCTCGGTAGTCACGCTCGAACATCAAGTCGTCGAAGTCGAGGTGCGCGTTCTTGTGGGTGATCGAGCTGAGACCGACCACGCGGGCCTCCCGAGCTGCGGTCAGGTTGCCGAGCAGCAGGCCGGTCAGCGCGAAGTGGCCCAGCATGTTGGTGCCGAGTTGCAGCTCGAAGCCGTCGGCGGAGGTGCGGCGCGGGCCGAGCAGCACCACGCCGGCGTTGTTGACCAGTAGGTCGATCACCGGGTGGTCGGCGGCGAGCTTCGCGGCGAAGGCCCGCACGGAGGCAAGGGAGGCCAGGTCCAGCTCACGTACCTCGACGTCGCCGCCGATCCGCCGGGCGGCCTCCTCGCCGGCGGCGGTGTTGCGGACGGCGAGTACGACGTGGGCGCCGTGGTGGGCGAGCCTGGTGGCCGTGACCAGGCCGAGGCCCGAGTTCGCGCCGGTCACGACGGCGACCCGGCCGTACTGGTCGGGGATGCCGTCGGCGGTCCATCCGGTCATCTGCTGCTCCTGAAAGTGTCGGTGTGCGGTAGACCGACGACGCTAGGAGCAACGCGAGCCGGTTCGGTCGTCCTTGGTTACCTAGGTCTGCGGGACCTACCTCGGCTGCCCAGCGAGGGGGCACACTTGCGGCATGACCCATCCGTACGCTCGTGAGCTCGGTGATTTCCTGCGCGCCCGGCGCAGTCGGCTGCGTCCACACGACGTCGGCCTGGAGCCGGGCGGCCGGCGGAAGGTCACCGGGCTGCGACGCGAGGAGTTGGCCCTGCTGGCCGGGCTGAGCACCGACTACTACCAGCGGATGGAGCAGGGCCGGGAGGTACGCCCGTCCGACGACGTCCTAGACGCGCTCGCCGGCGCGCTCGGCCTCGACGACGAGGAACGCCGCCACCTGTTCACCCTGGCCCACGCCGCCCGCCGGCCGATGCCCGTCCGGATGGACCACGGTCCGGAACAGGCACCGGACAGCACGCGGCGGCTGCTGCGGGTGATGGAGACCCCGGCGGTCGTGCTCGGCCGGCACCTCGACCTGCTCGCCTGGAACCCGATGGCGGAGGCACTGCTCGGCGACCCGGACGCCTACCCGGCCGACCGGCTCAACATGCTCCTGCTGATGTTCGACGACACGCTGACCGGCGAGCGGGGCTGCCCGGACTGGGAGCGCCAAGCCCTGGACTACATCGGCATGATGCGCGCCGCCGTCGCCACCGACCCCACCCACCCCCGCGCCACCGCGATCGTCGGTGAGCTGAGCATCCGCAGCGCCGACTTCCGTCGGCTGTGGGCCCGGCACGACGTACGCGAGTCGGTCAGGGGCACCAAGACCTTCCGGGTCCCCGAGGTCGGCGACATCGTCCTGGACTGGGACACCTATCCGCTGCCCGGCAACCCCGGCCCGGTCATGCTGGTCTTCACCGCCGAGCCGGGCAGCGCCGACGCGGACCGACTGCTGCTCCTGGCCTCGATGCACGCGACCCGCTCGGCGCTCACCAACAAGCACTCCGGTGAGGAAAACACCTCCGTAGGGAAACTGTCGGCAAGGGAAATCCCATAACTGGCGGGTGTCTTGGGTCGACGGGTGCTACTTCTCGGCCGTGCCGGATTTCCCTTTGACGGACTCCTGATAGATGTCCGCGTAGGTGCGCGAGTCCTTGATTAGGTCATCGCAGAAGGCCGCGACGTCGTTGCCGATGAGCTGCAGGACTCCCTTGCCGGCCACGACGCCTTCCTCGAAGAAGTCGAGGATCCCCGAGAGCAGGGACCCGTCAGTCAGCCCGACCGGCCCGACCTTGAAGAAGTACCTCTGAATCTCCTTGTAGACGATCTGGTAATCCCGTGGGAGCGCCTTGACCCGCGCCATGTGCGCCCGCCACTGCTTCTTGCCCTCGATGATGTCCTGGATGCCCACGTCAGCCCCCTAGCCGGTCTAATTTCCTTGCGACATTCCGATTCAACTGCTGGCGCCACCGGTCGCGATAGCTCCGAGCCCCTTCCTCACCGGCCAGCGCCGCGCAGAATCCCTTGATGTCGTCACCCAGCACGTCGTGAATGCTCTGCCCATCGGCCGCTGCCTCTTCGAGCAGCCCCAGAGCGCCGTCGAGAATCGGCATCAGGTTTCGACCTGTGAAGTCCGAGTACGGAAAAAGGTGGCCCTTGATCTCTTCCCACGCCGCCCGGTAGTCGGCCGGCAATGCCTCGGCCCGGGCCTCGAACGCCTTCCATTCCCTGGTGAGATCGCTGCCCGTGATGGTCTCCCAGAAGTTCATCTCCCGCCCTCCTTGAGCTTGTCGATCCGTGTTGTGATGTACTCCCATTTCACCCAGAACGTCGCGAGTTCTTCGCGCCCCGCGTCGTTGAGCGCATAGAACTTGCGCGGCGGGCCCAGCCCGGACGGCCGTTTCGTCACTTGGACGAGCCCGTTCTTCTCCAGTCGCAGCAGGATGGCGTAAACCGTCCCCTCGACGACGTCCGCGAAGCCGAGTTCGTTCAGCCGACGCGTGATGGCGTAGCCGTAGGTCTCCTCGCTGCCGATGATTTCAAGCACGCAGCCCTCAAGCGTGCCCTTCAGCATCTCCGTCAGGTTGTCCATCCTGGGTCCTCTTCGGTCTCGCGGTACTCAGTACCGCCGAGTACCGCTATACGGTATCACAGAGTAGTGCACGAAGCCCAGCAAGCGCCAAGCGCGCGACACCTACCGCTCCCCGGTCGTCCTTGACGCCGTCGCCTGGCCCCGGCAATTGTCAGACCCGCCCCTCGTCCCACTCACTGCCGCAGGTGCCACAGTTGGAAGACCTTGTGCCGGCGTAGTAGGGTCCGCGCGGCCGGCCGTTGGAAGAGGAGGCGTGGCGCGGCTGCAACTGCGGCGCGATCCGGGCCAGCATCGCGGCGACGTGGACTGCCGTCACTGCAGGTGTGCGGTGTGTCCGTGGCAAGCGGGCGGCCACCGTCAGGCCGGGACGGCTCTGCGAGCCGACCAGGACGCCGCAGTGGCCGCCTTGGGGTTGACGTTCAGCGAGGAGCTGGGCCGTTCTGCAAGCGGCCGGGAGGGAGCCGGTCAGCGCAGCCTATCCGGGGGACCTGGCGCCCGGCCGGATCAATCACGGTGCTGTCAGGAGATTTGGCGGCGGTAGATGGCCATGGCGAAGACGTAGGTGACGATGAGGATGCCGACGCACCAGGCGAGGGCGGTCCAGATGTCGCTACCGACCGGCTGTTGTGTGAACAGGTCGCGAATCGTGTCGACGATGGCCGTCACCGGCTGGTGTTCGGCGAAGGCGCGTACCGGGCCGGGCATGGTGTCGGTGGGTACGAAGGCCGAGCTGATGAACGGCAGGAAGATGAGCGGGTAGGAGAAACCGCTCGCGCCGTCCACGCTCTTGGCGGTGAGGCCGGGGATGACGGCGAGCCAGGTCAGCGCGAGGGTGAACAGGATGAGGATGCCGGCGACGGCGAGCCAGGCCAGTACTCCCGCTCCGGAGCGGAAGCCCATGAGCAGGGCGACGCCGACGACGACCACGAGTGAGATCAGGTTGGCGACCAGCGAGGTCAGCACGTGCGCCCACAGCACGGACGACCGGGCGATCGGCATGGACTGGAAGCGCTCGAAGATGCCGCCCTTCATGTCCAGGAAGAGTCGGAACGCGGTGTAGGCGATGCCTGAGGCGATCGTGATGAGCAGGATGCCGGGCAGCAGGTAGTTCACGTACGAGTCCGACCCGGTGTCGATCGCACCGCCGAGCACGAAAACGAAGAGCAGCATCATGGCGATCGGCGTGATCGCGGTGGTGATGATGGTGTCGACGCTGCGGGTGACGTGTGTCAGGGATCGTCCCAGCAGGACGGTGGTGTCGCCAAAGAAGTGCTTGGTCATCGTTCTTCCTCTACTTGTCCGCGCCGACGCTGCGGGCGTTGGCGGCGCCGTCCTTGCCGGTACCGACGATGGCGAAGAAGACGTCCTCGAGGCTCGGCTGCTTCTCGACGTATTCGACCTTGGCCGGTGGGAGCAACTGCTTGAGTTCGGTGAGGGTGCCGTTCACGATGATCCGGCCCTCGTGGAGGATCGCGATCCGGTCGGCGAGTTGTTCGGCCTCGTCCAGATACTGCGTCGTGAGCAGCACCGTCGTGCCCTGGTAGGCGAGCTTTTTGACGGCCTGCCACACCTCGATGCGTGCCTGGGGGTCGAGTCCGGTTGTCGGCTCGTCGAGGAAGATGACCGGTGGATTTCCGATGAGGCTCATCGCGATGTCGAGCCGGCGGCGCATGCCTCCGGAGTACGTCGACACCTTCCGCGCACCCGCGTCGGTCAGCGAGAACCGCTCCAGCAGGTCATCCGCGATGATGCCCGGGTTCTTCAGGTGCCGCAGCCGGGCGACCAGCACCAGGTTCTCCCTCCCGGTGAGGATCTCGTCGACGGCCGCGAACTGCCCGGTGAGGCTGATGGACTCCCGCACCCGCGCCGCCTGGGTGGCGACATCGAAACCGTTGACGCTAGCCGCCCCCGCGTCCAACTTGAGCAGCGTGGACAGGATCCGCACCACGGTGGTCTTGCCCGCCCCGTTCGAGCCGAGCAGGGCGAAGATGCTGCCCCGCGCCACGTCGAAATCCACGCCTCGCAGCACGTGCAGCTGCTTGTACGACTTCTCCAGACCCTTCACGTGGATCGCCGGGACATGCTGTGCCGTCATCAGATTTCCTCTCTTCTCTTCCGGTTCCTTCTTCAGCGGCGCGGTCGATCGCTCTGGTCAGCCGTTCCCGCTCCCGGACGATCCACTGATCCCTGGGGCAGTTGCGGACGAACGTTTCGATGAAGTCGACGGGACGGACCCTTTTCCACATCGCCGAGGCGCTTCTGCTCGACCCTGACCAGCAGGGCGTGGACGCTGCCCTCGGCGATTTCGGGGAAGCCCTGCCCCCGCAGCCACGCCGATCTCGTCGCCATACCCGGGCGACATGGCCAGGACCGCGAGAACGATGCCCCTCCAACGCGCCCTTCAGCATCTCCGTCATCTGCCTGCCCATCGACCACCTACCGCACTACTCAGCAGCACTAGCTACCAGTAGATAGTAGCACTGACTACTGAGCGAGCAAGCCTTCATGTGACGGGCGGGGGTGACGGCCGCACCGAGCTGGCAGCTACCGAGCCGAGGTCCGCCACCTCACCGGCAGTGACCCCGACGACCCCACCCACGCTTCACCCTGCAAGCCGCCGGCCTCGGCCCCCTACGTGACTGGTCCGCCGAGCCGCAAGGCGCACCGGGCGTAGGCGTCCGCCGACGGAACCGCCAACGTGATCTGGTCCATGCGGGATTCATGTCGCTCGACGGCGTGCTGGATTCCCAGGTCAGCCCTTCACCGCGCCCGCGGTGAGCCCCTCGGTCAGGAAGCGCTGCCCGAAGGCGTACATGACCACCACGGGGATGCTGACGAGCAGCGACGCCGCGGCGAGCTGCCCCTGCGGCACGACGTCCCCGGTAATCATCGACTGCATTCCCACCGGGAGCGTCTTGTACTCGTCCTTCGTGATGAAAACGAAGGCGAAGAGGAACTCGTTCCAGGCATTGGTCAGGGTGAACAGCATGACCGCCAGCAGTCCCGGCTTGGCGAGCGGCAGCACCACCCGGCGGAACGCCTGGAGGCGGGTGCAGCCGTCGACCAGCGCGGCCTCCTCCAGCTCGACGGGGATCGACGAGAAGTACCCCGCCAGCAGCCAGGTGGCGAACGGAAGGGTGAAGGTCGGGTACGTCACCACCAGCGACCACAACGAGTCGGTGAGCCGCACCCCGATGAGCAGCTGGTACAGCGGGATGAACAGCAGCGCGCCCGGCATCACGTAGGTGATCAGCACCGTGACGGTGAAACCCTGCGCCCCGCGGAACCGCAGCCGGGCCAGCGCGTAGCCGGCCAGGACGGCGCAGAACAGCGCCACCACGGTGGACGCGGCGGACACCAGCACGGTGTTGAGGTACCAGCGGCCGAACGGCTGGTTGGTGAACAGTGCGCCGAACTGATCCAGCGTCCACGGCGTCGGCCACAGGTCGTGTTCCCGCATGACGACCTGCCCCTCGGACTTGAAGGCCGTCACGGCGATCCAGTACATCGGGCCGAGCACGAAGGCGAGCAGGCCGGTCAGCGCGACACCGGAACCCAGGCCCGACACGAGGGACGACGCACGGCGACCTCCCCGGGCCTGGAAAGCCGAGGCCACCCGACCGACCCCAGCCGCGATCAGCAGGATCACCCCGAGGACCACCGCCGCCTTCCAGAAGATCTGCGGCGACGCCCAGAGCAGCAGACCGGCGACCGCCGCGGTGACGACCCACGGCAGCGCCTTCCGCGCCGTCCCGGCCCACCGCGCCGTCCGGGTATACCGGGTTGGCCTGGTACCGGTGTCCTGGCGCAACAACCGGACCAGGACGAATACCAGCCCGCCGATGATCGGCAGCATGACGAGCGTGACCGCCGCCCCCGCGCCGTACTGTAGCTGCAGGATCGCCTTCGAATAGGCGACGAGCACGTACGGCGCGGTCACGTCGCCCGGGCCGCCCTGCGTCAGCAACCAGATGAGGTCGAAGTTGTTGAACGTCCAGATGGACGACAGGGTCACCGTCACGGTGATCACGTGGCGCAGTCCGGGCAGCGTCACGTGGACGAACCGCTGCCACGACGAGGCGCCGTCGATGGTCGCCGCCTCGTACTCCTCCGCCGGGATCGCCTTCAACCCCGCGAGGAAACAGACGGTGAAGAACGGCACGCCCTTCCACACGTTGACGAGGATCACGGAGGGCATGGCCAGCGAGGCGTCGGACAGCCAGCCCGCGGGCCAGCTGTCGACCAGATGCGCGGAGGCCAGCAGCGGCCCGATCCCGGAGGCGGTGAGCAGCGTGTTGACACTGCCGAAGATCGGGTCGAGCAGGGAGCGCCAGCTGAACGCCGTCACCACCGTCGGCACCACCCACGGCACCAGGAGCAGCCCGGTCAGCAGGGCCCGCCCACGACGCCGATGGTGCAGCAGCAGGGCCGCGGCCAGCCCCAGCACCACCTTGAACACCTCGGCGTAGGCGGTGAAGACGAAGGAGTTCACCACGCCCGTGTGGAACTGCTCGTCACCGGCAAGGGCGAGGTAGTTGCCCAGGCCGACGAACACACTGTCCGGGCCGTGTCGTTCCGTGGTGCTGGTGACGATCGACCGGGCGATCGGCACGAGCACGAGCACCCCGACCAGCACGGCCGTAGGCGCCAGAAACAGTGTCGCCAGCCGCCAGTCACGACCCAGCCGCCGCTGGGTCGCCGTGAGGGAGCCCGGCCCCGGCGGCGAGGATGCCCTCGTCACCGGGGCCGGCGCTGGACGAGCCGACCTCACTGCGGCAGCCCCTGCTGGGCGAAGATCCGCACCATTTTCGCGTGCGCGGCCGTCACGGCCTGGGCGGGCGCCGTTCCCTGGATGACCTGCTGCATCATGTCGGTGAGGACGTAGGCCGCTACGACGGCCTGCTGGCCGGCGCTGGCCTTCTGTGGGAAGGTCAGGCCGTTCTTGGTGGGCAGCGGCAGCGGCTGCTGGGACATGTTGCGCAGCATGGGAAACGCCGGGTCGCCGCTGGTGAAGAACGGGTCGGCGTCCCAGACCTTCTCCCAGGCGGGCATCGCCAGGCCGGGCGCCTCCTTGGCCACCCCGACCAGCGCCGGCGCACTGACCAGGTACTGCGCCAGCAGCTTGGCGAGCGCGGCGTTCTTGGCGCCCTTGAAGACGACGAAACCCTGGGACTGCCCGAACAGCAGGGACTTGTCGGTCGCCGGCCCGATGCAGTCGGAGAAGACGTGGGTGTTGCCGTAGACCGGGTTCTTCTTGGTCTTGGAGTCCGCGTAGACGCTGAAGCTGTTGCGGGTGTAGCCGGAGATCCCGGCGAGCCAGTTCTCGTTGTTGCTGGTGTCGGTCCAGCTGGCCACCCCCGGCGGCAGCATCGGCCTGTACTTGGAGTTGGTGTAGATGTCCCCCAGGAAGGTCACCGCCTGCACCGTCTCGGGCGAGTCGAACGTGACCTTCCGGCCGTCGTTGGAGGCGATCGCCCCGCCATAGGAGTTGATCAGTGCCTCGATCATGCCGTTGCCGTCACCGGACCGATTGACGGTCATGCCCCAGCCGAACCGGCGCTTGGTCGGATCCGAGATCGCCAGGCACAGGTCCCGCAGCTCCTCCCAGCTGTAGACGTCCTTGGGGGCGATGCCCTTGTCCTGCATCCAGTCCTTGCGCAGGAACGACCCGATCCCGATGAAGTGGTACGGGATCGCGAACCACTTGCCGTCGAAGACGCAGAAGTGCTTGGCCTCCGCGCAGGGCTCGCCGTACTTGGCCGTCAGCGCCTCGACGATGTCCGTCACCTCCTCCAGGTCGCCCAGCGCCTGGAACTGCGCGACGAACCGCGAGTCGGTCATGAACGCCAGGTCACGCGCCACGCCGCCCTTGACCTCTGCGTCGATCTTGGCCACCACATCACCGGCGTCGGCCTGGACCAGACTGTTCTCGATCTTCGTCCCGGTGGTGTCGGCGAATTTCTTGATCGAGCTGTCGAGCACTTCGTTCGCCGCCGTCGAGTACAGCTTCTGCGACAGCATCCCCATCGAAGAGCCCTTCAACGACGCCGCGGCGTCGAGCAACTCCTTCGGAACCTCCGCCTGCGCTCTCGGGGGCGACTCCGAGTCGCCCCCGCACGCGGCCAGACCGGCCGCGCCGAGCACCCCCACCCCCATCCCCAGAAAGCCGCGCCGGGACCACAACGGGTTGTCCTCCATGGCCACTCGTCTCCTTCCTATCCCCTCACCGCTGCACGCCGAAGGGGCCGGAAGGCCTGCCGCCTCCCCTGTTGACACCTGCGAACCGCTCACGAGGACAGATCGCCCGAACGGGGGGTCGCAGCCCGCCTCTGTCGCGCAGTCATCGGAAAGTTGCCCCGGTGCGCGGCGGCCTTTCCCCCGACTTGCCCCGAGACATGCGCGCCGCCGGCCGGAACATCGGCCTGCCCGGCGGTGCGCTCACCTTACACATTCCGGAAAGTCGCGCCTAGAGGGATGAAGCAAAATCTGGGCAGCAGTGCCATTGATTGCCGTCAACTACCTACGATCGAGGTCGGGGCACGGCCCATGGGCCGCGCCATTCAACGATGTCGCTCCGCATCGGGGCTCCGAGATCTACCGACGTGGACGTCTGCGTGGGTCGCTTTGCTGACGGCCCGGTCCTCGCGCTCCGTACCGTGCCGGCCGCGGCCAGCTGCCCGGCGACGCAGATCTGACCGGCCAGAGCCTCCAAAGTGGAGCAGCGTCCCGGTGGTCAGGGCCTCCCGTCCGCCGCGGCCGCGTGCCGAGCTACCTGATCAGAGGGAGTACGTGTCCAGCACGGCACTGCGCTACGCTGCGCTGCTGAAAGGTCGTGGCGAGACGCCGTTCCCGGCGGTCGGCGCGCCGACGGAAGAAGAACGCCAGCATCCCCGAGGCGGCCCGCCGCCGCGCCACCTCGGCGCACCACAGCGAAGTTGCGGGCTTACTGGGTCGCCCCTGCCCCGGTCGGGTGGGCGGTGACGCCGAGTAGATGGACCCGCCGGGTAGTCACCTCCATGACCACCAGCGCGTACCGGCCCCCAGTGCACAGCCGGTGCGACCAGTTCGGCGCAGTACACGGCGAGCAGCGTCTCCGTTTCCGGAAGATTTCCGGAAGGGTGTTGACATCATCGCGGATCCGTATCGATACTTGCTCATCGACAGGCGTCTACCCATGTAGCTCGGGTTGATCCCAGGACTCACCACATGGTTCGACCATGACAAGCAACCAGGGTCAGCCGCAGGCCAGCCACACCGGCGACAGCGCCGCGCCAACCGGGTTCAGCCTCGACGGCGCCGCCTGCCACTGGACCTTTTTCAACCTGGACCGCGCGGCGCTCACGCACCGTGTCCGCCGGACCGCACGGGGAGGTTGATAAGGGTTCACTGAACACCCCGCCGGTCCGGCACCTGCCGGGCTTCGGCATGAATGTCAATCACTTGATGCCGACCTGTAAGGAGATGCCTCGTGAGCAGCAACCCGAGCCAGCGTAAGAAACGAACGAGAATTGCTCTGCTGCCGGCGGCGGCACTACTTCTGGTCGGCGGCGCGGTGATCGTTCAGTCGAACACGCCGGCCGTCGCGGCCGAGACGACGCTGCGGGCCGCGGCCGCCAAGGCTGGCCTCTTCTTCGGCGTCGCCGCCTCACCCGGCCGGCTCAGCTCGATCGTCAACCAGGAATTCAACCAGCTCACCCCAGAGAACGACATGAAGCCGTCGACGATCGCCACGTCCAGCGGAGCCCTGCAGAACACCGGCAACGCGGACACGCTGGTGAACTACGCGCAGTCCAACAACATGTCGGTCCGCGGCCACACCATGGTGTGGCACTCGCAGGCAGGCTCGCTGCAGGGCGCCAGCCAGGCGACGCTGAACACCTTCATCGGCAACGCGTTGACCCGCTGGGGCAACAGGATCGCGTACTGGGACGTGGTCAACGAGCCGTTGGCCGACAACAACACCGGCACGCGCCGCACCCAGTGGCCGCACACCCTGAACCGGGACGCGAACGGTGACGGTGACTTCTTCGACGCGACCGACACCGACGTCATCCGGGACTCGTTCATCCGGGCCAAGCAGGTCGTGCAGCAGAACAACCTGAGCACCAAGCTCTGCATCAACGATTACGACATCGAGGGCCTGACGGTCCAGGGCGGCACCGTCAACCGCAAGGCCAACGCGATGTACGACATCGTCAGGACCTACCGGCAGTACATCGACTGCGTCGGCTTCCAGGCACACTTCAACGACAACCCGAACAGCATCATCACCGACGATCTGCAGGCCAACATTCAGCGGTTCGCCGACCTGGGCGTCGAGGTGCACATCACCGAACTCGACATCGACGACGACCTGAGCAACAACGACATCGGACAGGGCCAGGCGGACAACTACCGCAAGGTGGTCCGTGCCTGCCTGAACGTCGCCCAGTGCACCGGCATCACGGTCTGGGGCATCTCCGACAGTGAGTCGTGGCGCGCCTCCGAGCGCGGGCTGCTGTTCACCGGCAGCAACGGCAGCTACCAGCGGAAGGCCGCGTACACCGCCGTGCTCGACGAGTTGAACAAGGGTCGGAACGTCTCGCCGTCCACCCCGCCCACCTCGCCGTCCAGCCCGCCGGTGTCGCCCTCGGTCCCTCCGGTGTCACCGTCCGGGTCGCCCAGCTCGCCGCAGCCGCCCGCCGGCTGCACGGCGTCAATGTCGCTGAACTCGTGGAACGGTGGATTCGTCGCCACGGTCCGGGTCACCGCCGGCTCCGCGCCGATCAACGGCTGGTCCGTCGGGCTGACCCTGCCCAGCGGCGCCACCGTGTCGAACTCGTGGAACAGCACTGCCAGCGGCACCAGCGGCGCTGTGCGGTTCACCAACGTGAGCTACAACGGCCGGATCGCCGCCGGGCAGTCCGCCGAATTCGGGTTCCAGGGTACGGGGACCGCCACCGGGATCACCCCCACCTGTACCGCGTCCTGACCTGACCTGACCCGGTCCGGGACGGGTGTCGACTGCCCGTCCCGGACCGGCCGAACTTGTACCGCTGCGATCAGGCCGCTGCCGGTGCGAAGACCACGTTGAAGTGAACGAACCGGCAGCCTGTCGTCCGGGTCAACCTGGCGAATTCGGCAAATCTCGTGGCGGGTCAGTACGGGTGGAACTGCTCGAACGGCGGCTCGACCAAGGAGTCGGGAAGCCGGAGAGCGCGGCAGCGGGGCACCGCCTCGGCTCTGGGGTCGTCGCCGATGTTCCGCAGGGTTCCGCCGCTGAAGGCCTCGGGAATCGCCGTCCAGCCCAGGTTCTGCTCGTAGTACCGCACCGCGGTGCGCACCGAGGGTGTCCAATCGTCGTCCACCACGATCAGTCCGCCCGGCCGGACGATCTTGCGCAGGAAGTAGAGGTCCACGAAGACCTCGTGATAGCGGTGACTACCGTCCACGAACGCCGCGTCGGCGACGAGACCCTCGCTGACAAGTTCGGGGAGCGCGATGGAGGACCACGTACGCACGAGCCTGGCGATCGAGTCCAGTCCCGCAGCGTGCAGTAGATCCCAGCCGACGTTGGAGTACGCGTGGTCCTGAAAGGGATCGATGATGACGTGGCGGGGGCGCGGCGGGTCGACTGCGACCAGCGCCTCCCCGACTGCGAGGGCAGAACTGGCGTATGCAAGCCCGACCTCGACAACCGTCTCGACCTGCTCAGAGATCAACAGATCTCGAAGCAGATCACACTCCCGCTCCGGCATCGTGACCGTCTCGAAGTCACGCTCGTGAGGTCGCGTCCACGGCGGACCGTCCCGGGCAAGTCGGCGGCGTACCTCCCGAACTCGTGCCCCAAGCTTCGGTCCCGATGATGGATGCGGTAACCCGATCATGCGGAGCCGCGCAGCACCAATCTGGTAGGAAGGATAAGGGAGGCGGCTTCCCGGCCCGCGATCAAGTCGATGAGCACTCGGGTCATTTCCTTTCCGAGGGACTGAACCGATTGATGAACCGTGGTCAATGGCGGGTCGGTTCGTTCGGCTATTCCTAGATCGTCGAAGCCCACGACCGCTACGTCCGCCGGTACGGACCGACCGGCCTCGCTCAGCACGCGCAGGGCTCCGGCCGCCATGTTGTCGCTGGCAGCGAACACGGCATTAAGATCCGGGTGGTCGTCGAGCAGCGTTCTCATCGCCACGGCACCGCTGGCCTCGGTGAAGTCACCTTCCGCCATGCCGTACGGAGTCAGACCCGCCATGATCATCGCCTCACGATAACCGCGGTAGCGGGCTGCGCCGACCTCAGTGCTCATCTCGCCCGTAATGGCGACAATACGGGTTCGGCCGAGGCTGATGAGATGCTCGGTAGCCAGCCGCGCCCCACCGAGGTTGTCGGAGTCGACGTACCACTGCGGCTTGAAATGCAATGGCCGACCGCCGTACACGGCCGGCAGGCCGGCTCGGCGCACAATGTGGGTCAGCGGGTCGTCGCCGCGTAGCGCCATCAACATGATGCCGTCGACGCCCCGCGTGTTCAGCAGGTTCGTGAGCCGGGACCGGCCCCGACCGGAACTGGCCAGACACAACAGCAGGTGCAAGTCGGTGTCCTCCAGCGCCGAGGAGACACCGACAATGATCTGACCGAAGAACGGATCAGCGAACAACTCAGGATCGTCGTGGGAGATGGCGAGGGCGACGACTCCGGTCTGCTGGGTGGCCAGGGCACGAGCGGTGCGGTTGGGCAGGTACCCCAACTCCTTGATGGCCCTCTCGACGGCGTCGCGCGTGGCGCGACTGACGTGCGGCGCCTTGTTGAGGACCCGAGACGCGGCAGAGCGTGACACACCGGCGCGCGCGGCCACCTCGTCGAGCGTGGGCTGGCGCCGAGTTGTGCCTGTTTCCATCTTGATGCCGCGTCCTTCCTGCCTAACGTCGGGGACAGGCCGGCGACGGGGGACCCGGCGTGGCTCGATCGATGCCAACCCGGCTACCGACCGTGCTGACGTCGCCGGTAAATGGTATCGGCCTCCGACGACCAAGGTCGACACGGTCACGCCAGGTACGACCGCCAACAGGCGATGCGCCGCCAGGGCCATCGGCATCTTCGAGTAGCCGGAAGCTGGTAGATCCTTCCCGTAGCTCCTCGGCGCGCGATGGGCGCATGCACGAACGTTGGTCCGCGCTCGCGCGCCGTCGCACCGCCCGAGTCCGACACTGCCGGCGTGAACCAGTGCCACAGCCTGGAAGCGGTTCCAGTATCGCCGGCGCCAGGACCGTGCGGCAGACCCGGGGTCCGGCGAGCAACCTTGACTTTTGCTCGTCACATGCCCAACATGAGATTGACGTCACTGGATAGAAGCAGACTGGAAGCGCTTCCAGTCTGCCTCAAACCTCAGGTCCGTAGGAGTTCACGAGCGCCTCGACGCGGGACGTCACAGCGCACCGACCGCAACGCGGTGACCAGACAGCTGGAGGTCGATCCGTCAGCTTCGGGACCCGGACGTCCACTCAGAACCCTTCCCCGCGCCGGTTGCCTGACGGCGACGCGGTAGGCAGCGGACGAGGCGAGCGTGTTCTGACCACCGCGTCACCGTCGTTGGCGGTCCGAGGTTGGAGCAACCGCGGGTCCAGGCACTCAGCACCAGTTCATGTCGATGCACTTTCAACGCTCTAGGAGGCTCGCAATGAAACGACCCGCCCGGCCGCTGCTCGCGCTTGCAGCCGCGCTGGCAGTGGCGGTTCCGACGATCCTGTTCGGCTCGTCGGCCGCCTACGCCGATCCGATCAGCCAGACCAGCGGCTTCTACGTCAATCCCCAATCCAGCCCCGCGTCATGGGTCGCCGCCAACCCTGGCGACGGGCGCGCCAACGCGATCAGAACCGAGATCGCCCAAAAGCCGATGGCCTCCTGGTTCGGCAACTGGAGTGGCGACATCACCGCTGCGGTCGGCAACTACGTCGCGGCTGCGGACGCCGTCGACAAACTCCCCCTGCTCGTGGCCTACAACCTCCCTGGCAGAGACGCCTGCGGCGGACACTCCGGTGGTGGTGCCGGAAGTGTCGCCGCCTACGACGCATGGATCGCAGCCTTTGCCAGCGCGATCGGCAACCGGCCCGCTGTCGTGGTCCTCGAACCAGACTCACTGGGTGACTTCAACTGCATGACCCAGCCGCAGATCAACGACCGCGTCGGCATGCTCGCCCGCGCCGCCAACCAGTTCCGATCCAACGCGCCCAACACATGGGCCTACCTCGACGCCGGCAATCCTGGCTGGGTCGACGCTCGGACGATGGCGCAACGCCTCAACATGGCCGGCGTCGCCAACGCCCACGGCTTCGCCCTCAACGTATCCAACTACTTCACCACCGGCGAGAACACCAACTACGGCAACGCGGTTGCCTCCACGCTGCGTAACGACTTCGGATACACCAAGCCCTACGTGATCGACACCAGCCGCAACGGCAACGGCTCCAACGGTGAGTGGTGCAACCCGGCCGGCCGCAGGATCGGCACACCGACCCAGACCGGAGGCGGTGCCGAGATGCTGCTGTGGCTCAAGACACCGGGAGAGTCCGACGGCAATTGCGGGGTCGGAGCCGGATCCACCGCCGGTCAATTCCTACCGGAGGTGGCATATAAGATGATCTTCGGGTATTGAGCTGGGCGATGCACGACGATCACTGGACAAGCCGGTTCGCCCGGGCGCTCGCGCTGGCGCACGTACCGGCGCTGGGGCCGGTGGTGGCCGGGTTCGCCCGGGTACTGCACCGAGATCGGGCTGCCGGCGCGATCGCGTTGCCCGAACCTGGATCACCCGGTGTGGCGCACCGCGTGCAGCGTCGCGACTGCGCTGCACCGGCGTCGATAACAGAATTTCGCTGTTAGATTCATTGGGCATCCGATCCGATTCTCTTCGACGAAAAGTGTTATCTGTCGCCGCTGTACGCGTCGGGTTGTCCCAGGTGCGTCCCCATCGGTCGCTCCGGCGCCCATACGGGTTCACACATTGATGCCCGCCCCTTGAATACCTCGAAATGTTCTGGCAATATGCCGTACATCCGCCTGAGCGGCTTCCCCGTGTCTCACTTGATGCCCGTGAGGCGATGCGGCCGGTCATGTTAGCGGTAACACCTTCGGTTCCGTACCCCCGGGA
Organism: Plantactinospora sp. KLBMP9567; assembly: GCF_033446045.1. Taxonomy (NCBI): domain Bacteria; kingdom Bacillati; phylum Actinomycetota; class Actinomycetes; order Micromonosporales; family Micromonosporaceae; genus Plantactinospora; species Plantactinospora sp. KLBMP9567. Next base: position 84,389 of record NZ_JAWQRR010000033.1, on the reverse strand, counting down.
GGACAGATCAGAGCATTAGCGCGTTGGGGACGACATGGCCGGGCAATCCATCCGTCCACGCCGTCGCGCCGGAGTGCCGGACGGCGTCGCCGGCCACTCCCGCGCTTCTACTGTGTCGTCCCGGGAAGCGCGGATCGCCACCACTCCACGCGTGGCGCACGGCGCCTCGGGTGGTTCGGGCAAAGGAGAAAGACTATGGATGCAGTGGCGCAGGCGCCACCAGTCACGCCGGCTTCAGGACCGGCCCGCCAGAATTCGGCCCGCATCCCGCGACGTCGCGGGCGGTACGCGCTCGTCGTCACCGTGGTGGTCGCCCTCGTCGCTACCGCTGCGGTCGCGTTCGGTCCGGCACCGGCGTCGGCGGCGACGGTCGACACGAGCGCGTGGTACGTGTTGGTCAACCGCAACAGTGGCAAGGCGTTGGACGTGTACAACCTGGCCACGAATGACGGTGCGCGGATCGTGCAGTGGGCGCGGAACAACGGCAACCAGCAGCAGTGGCAGTTCGTCGACTCGGGCGGCGGCTACTACCGGCTGCGGTCACGACTGTCCGGCAAGGTGTTGGACGTCTACAACTTCTCCACCGCCAACGGTGCCAGCATCGTGCAGTGGGCCGACGGCAACGGAACCAACCAGCAGTTCCGGTTGGCCGACTCCGACGGCGGCTACATCCGGCTGATCAACCGGAACAGCAACAAGGTGGTAGAGGTACAAGGCGCCTCGACCACCGACGGCGGAAACATCGTCCAGTACGACGACTGGAACGGCAACAACCAGCAGTGGCAACTCGTCCGCGTCGACAGCGGCACCACCCCGACCACACCACCAACGACACCGCCACCGACCGGTACCTGCGATCTCCCCTCCACGTACCGCTGGACATCGACCGGCCCGCTGGCGCAACCAAGGTCGGGATGGGTCTCACTGAAAGACTTCACCCACGCCCCCTACAACGGCAGGCACCTCGTCTACGCCACGACACACGACACCGGAACAACCTGGGGCTCGATGAACTTCGGCCTCTTCACAAACTGGTCCGACATGGGCTCAGCCAGCCAGAACGCGATGTCGTCGTCCACCGTCGCACCGACACTCCTCTACTTCGCCCCACGCAACACCTGGATACTCGCCTACCAATGGGGCGGACCCGCCTTCTCCTACCGCACCTCAAGCGACCCCACCAACCCGAACGGATGGTCATCACCACAGACGCTCTTCTCCGGAACCATCTCCGGCTCCGGCACCGGACCCATCGACCAGACACTCATCGGCGACAACACGAACATGTACCTCTTCTTCGCCGGAGACAACGGCAGAATCTACCGGGCCAGCATGCCCATCGGCAATTTCCCGGGCAGCTTCGGCTCAAACTACACAACAATCATGACCGACTCGACGAACAACCTGTTCGAAGGGGTCCAGGTCTACAAACTCCACGGCCAGAACCGATACCTCATGCTCGTCGAAGCCATCGGCGCACAAGGCCGCTACTTCCGCTCGTTCACAGCCACCAACCTCGCCGGCTCCTGGACCCCACAAGCCACAACCGAGAACAACCCCTTCGCCGGCAAAGCCAACAGCGGCGCCACCTGGACCAACGACATCAGCCACGGCGAACTGATCCGCAACAACGCCGACCAGACCATGACCATCGACCCATGCAACCTCCAACTGCTCTACCAGGGACGCTCCCCCAACTCCGGCGGCGACTACGGCCTCCTACCCTACCGACCAGGCCTACTGACACTGCAACGCTAACCCCATGACACAAGCCCAACTCCGACGTCCCTAACACATCCACACAACGACACACACCAAATCAGATGAGCGATGTCAACGCTCGCAACCAGGACCGGACGACACAAGAGCGGGCGGGCTCGGCCCAATGCCGAGCCCGCCCAGTGGATCCACGCTTCGCCAGCGTCGGGTTCGGCCGCACCGTGGCCCGGGTCGCGAACTGGGGCGGCACATCGACCCTGCCCTCTGACCCGCACCAGCCCTCTAGTCAACGCACCCTGTCGGGAGAGTTCGTGATGTCTGAAGTGACACGTAGGAAACTTCTCACGGTCGGGGCGGCCGGGGCGGGAGTCGCAATGCTGCCGGCGGGGTGGACCGCCGTCGCCCGAGCCAAGTCGGCGGCACCGCCGCAGGTGCTGGCCGCCAACGACCTGGCGCTCTGGTACGACGAGCCCGCCGGCACCGACTGGCTGCGGGCGTTGCCGATCGGTAACGGCCGACTCGGTGCCATGGTGTTCGGGAACGTCGATGCCGAACGGTTGCAACTCAACGAGGACACCGTCTGGGCCGGTGGACCGTACGACTCGGCCAACCCCCGGGGGGCGGCGTCGCTGGCGGAGATCCGGCGACTGGTCTTCGCGGACCAGTGGGGCCAGGCGCAGACGCTGGTCGACCAGGCAATGCTCGGCCGACCCGCGGGGCAACTGGCATATCAGCCCGTCGGCAACCTCCGCCTCGGCTTCACCTCCGGCACGGTGTCGCAGTACAACCGGACACTCGACCTCACCACCGCCACAGTTTCGGTGACGTACGTGCTGAACGGCGTGCGGTACCAGCGTGAGGTGTTCGCCAGCGCACCGGACCAGGTGATCGTGATCCGCCTGACCGCCGACCGCGCGAACTCGATCACCTTCAGCGCAACGTTCGACAGCCCACAACGTACGACAGTTTCCAGCCCGGACGCCACGACGATCGCCATCGACGGCATCTCCGGAAACATGGAGGGCATCAACGGATCCGTCCGCTTCCTCGCCCTGGCCACCGCCACCGCCAGCGGTGGCACGGTCAGCAGTTCCGGCGGAACGCTGCGGGTGTCCGGTGCTACCGGTGTCACGCTGCTTGTCTCGATCGGCTCCAGCTACGTCGACCACCGCACCGTCAACGGCGACTACCAGGGCATTGCGCGCACCCGCCTCGGCGCCGCCCGAAACGTCAGCATCGACCAACTGCGTAGCCGGCACCTTGCCGACTACCGGTCGCTCTTCGACCGGGTCACGATCAACCTGGGCCGAACGTCGGCGGCCGATCAGCCGACCGACGTGCGAATCGCGCAACACGCCGGCGTGAACGACCCACAGTTCTCCGCGCTGCTGTTCCAGTTCGGTCGCTACCTGCTGATCTCCTCCTCGCGGCCAGGCACCCAGCCGGCCAACCTTCAGGGCATCTGGAACGATCAGATGGCGCCGCCCTGGGACTCGAAATACACGATCAACGCCAACCTGCCGATGAACTACTGGCCCGCCGACACGACCAATCTCGCCGAGTGTCTCCTGCCGGTCTTCGACATGGTGCGGGAGCTGGCTGTCACCGGTGCCCGCACCGCCCAGGTGCAGTACGGCGCCGGCGGATGGGTCGCGCACCACAACACCGACGGCTGGCGGGGCTCGTCGGTCGTGGACGGCGCGCTGTGGGGCATGTGGCAGACCGGCGGCGCGTGGCTGGCCACGCTGATCTGGGAGCACTACCTCTTCACCGGCGACGTCGAGTTCCTCCGGTCCAACTATCCGGCCATGAAGGGTGCCGCCCAGTTCTTCCTCGACACCCTCGTCACGCATCCGACGCTCGGCTACCTCGTGACCAACCCGTCGAACTCTCCGGAGCTTCCGCACCACGCCAACGTCAGCGTGTGTGCGGGCCCCACCATGGACAGTCAGATCCTCCGCGACCTGTTCGAGGGCTGCGCCCGGGCCAGCGAGGTGCTCAACGTGGACAGCACCTTCCGGGGCCAGGTCCGGTCGGCGAAGGATCGTCTGCCACCCATGCGCGTCGGCTCCCGCGGCAACGTCCAGGAATGGCTGGCCGACTGGATCGAGACCGAGCAGTACCACCGGCACATCTCCCACCTCTACGGCTTGCACCCGAGCAACCAGATCACCAGGCGTGGCACCCCGCAGCTGTACGAGGCCGCGCGCCGCACGCTGGAGCTGCGCGGCGACGACGGGACCGGCTGGTCACTCGCGTGGAAGATCAACTACTGGGCCCGGATGGAGGAGAGCGCACGCGCGCACAAGCTCATCCGCGACCTCGTCCGAACCGACCGACTCGCGCCGAACATGTTTGACCTGCACCCGCCGTTCCAGATCGACGGCAATTTCGGCGCCACCTCCGGCATCGCCGAAATGCTGTTGCAGAGCCACAACGGCGAACTCCACCTACTGCCCGCGCTGCCGACTGCCTGGCCCACCGGCCAGGTGTCGGGTCTGCGAGGGCGCGGCGGATACACCGTCTCCATCGCATGGGCCAGCGGGCAGGCCGATGAGTTCCTCATCAGGGCCGACCGCGACGGCACCGTCAAGTTGCGCGCCCGGCTGTTCACCGGCGGCTTCACCGTTGCCGACGTCACCGACGGCAGCACGCCCACCACCACGCAACCCGAGTCCGACGCCGTCCAGCTCGGCGTCCGGGCCGGCCACAGTTATCGACTGGCACGGCCAGCGGTACAGCCATCGCCGACCCTCAGCCCCACGGCACCGACGAGCCCGGTCGCCCCGACGTCGAGCGCTACCAGTTCACCCGCGCCTTCCTCGGCCCGAGCAGTCTACGCGGTGACCAACTCCTGGCCAGGCGGCTTCCAGGGCGAGGTGACGATAACCGCCGGACCGTCGCCGATCCGCGGTTGGACCGTCTCCTGGGCGTTCCGCGACGGACAGGTGGTCAGCCAGGTGTGGAGCGGCTCGTACACGCAGAGCGGAGCGGACGTGAGCGTGATCAACGGTGCCTACAACGGCGTTCTCTCCGCCGGCGGCTCCACCACCTTCGGGTTCATCGCCTCGGCGAGCGCTGTCAACGAGCCGCCCACGAACATCACCTGTACGGCGACCTGAGCCGGTGCGGTGTGTGCCTCCTCCTCGACCACTCCCCCTCCATGGGCGCGGAGGCGCGCCCGTGCTGGCCGGTGACGACGACGGCCCCACGGCGGACACGCCGAGGCCGCCGGGGCCACAACGACGTCGGCACCGACCAGGGCGGAGTCGACCATTGAAGTCGCAGCTCACGGCCGGAATCCAGCCTCCCCGCCGAGAGGTCGTTGACGAGGACCGTGAGGATGAGTATCCTCATACGTCATATGATAGAGATCGATATCAGTCGATCGATATCTCGATTCGGCTTCGCCGCGAAGGCCATGCCGATGGGGCCGTGGCTGGCGACCCAGGTCGCAGGTGGGCAAAGCCAGCACCTCCGCCGCGGTGTGCCAGCCGATATCTGATGCCCAATGACTCATCGCGGTCACTCCGGACCGCACACCCTATGGAGGGCCGCGTGAAGCGCGTCATCACCACCGCAGCCGTCTTCGCCGCAGCCGTGCTCCTGGTATCCGGCTGTTCGGCAGGATCGGGCGGCGACTCCGACTCGTCCGGTTTCGAGTTCTGGTCGTTCACCGGGATCAACCAGAAGGCCGACGTCGAGGCCTACACGAAGGCACATCCGGACACACACGTCAAGCTGACCGAGGTGGGCAGCACGACCGAGACGGCCCAGGCACTCACCGCGGCACTGGCCGGTGGCAAGGTGCCCGACCTCGTACTGATCCAGGGTGACGACCTGCCGAAGTTCATGCAGTCTCCGGAGAACTTCGTGGACCTGTCCACGCTCGGCGCCGACAAGATGAAGGGCGACTACCTCGACTGGGTGATGAAGCAGTCGACGACCGGGGACGGCGAAATCGTGGGGATACCGACGGATGTCGGCGGCATGGCGATCGCGTACCGCACGGACCTGTTCAAGGCCGCCGGTCTGCCCACCGACCGGGACCAGGTGTCGAAGCTGTGGCCGACCTGGGACGCGTTCGCGGAGGTCGGCAAGCAGTACGTCCAGGCGACCGGCAAGCCGTTCCTGGACAACACGCCGACGAGCATCTTCTTCCAGGCGGTCAACCAGGGCACAGAGCGCTACTACGACGCGGACCACAAGCTGTCGTACGACAGGAACCCACAGGTCAAGGCCGCATTCGATCTGACGCTGAAAATCTTCGCGACGGGCATCTCCGGCAAGCAGACCTCGTTCTCGACCGGGTGGACCGCGGCCATGAGCAAGGGCGACTTCGCGGTCGTCTCTGCGCCGGCGTGGATGCTCGGCTCCATCCGTACCAACGCACCGGATACCGCCGGCAAGTGGGATATCGCCACCATTCCCGGCGGCTCGGGCAACTGGGGTGGCAGCTACCTGGCCATCCCCAAGCGCGCGAAGAACCCGAAGGCGGCCTGGAACTACATCGCCGAGATGCAGTCGCCGGCCGGCCAACTGGCGAACTTCCTGTCGAAGGGGAACTTGCCGACGACACCGTCGGTCTACACGGATCCGCAGCTCGTCGGAAGGGCCGAGCCGTTCTTCTCCAACGCACCGATCGGCAAGATCTACACCCAGTCCGTTCTTAACATCAAACCCTTCTACATCGGTCCCGACGACGCCACCATCGGCAGCGAGCTGCTCAACACCCTCACCAGCGTCGAGCAGGGCAAGGTCGATCCCGCCAACGCGTGGGACACCGCGCTGACCAACGTCAAGAACGCCCTTCGGGGCTGAACGGACGACTGATGCGCGGCGGGCGGTGCGGATCCGACCGCCGCACGTCGGGAAGGTGACCGCTGTGACCACCACGCTCAGCCCGGCCACGGCCGGCCATTCCCCGCCACAGCCCAGTCGGTACCACCACATACAGCAGGGCGTACGCGAGCGCCTGGCGCCCTACGCCTACGTGGCGCCGTTCTTCCTCCTCTTCTTCGTCTTCGGTCTCTTCCCGCTGCTGTTCACGTTCTACGTCGCCCTGTTCGACTGGGACCCCATCGGCGAGCGGCACTTCGTCGGGATGGACAACTTCTCCCAGCTCGTCCACGACCCACGGTTCTGGGGCGCGTTACGCAACACGTTCAGCATCTGGGTGCTGTCGACGGTTCCGCAGTTGCTGCTCGCGCTCGGCGTGGCGCACCTGCTCAACCACGTACGGCTGCGGGCGGCCACGTTGTTCCGGATGTCGGTGCTCGTTCCCTACGTCACCTCCGTGGCCGCGACGACCATCGTTTTCGCCCAGCTCTTCGACCGGGACTACGGCATGCTCAACTGGTTCCTGGAATTGCTGGGTTTCGAGCACGTCGACTTCACGGCGTCGGTGTGGGGAAGCCACCTCATGATCGCTGCGATGATCGCCTGGCGGTGGACCGGATACAACACCCTGCTGTATCTCGCCTCGCTACAGGCGGTTCCCCGCGAGCTGTTCGAGGCCGCTGCTGTGGACGGCGCCAGCGGTTGGCAGCAGATCCGCCACATCACCATTCCGGCGCTGCGACCGATCATCGTGTTCACCGTCGTCACGTCGACGATCGGCGGGCTGCAGGTCTTCACCGAGCCGCTGCTGGTCAATCCGGTGGGTGGACTCACCTGTGGAGCGGCACGGCAGTGCCAGACCCTCACCCTCTTCCTCTACGAGCAGGGCTTCGGCCGGTTCCACTTCGGCTATGGCGCCGCCGTCGCCGTCGCGCTGTTCGTCATGGTCGTGATCGTCGCCACGATCAACTACCTGTTGGTCACCCGCATCCGCTCGGAGCGCCCATGAACCCCGAATCCTCCACCGGGCGGACACCGCACCGCCGACGCAGCGTCAACCGGGTCCCGATGGTGGTGTACGGGGTGCTCGGCGTCATGGTGTTGCTCAGCATCTTCCCGCTCTACTGGATGTTCGTGGTGTCCACGACGGACTCGGCCACCGCGACCAGCCTTCCGCCGCACGTCCTGCCCGGCGGCAACTTCCTGTACCTGGCGAACATGGTCTTCGACACCGTGCCGTTCGTGCAGGCGCTCGTCAACAGCGTCATCGTCTCCACCGCGATCGGCGTGGGCCAGGCGGTGCTGTGCGCGCTGGCCGGTTTCGCCTTCGCCAAGCTGCACTTCCGGGGCCGCAACACGCTGTTCCTCATCGTCGTGTTGACCATGACCGTGCCGGCCCAACTGGCCGTCATCCCACAGTATCTGATCATGTCGAAGCTCGGCTGGGTGGACACCCTGCAGGCCCTGATCGTCCCCGGGCTGGTGAGCGCGTTCGGCATCTTCTGGATGCGTCAGCACATGGGCAGCACCATCAACGACGAACTCATGCACGCCGCCCGGGTGGACGGCGCGACGACCTGGCAGATCTTCTGGCGCATCGCCTTCCCGCTGGTTCGCCCGGCGGCGTCCATCTTGGGACTGTTCGGGTTTGTCAACGCCTGGAACGACTTCCTGTGGCCGTTCATCGTGCTGAAGTCCCCGGAGCGGTACACCGTGCAGATCGCCATCAAGGCCCTGCAGAACAGTCGGGACCTCGACCTGGGTCTGGCCATGTCGGGCTCATTCCTGGCCACGCTGCCACTGCTGGTGTTGTTCGTTTTCGTCGGGCGACGCCTGGTCCAGGGGATCATGGAAGGTGCGTTCAAAGGCTGACCAGCGCCGGTTCCCACACCAGGGCCCGTATGGTGCTACCGCCCGTACTCCATCTCAAGGTCTGCCCGGAGTTGGCGGCGCGGAGGTTGAGCGACGGCCGAGGGAACGCAGGGTCGGACGCGGTGCGCGAGCGCCGCGCGGTTCAGGTTGAAAAAGGTTCACTGACCCTGGTGGCCCGCTCGTGACGGCGTTCGGTGACCGACCGCTGCCGGATGCGGTCGGCAGGGTCACCGCCCTACCGGGCTGGTCCGGAGCACCTCTGCCCGGCCCTCGGGCGGCTGTCCCGGCGGCAGCAGCGGCGCGGCCGGGTCGAGGTTTCGGTCGTGGTTCGCGACGTCGATTCAGGACCGGCGGCTGCTGCCGCCGCGGCCGGGGGGCGGCGGGGGGGCGGGCGACGCCCCGCCCGGCCCGCCGGGTCCCCCCCGCGCCCGCGGGGGCTCCGGCCGGGGGGGGGGGCCCCCCCGCGGCCGGGGGCCGGCGCGGAGAGGGCATACTCCGCGCCGGCCCGGCCGTGACCACCTCGCGACGGCTCAGCCGTTCGCCGCCGACCCGTCAGCGGTGCGGGTGGCCACGTCCTGGCGGGCCCGCCGGACCAGCAATCGGCCGTGCGGCCGTGGAGTGGCGGGTGAGGTCGTCTGCGGTGCCGTGGTCGGCCAACCCGCTACCGTGGCTGGAACTGCCACCAGTCGACGTTGAGCAGGTAGCCGCTGCCGCCGGCGAAGCGCAGGTACAGGTCGTGCGTGCCGGTCGCGCCGCTTATCGGGCAGGTGACGGTCGTCCAGGTCTGCCAGCCCCCGGTACCCGGCACGGTGCAGGTTCCCACGAGGGTGCCGTTGGTGCCGCCCAACCGCAGTTCGATGCGGCCGCCGCTGGTTCCCGAAGCCACCCTGGCGTTGAGGGCGGCGGCGCCGGAGCCGAAGGACACGCCTTTGACCTTGGTCCAGTCCCCGTTCTCGATCCAGCCGACGTTCATGCCCCCTCCGCTGGCCGGCTCGGTCTCCACACCGGTCTCCCAGGCGATCGTCTCGGCCTCCTGCCGGACGTAGGGATTCAGTGTTCCGACCTGCGGAGCGCCCGTCGCGGTCATGTTGATCGTCGGGATCGTGCCGTCGGAGTTGTAGGTGAACTTCTCCACCGCCACGGAACGGGTGAAGCCGCCGCCGCCCGGCAGGGCGCCGTTGTGGTAGAAGAAGTACGAGCCGCCGTTGAAGTCGATGACGCCAGCGTGGTTGGTGAAGCTACCGCCCTGCCGGGGCATGACCGTTCCTCGGTAGGTCCACGGTCCGGTCGGCCCGGGGGCGGTCGAGTAGCCGATGAACTCCGCGCAGCATTCCGCCGCGAAGACGTTGTAGTACAGCCCGTTTCGCTTGTAGACCCAGGGTGCCTCTTCGTAGAGGGTCGGGCGACTCGCGTTCCCGTTACGGGCGCCGAACCCCGCCGTGGTCAGCGGGATCTGCGTCGCGCCGCCCGAAAACGAGATCATGTCGGCGTTCAACCGCACGTACCACAGATTGGGGTTGCCCCAGTAGAGGTATGCCTGCCCGTTGTCGTCGATGAAGGCGGCCGGGTCGATCTCCCCGTTCTCCACCAGTGGACGACCGAGCGCGTCCCGGAACGGCCCGGTGGGGCTCTCCGACACACCGACCCCGATCGCCATCCGTCCGGTCGCCCGGTTCTTGACCGGCACGTACCAGTAGAACCTGCCGTTGCGGTAGATGGTGTGGCCAGCCCACGCATCGGCGCTGGCCCAGCTGAAGGTGGCCAGACTCATCGGAGAGCCGTGATCGGTCCAGTTCACCATGTCCGTCGACGACCAGACCCGCCACTCGCGCATCGTGAAGTACGTCGAGCCGTCCTCGTCGTGACCGGTGTAGAGGTACACCCGGCCGTTGTGTACCAGCGGAGCCGGATCAGCCGTGTAGATCGTTTGCACGATCGGGTTGTCCGCCCGCGCCACCCCGGGCACCAACACCACGAGACACAGCAGCGCGGACATCACGGCCACGCCGCGTCTGCCCGCGACGCGGCCGAGAATTCCGGATTTCATGGTTGCCTCCTCGGAATCATGCTCATCTCCAGCGCGGACGCTTCGTCGCGAGTAGTGGTCGCCGGCCGGGCCGACGCGGAGCTTGCCCGCTCCGCGCCGGCCCTCCCAGGTCACGGCGGCAGCGACATGTCGGCGTTGATGACGCTGCCGGCCACGCCTGGAGACCGCGCCCCGGCCCTGCCCGCTGCAGGCCGGCTAGCAGGGGGTATTGCCGTACGAAGCCGCGTGGCGTGCCTGACGGTGTGCCGTCCTGGCGGCGCCGCTACCCGACGCGCACGAGTTGCCATTGCTGGTTGTTGCCGCCCCAGTCGGTGTACTGCACCACGTTCGCGCCGTCGTTGACGTCCGCGCCCTGCACCTCCAGGGCCTTGCCGCTGTTGCGGTTGATCAGCCGGACGTAGCCGCCCGCCGAGTCGGCGAGCCGGAACTGCTGGTTCGCCCCGTTGAGATCAGCCCACTGCACGACCGTGGCGCCGTCCGCGGTGGACGCGTTGGCGACGTCGAGCACCTTGCCCGAATGCCGCGACTTCAGCCGGTAGTAGCCCCCACCGGAGTCGACGAACTGCCACTGCTGCCAGGCACCGTCGTTACGCGCCCACTGGGTGATCCGCGCCCCGTCGCTCGTGGCCAGGTTGTACACGTCCAACGCCTTACCGCTGTTGCGGTTCGCCAACACGTACCACGCGGTCGTGTCGACCTGCCCCGGGTTGGGGACGCTGCCGCCGTTGAGGGCGCTCAGCACCGCGTCGTAGGCGGGCTTCTTGTTGCCGTTGCCGTCGAAGAGCAGCGGGTTCTGCCCGGTGCGCCACGAGTCGGTGTCGCGGATGCCCCAGACGGTGATACCGGTGCAGCGGGCGACGGCGAGGCAGGCCCGGGTGACGGTCCCGTAGACGGCGGCCTGGTTCGAGCCGGAGATGTCCAGCTCGGTGATCTGCACGTCGACGCCGAGGTCGGCGAAGCGTTGCAGGTTGGCTTGGTAGTCGCCGGGCACCGAGTTGCTCAGGTGCGACTGGAAGCCGACGCAGTCGATCGGTACGCCGCGGGCCTTGAAGTCGCGCACCATGTTGTAGATGCCGGTGGACTTCGCGTTGATCCCGTCGGTGTTGTAGTCGTTGTAACAGAGTTTGGCGCCCGGGTCGGCAGCGTCCGCGGCGCGGAAGGCCGCCTCGATCCAGTCGTTGCCGGTGCGTTGCAGGTTCGAGTCCCGCCGCCCGCCACTGCCGCCGTCCGCGAACGCCTCGTTCACCACATCCCAGGAGTGGATCTTGCCTCGGTAGTAACCGGCGACCTGGGTGACATGGTTCATCGCCGCGTTACGCAGCGCGCTGCCGGACATGCCCTGCGCCCAACCTGGCTGCTGTGCGTGCCACAACAAGGTGTGACCCCGCACGGACATGCCCCGCGACCGAGCGTGGTTGACGATCCGGTCCGCGTTCGTGTAGCTGAACCGGCCCTGTTGCGGCTCGGTCGCGTCCCACTTCATTTCATTCTCGGCGGTGACGCTGTTGAACTCCCGGTTCAGGATCGTCAGGTACGTGTTGTCCCCCATCCTGCCGGCTGCGACGGCGGCGCCGAAGTAGCGGCCCTTCTCCGCCGCCGAGGTACCCAACGTGGTGCCGGCGCTGGCGGGACTGGCGATCTGCAGTGCCATACCGGCCCCGAACAACCCGGTCGCCAGCAGTGACAGGATCGCTCTCGTCCACCATCGTCGCCGGGGAGGCCTGGTCGAGTATCCGAGTTCGTTCATCGATCAGTAGCCTTTCGAGATCGTTACCGGGCAGGGATCGCTGCCACATGAAGGGTGGGCCCGGTGAGGTGCGGCCGGGATGCGAGTCCTCAGGCCGATCGCGTCCGCCGCCGATGCGATTCTCATGCGATACCGGCAGCGACGCCCATGCGAAAGTCCGAAACCTCACGCCGCCGGGGATGTGACCGGTGACCAGTCGCTCCATCGATCCTCCCTTGCGATGTGGTAGCGCCTTCTGTGAGCGCTAACACACCTTGCCCACCTAGTCGGGGTTAGCAAGGGAAGGCATCAAGGGAGCGCTCACATCGATGTATCGAGATTGCCAGATTGTTTCGCGGCCTTCAAGAGGTACGCGGTAACACCTACACGAAATCCGACCACCGCGCAGTTCGCTTCAGGTACGGACCTTCGACAGGCGCGGTCGATAACACTTTTTGGACGGTGGTGACGAAATAACAAAGGCACGAGACCACCGCAGCTTTCTGTTATGGGAACCCGTGACATATGGTCGCCGCCGTCCCACCTCGGCGGTGGCACGCCGGGCAGACCTCCTCCTCCGCTGGCGGTAGCCGAGGCCGCGGAAAGCTGTCCGGGCCGTATCCATCGCCGTCAGACCGGGGCGACCCGCAGCCCGCTGCCGCGCCCGTCCCTCAACCGCGACCGCGGCACGCGTCAGCGGGGGCAGAGGAGCAGCGCGAGGCCGGCGATCAGCCCCTCGAGGGGAATTGGTTGCCCGTGGCGCTGGCAGATCGTGCAGGACCGGGTGTGCCGCGTGATGCGTTTACGCCACAGCGGGCTGGGGACGCCGTTCCAAGCCTCCAGCGTCGCGCTCAGCCGTGCACACCTGGGACGCGCTTCCAGCGCGGCTACGAGTGACCGGCTCAGCTCGAGCCGGTCACGCATACGCTGGACGCGTACACCGGCGTGAGCCACGCTCGTCGCCAGTGCCGCCGCGAGGGCGATCCTGGTCAGCAGCCCTACGGTCTCCAGCCACCACAGCGACAGCAGCCTTCGATCATGCCGGTCCAGCCAGGAACTGGCGCGCATCACCTGCCCGCGCTGGCGGGACAGCTCCACCCGAAGCAGGGCCAACCCCTCCGCGTCGGCAACCGGTGCGTCGGCCACCTCGGCGAGCGGCGTGGTCCGTTCGGCATCGGCCCGCCGCCGGTGCAGGTGGGTGCTGACCTGGCGCGTCGCGATCGTCAGCAACCACGGCCGGAAGCTCTCTGGAGAGCGCAGTGCCCGCAGCTCCCGCAGGGCGCGCAACATGGTCTCCTGCACGACGTCGTCGGCATCGGACGGCCCACCCAGTGCCCTGTGCACGACGGTGTAGACAAGCGGCAGGTACACCGTGACAAGTTCGTCGAGCGCCCGCCGGTCGCCGGCCTGTGCCGCCACGACCACGCTCGTCTCGTCATCCCTGCTGGCTGGCATGCTCCGCACCATTGAGCCTTTTTCCACCTGAACCGCGCGGCGCTCACGCACCGCGTCCGAGGCGGTCCGTCGAACCGCGAGGGGAGGTTGAAAAGGGTTCATTGGCGAGGTCTCGGTCAGGTCGTGCTCAACCAGATCGACGGGCGCCCTGCCCAGCCGAGGCGCCTGCCGTGGACCCGCCGCCGACCGTGGCCGCCGCCTCCCGGAGAGTTCGGTGAGTGGAACCGCGCCCAGGGCCCGGCCCCACTCACTCCGTGCTGTCAGTTGCGCAGGTTCCACTGCTGGTTGGTGCCGCCGTGGCAGGCCCAGAGGTGCACCTTCGTACCGTTCGCGGTGCCCTGACCGCTCGCGTCGAGGCACAGTCCGGACTGCACGCCGGTGACGGTTCCGTTCGCGTTGACGTTCCACTGCTGGTTGGCCTGACCGTTGCAGTCCCAGATGATCGCCAGGGTGCCGTTGGCGGCGCCCTGGCCGGAGGCGTCCAGGCACTTGTTGCCGTACACGGTCAGATGCTTGCCCGCGGTGTACGTCCACCGCTGGTTCGTCCCGCCGGTGCAGTCCCAGAGCTGCGCCTGGGTGCCGTTGGTCGTACTCGACCCGCCGATCTCGAGGCAGCGGCCGGACTGACCCCCGACGATCTGCACGTTCTGCTGGCCACCGCCGCTCTGCGGCCCGGCGGCCGCCATCACGGCCTGGGCGCCCGAGGGCCAGTTGCCGCCCGTCACCGTGACGTTGCCGGAGACGACGTTGCCCCGGTCGCCGTTGGTGACGTTGGTGCTGCCGTTGGTCGACCAGTTGTTGGTGACGGTGAAGTTGCCCATGTTCTCGGCGAACCAGTAGTTGGCGGTGGCCCAGGTACCGGTGTTCGAGAAGACGTTGTTCCGGGCGCTCCAGTACCGTGAGCCCTCGTCGAAATAGATCCCGAAGTAGCCGTTGGTCCGCAGGCAGTAGTTGTCGCTGATCAGCCCGCCCTGGTTCGCCGACAGCGTGTAGACGCAGCCGCCGTCGTTCATCTGCTGCATCACGTCGTGCACGTAGTTGCCGATGAGCCGGTTGTTCGACGCGGTCGTCGGCGTCGAGTACCGCGGCTGGTAGTTGTACAGACCACGGTCGGCGTAGTGGTTACTCCCGCCGGCGTCGTTGGCCCCCCACCCGTATCCCATCGACATACCGGTGTACGGCATGTTGTACACCTCGTTGTACGAGACGGTGGCGTTGGTGACGTACGTGGTCAGCACCGACACGATGCCCCGGTGCTCCACACCGAGGTCGTGCAGCCGGTTGTTGCTGATCGTGATGTCCCGGTTGACCATCCGCTGGTCGCCGGGGTGGTGCGCGTCCGCGCGCACACCACCGACGATGATGCCGCCGGCCGAGTTGCGGGCGATCTCGGACCTGGTGACGGTGATGTTGCTGGCGCCGAGGCCGACCCCGCTGGCGTGGGCGCTGGGGTCGTTGCCGATCCCGACCGCCGTCTGCCCCAGGTTGACGAACTGTGAGTCGGTGAAGGTGATGTTGTTGGCGGCGGAGATCTGCACGGCGGCGGGCGACTGCAGCCAGTTCGGTCGGGCGGCCTCGAACTGCGGACAGCCGTTGTGGCAGGAGGTGAAGCTGGGCCAGCTCCAGTTGCCCGCGATGTAGGCACCGGTCTGCTGGTCCGCATAACCCTGGTTGCTGCTGGGTCCGAGCCAGCTCGTACCGGTGAAGATGATCCCGCTGAAGGTCATGTGGTGGGCGGGCGCGTCGTAGCTGCCGCCGAGGTTGACCAGGGACTGGAGCGTGGGCAGTTCCACGCTGACGTTGCTCATGTTCTGGCCGCCGAGCGGGATGTAGGACAGTGCGCCGGTCGCCGGGTCGAGATACCACTCCCCGGGTGCGTCCAGGAACTCGTAGGCGTTGCTCAGGTAGAGCGGACCCGCCCGGTGCGGGCTGGTGAAGGTGTCGTACCCGAAATTGTTGTTGCTCCAACCGGGCTGCTGCATCGTGATCAGGTTGCCGTTGATGTTCTGCACCGAGACGTACCGGTCGGTGAACGAGCCCACGCTCTCCAGCTGGATCCGGTTCTCGTTGGCCAGGTTGTTCAGGTAACTCAGCGCGCTGTCGGTGAACCTCATGCCGGTGCTGTCCGCGGTGAAGTCGGCCCGGTTGACCTGGGTGCGGGCCCGGGTGGCGATGGCGCCGTCGACGTAGAGCTGCCGGCTGACGAGACCGGCGCCGACGTTGGCCCGCCAGATGTTCCTCCCGGCGTCGACGAGGGACCAGCCGGTGACCGCGCGGGCACCGCTGATCACGGGGCGGGCCGACGGGGCCGCCTGCCACAGCACCCGGTAGCCGTTCGTGCCGGAGTCGGCGGCCGTCAGCCGGAGCGGGGAGCTGAGCCGGTACACCCCGTCGGCAAGTTCGACGACGATGTCGCCGGACATCGAGCCGGTGCGGGATCGGACCGCGGTCTGCGCGCCGGTCAGGGAACACGGCGCGGCGACGGTGCACGCGGTGCCGCTGCCCGACGGGGATGCGTACAGGGTGGTGGTGGCTGCGAGCGCGGGGGCGACCGAGGTGGCCACCACGGTCGCGGTGGCCACGGTGGTCAACGCCGCCGCGGCTCCGACCAGCACCCGCCGCCGGGCGGCCGGAACTGAGGGTACGGACACGGGAGGTCTCCTTACCTGCATGGGGGTGGTGTGGTGTGGCCGATGATCCAGATGTGACTGGTCGACGCTGCGCGGCTGTCGACGCTGAGCAGGAGTCGCCGCCGGCAGCAGGCGTGGCCGGGCGTCGCGTCGGACGCGAACCGTGGCGCCGCGAAAGCGTGAACTCGATTGACAGAAGTTCATCATACGAATGATGTATTTGCAAGGATCGATAGACCTACCTCCGATCGGCCGTCCCGGATGGACGTACGCCGTGCCCTGCCGAGCCGGACCGGGTCGACGAACGCAAGGGCCGGCGTCTCAGCGGAGGATCCGCCGGAGATAGCTCAGGCCGTCCTGGGCGAGCCGATCCTGTGACGGGGCGAGCGGACGCCAGATCGACGCGGCGGTGGCGATGGTCTCGTTCTCGGCGGTGAACGACTCGATACAGACCGCACCCCGGTAACCGGTGGCGTCCAACGCGGCGAAGAAGCGGGGCCAGTCGAGATGGTCACCGCCGGGAGCGCCCCGGTCGGTGCCACTGACCTGGACATGCTTGATGTACGGGCCGGCCAGGACGAGGGCACCGTACGGGTCGGCCTCCTCGATGTTCATGTGGTACGTGTCGATCATGATGCCGACGTTCGGCGGCAGGCCGCCGAGCAGCTCCACCGTCTGCTCGACGGTGTTGGCGACACTCGTCTCGTAGCGGTTGAGTGGCTCCACACCGATGGAGACGCCCCGCTCCCCGGCGTGGTCGGCGACCGGCGCCAGCGCCCGGCGGAAGTCCGTGTAACAGGCCACGCGAGCCGCCGGGCTCATCCGCCAGGTCCGGCCCACCGCGGCGTAGACCGGCCCCCCGACGCAGGGCGCACCGACGACGGCCGCGCTGTCCACACAGTCCTTCAGGTACGCCACGGTCGCCTCGACGACGGCCGGGGCGGCGTCCACGAGGTCCCGCCCGGGCGGGGTGACCGCGCAGACGCCGGCCGCGGCCAGGCCGTACGTCGCCAGCAGGTCGCGGGTACGGACCGGATCCCAGTCGCCGGGTTGCTCGATCGGCAGCTCGACCGCGTCGAAGCCGAACGCGGCGATCCGGGGAACCAGCTCGGCCAAGGCCTCGTCGTCGACCGGCGAGGCCCACACCCAGGGATTGACACCGATGGCGTGCAACGGGGCCTACTTCCAGCGCTGCGGGTAGCCGGGCAGGTCGCGGCAGCCACACATGGCGTAGTGCAGCGGCGGCATGTCCGGGTCGAGGTAGCTGTCCAGGTTCTCCCGGGTGACCGTCGGCTGGGGCAGCTTCCACGGGTTGGCCACCTGCTGGCCGTCGAGGATCCGCAGCGCGGCGATGACCGGCGTACGCCACTGGTAGGTCGGATAGGTCGGCGCGATCGCGGTGAGGTTCTTGTCCTTCCAGATCTTCAGGAAGTCGAGCTGGTCCTCGCCGTTCATGGGCGGCACCGGCTTGCCGGCGTCCTGGAACGCCTCGACCGCCGCCACCGCGACCGCGCCGGCGTCCATCCAGACGCCGTCGATCGTGCCGTACCGCTGGAGGTAGTCGTCGACGATCTTCTTGGTCTTGGCCGGGTCGCCGTCGGTGAACTCGACCCCCACGACGTCGACCCTCGCCTTGTCGAAGGCGACCTTCGCGGCGGACCAGCGGGTCTCCAGGACATCGACACCGGGCAGGATCCGCAGGGCGAGCAGCTTGCCCCCGGGCTTCATCTGCTGGCTGACGAACTCGGCTCCGACGTGGCCGAACCCGTACCCACCGATGGGGTTGATGAACGTCACCGGGCACTTCGTGTTCACGCCACGGTCGAAGACGACGACCGGCAGGCCGGCACGGCAGGCCGCCTCGACCGCGGGGGTGAGCGTGGCGGTGGTGTTCGGCGAGACGATGAGCGCGTCGCAGTCCTTGCCGAGCAGGTCGTTGATGTCCGCGATCTGCTTCTGGTCCTTGCCCTCGGCGTCGACGTGGACGAACTCCCTGATCCGGCTCCGCTGCGCCTCGACCTCGGCCTGCATGGTCTTGAACCCGACCTGCCGCCACGGGTTGTTCAGCGCCGCGTTGGAGAAGCAGATCTTGTACGGGCCGGGCTTCTTGAACTTCGCGGTGTCCACCATCGTCGGGTTGAGCGCCTGCTCCCACGGCTTGTCGGCCGGCCCGGTCGGGGTGGCGGCGAGCAGCGCAAGTTCGTTGTCGTAGTCGGCCTGCACGAAGAACTTCGACTGCTCCCCCGTGCCCGCTCCCGGGGCACCGGTGGAGCTGCCCGACGGCGTCGCGGCCGGCTCGTCGGTGGCGCAGCCGACGAGCGACAGCAGGGTGACCGCGGCTACCGCCGCCATGTGACGTCTCACTGGAATCCCCTTATCTGGAAGAGAAACGCAGGGCCGAGACCGCCACGGCGCACAGGATGATCGCGCCCTGGACGGTCGATCTGAGGGCGCCGGAGACGCCGTAGAAGTTCAGGAGGGCGAAGAGCAGCTCGAGGGTCACCGCGCCGAGCATCGCGCCGAGCACCGAACCGCGACCGCCACCCAGTGCGACGCCGCCGAGGACGACCGCGGTGATCGCCCCGAACTCCAGGCCGGCGCCGGCCTGGAACGAGACGCCGCTGTAGCCGCCGAGGAGGATCGCCGCGACCGCCGCCGCAAGTCCGCTGAGTACGAAGGCGGCGGTCCGGGTACGCCAGACCCGCACCCCGGTCAGCTCGGCCGTGCGCGGGTTGTCGCCGACGGCGACCAGCGTGCGACCGAAGTCGGAACGCATCAGGAACACGGCCAGCCCCGCGAGAACCAGCAGGACGACCAGGGCGTACGGCAGGCGACCGAGCACCGGCACGTCCTCGAACGCGCGTCGGCCGAACCGGCGGAACTCCTCGGATAGCCCGCCCTTCGGAGCGCCGTCGGACCAGAGGTACACCGCGCCGACGAGGATCAGGAACATCCCGAGGGTGGTGATGAACGAGGGCACCCGCAGCCGCGTCGTGACCAGACCGTTCACCAGCCCGACTAACGCACCGCCGACGAGCAGCACCAGTACCACCGGCCAGGTTCGGGACGGATCGCTGTCGACGAGCCGGGCCGCGACGACGACCTGGGCGGTGACCAGGGAGCCGACGGAGAGGTCGAACTCGCCGGAGACGATCACGAAGTACTGGCCGGCGGCGAGCAGGATGATCGGCGCCGAGCGGCCGAGGAACGACATCAGCGACGGCGGGGCGAGGAAGTCGGGCTGCCGGACGGCGACGAGCCCCAGCAGCACCGCGAGGATCGTGAGGATCGGCAGGACGCCACCGGCGCGGGGCCGCAGGATCCGCAGCGGCAGCGGAGGGCGTTGCACGGTCTGCACGGCTAGGAGTCCGCCTTCCGCACGGCCCGGCGGGCGTAGACGGCAACCGCGGCGATGATGACGGCGCCGCGGATCACCTGCTTGAAGAAGGCGTCCACCTCGAGCTGGTTGAAGATGGCGTCGATGCTGGCGAGCAGCAGCACCCCACCGACGGTGCCGATGACACCGCCGCGTCCGCCGGCCAGGGCGGTGCCGCCGATCACCACCGCGGCGATCGACTCCAGGTCGTAGAGTCCCTCGGTGCCGACCCGGGGCGCACCCGAGCCGAGCCGGCTGGCGAGGTAGATCCCGGCGAGCCCGGCGCAGAGCGCGCAGAGCACATGGGCGGTGACGAGCACCCGGTCGGTGCGGACGCCGGAGAGCCGGGCGACCTCCGGGTCACCGCCGACCGCGACCAGGTGGTGGCCGAACCGGGTCCGGGAGAGCGCGAACCAGGCCGCCCCGGTGACGACGATCAGCAGCAGGAAGGCCAGCGGTACCGGACCGACGCGCTGGTATCCGAGGGTCTGCACGAGCGAACGGGCGGTGCTGCCGGCAGGGCCGTCGTAACCGTTGTCGAGGTATCCCTTGAGCAGCAGCCCGACGCCGAGGGTCGCGATGAACGCGTTGATCCGGAGTTTGGTGACGAGCAGCCCGTTGAGCAGCCCGACGCCCGCGCTCACGGTGAGCGCCAGACCGACCGCCGGCAGCAGCGCGCCGTCACGGCCGTCCATCGTCTCGGCGGCGACGAGGGTACTGAGGCTGACCACGTAGGCCACGGAGAGGTCGAGCGAGCCGCCGAGGATGACCAGGGTCTGGCCCACGGCGACGAGCCCGAGCCCGGCGGCGACGTGCAGCAGGCTCACCGTCGTCGCCTGGTTGAACAGCTCGCCGCCGTCGATCGTCACGACCAGCCAGCCGATCGCGAGGACGAGGGTCAGGGCCACGAACACGCCCGGTACGGGTCGTCGGGCCGACACGAGTGGAAGGCCGCTCACTGGGCCGCCTCTGCTCGCGACTGCGGGGCTCGCAAACCCGGCTCACTCCTCACGCTCACTGGGCCGCCTCTGCTCGCGACTGCGGGGCTCGCAAACCCGGCTCACTCCTCACGCTCACTGGGCCGCCTCTGCTCGCGACTGCGGGGCTCGCAAACCCGGCTCACTCCTCACGCTCACTGGGCCGCCTCTGCTCGCGACTGCGGGGCTCGCAAACCCGGCTCACTCCTCACGCTCACTGGGCCGCCTCTGTTCGCGACTGCGGGGCTCGCAAACCCGGCTCACTCCTCACGCTCACTGGGCCGCCTCCCGTACGGTCCCGACCGCCAGGGCGACGACGTCCTCCTCGGTCGCGCCGGCCGGCAACTCGCCCGCGACGCGGCCGTCGCGCAGCACGACGATCCGGTCACTCATCCCCAGCAGCTCCGGCAGGTCGGACGAGATCATCAGGACCGCCGCACCGTCGCGGGCGAGGCGGCGGACCAGATCGTGGATGGCCGCCTTCGCCCCCACGTCGATGCCCCGGGTCGGCTCGTCGAAGAGCAGGATCCGCGGGTTGACCGCGAGCCACCGGGCCAGCACGACCTTCTGCTGGTTGCCGCCGGACAGGAAGCGGATCTCCTGGTCGTCATCGACGGCCCGGACCTCCACCGCGGCGAGCAGCTCGCGGACCCGCACGGTACGGGCGGTGCGGCCGGACCGGGCCGCGAAGACGGCCCGGCTGGCGAGCAGCGCGTTGTCCAGTACGGACTGCCGGGCGACGATGCCTTCGCCCTTGCGATCCTCGGTGACGTAGGCGACGCCGGCCCGCATCGCGGCGCGCGGCGAGCGCAGCCGGACCGGGGTGCCGTCGAGCGTGACCTCGCCGGCCGTGAACGGGGCGACCCCGAACAGCGCACGGGCCAACGCCGACCGCCCGGCACCCTGGAGGCCGCCGACGCCGAGCACCTCACCCGCGCGCAGTTCCAGGTCCACTCCGCGCAGCTTCCGGTTGCCCCCGCCCCGGACGGTGAGCCGGACCAGGCCCCGGTCCTCGGGGCCGGCCCGGTCCGGGTAGTAGCTGGACAGTTCCCGGCCGACCATGTGCCGCACCAGCTCGTCGGCGGTGGTGTCCGCGGTGGGCACGGTGGTCACCCGGCGGCCGTCCTTCAGGACCGCGATCCGACCGGACAGGTCGAAGACCTCGGCGAGCCGGTGCGAGACGTACAGCAGGCCGATGCCCCGCTCCTGGAGCCGTCGTACCAGCCCGTACAGCAGCTCGACCTCGTGGTCGGCCAGCGCCGCGGTGGGCTCGTCCATGATGAGCAGCCGCGCGTCGAGGGCGAGCGCCTTGGCGATCTCGACGACCTGTTGCTGCGCGACGCCGAGACGTCCCACCCGGGCGTCGGGCGGCAGTGCGGTCTCCCCGATCGAGGTGAGCAGTCGGCCGGTGCGGCGCAGCATCTCCCGGCGGTCGACGAGCCCGCGGCGTACCGGCTCATGTCCCAGGTACACGTTCTCCGCGACGGTGCGCTCCGGCAGCAGGTTGAACTCCTGGTGGATGATGCCGATGCCGGCCCGCTGCGCGTCGCGCGGACTGCGGAACGCGCGTGGTTCACCGGCGAACTCGATGCTGCCCTCGTCCGGGACGTAGCCGCCCGAGACGATCTTCATGAGGGTGGACTTCCCAGCGCCGTTCTCACCGACGACGGCGTGCACCTCGCCCGGCCCGACGTCGAGGTCGACCCCGTCGAGGACGCGTACCCCGAGGAAGGACTTGCCGATGCCCCGCAGGGCGAGCAGCGGCGCCGGTCGTGGATCTGACATCGCAGAAGCCCTTACAGATAGTAGTCACCGAAGAGGTTCGTTCACCGCGCGCCGAGTCGTTCTGTTCGCACAGCAGCGAACTTTCGGGCGTGGTACGGAGGCTTACGTTCTTACGTCGCAAACATTCGCTTGACACGAGCGAAACATCACACGTATGAAGATAGATGTTTGGATGCGGCTCCGCAATCCTCGACCTGAGGCGATCGCCGGGCCCGCCACTGGACCGGCAGCGACGCCGGACCGAGGAGCCAGACACGGCGGCCCGCACCTCGGAACGACGTGAAACACAAGCACAGGCATCGATAGACTTCGACATGTAGCCCATCCCGACACCTTGCAGACCACGGGGCGAGGAACACACCTACGTCACGGTGTGTGACGTCCTGCGGGGCTGACTGCCGTTGCGGCGGACGGCACGACGCGACCAGCACACTCGTGCCCCAGGCGTGCCCAGGCACAACCTGACGCGCCGCCGGGGCCCGTGGCCGCAATCCCGTTGCCCGCCCGAACTAGGAGACGGCATGCGTCGCAACACATTGATCATTGGAGTGCTCGCCGGCCTGTTACTGTCGCTCGCGCTCATTCCTCCGGCGTCGGCGGCTCCCGCCTTCCGCGCCCTGCTGTTCACCAAGACCACCGGCTACCGGCACGACTCGATCCCCGCCGGAATCTCGATGTTCCAGCAACAGGCGGCGGCGAACAACTTCGAACTGGTGCACAGCGAGGACTCGAACGTCTTCACCCCGGCCAACCTCGCGACCTTCGACGTCCTCATCATGTTCCAGACCTCGGGCATGGTGTGGACCTCGGCGTCCCAGCGCCAGGCGGTGGAGGGCTTCCTCGCCGGCGGCAAGGGCATCGTCGCCGTCCACAACGCCACCGACATGGGCATCGAGGGCGAGTACCCGTGGTGGGACCAGACCGTGAACGCCGGCGCCCACATGCCGGAGCACTCCCCCGGCGTGCTGCCCGGCACCGCCATCGTCGCCGACAAGAAGCATCCCTCGACGGCCGGCCTCCCGGACCGGTGGAACCGCAGCGAGGAGTGGTACAACTTCGACAAGAACCCGCGCGGTGACGTCCACGTCCTGGTGACCGCTGACGAACGCACCTACAACCCGGGCTCCCGGGCGATGGGTCCGGACCATCCGATCTCCTGGTGCCGCAACGTCAGCGGCGGCCGGGTCTGGGCCACCGCGATGGGGCACGCCGCCGAGTCCTACAGCGAGACCAATTTCCGCAACCACGTCCTCGGCGGCGTCAAGTGGGCCGCCGGCAACGAGCCCGGCGACTGCGGCGGCACCGTCTGGGGCAACTTCGAGAAGCGTGCCCTCGACGACAACACCGTCGACCCGATGGCGCTGGCGGTGGCACCCGACGGACGGGTGCTCTACGTCCAGCGGGGCGGGCAACTGAAGATCTTCAAGCCGTCCACCAGCACCACCGTCACCGCCGGCACGCTCAGCGTCTACACCGGCGGCGAGGACGGCCTCACCGGCATGGCGCTCGACCCGAACTTCGCCAGCAACGGCCACGTGTACCTGTACCACTCGCCGGCGGGCAGCACGACCGACGTCAACCGGGTCTCCCGCTACACGCTCACCGGCGACACGCTGAACCTTTCCAGCGAGGTCAGGATCATCGGCATCCCCGCGTACCGCGACCGTACGTTCCCGGAGCCCGGACACACCGGCGGGTACATCGAGTTCGGCCCGGACGGGAACCTCTACATCGGCACCGGCGACGACACGCCACCGAACCTCGACCCCAACTGGCAGGGCTACGCCCCGCTGGACTGGCGGTCCGGCAAGGCCAACCTCGACGCCGCCCGGACCGCCGGCAACACCAACGATCTTCGGGGCAAGCTGCTGCGTATCCGGCCCTCGGCCAGCGGTGGCTACACCGTCCCGGCGGGCAACCTCTACCCGCAGGGAACGGCGCAGACCCGGCCGGAGATCTACGCGATGGGCTTCCGCAACCCGTTCCGCTTCTCGATCGACCCGACCAACGGCTGGGTCTACCTGGCCGACTACGGGCCCGACCGGAACCCCCCGTCCACCAACCGCGGCCCGGAAGGGCTCGTCGAACTCAACGTGATCAAATCCCCTGGTAACTACGGCTGGCCGTTCTGCCACGGCGACAACCAGCCATACGCACCGTACAACCCGGACACCGGCAGCGTCGGAGCCAAGTTCAACTGCACCGCGCCGGTCAACAACTCGCCCAACAACACCGGCCTGACCACCCTGCGGCCGGTCGTCGCGCCGCAGATCTGGTACGGCTACGGCACCTCGCCGACCTTCCCGGAACTCGGCTCCGGCGGCTCCGCGCCGATGGGTGGGCCGGTCTACCGGTACGACCCGGCGAACCCGTCCGCGACGAAGTTCCCGCCCTACTACGACGGCGTGCACTTCTTCTACGAGTGGTCGCGCAACTACCTCAAGGAGGTCCACTTCGACTCGGCCACGACGGTCACCCGCACCAACCCGTTCCTGCCCGCCGGCAACTTCAACAAGCCGATGGACCTGGAGTTCGGCCGGGACGGCTCGCTCTACCTGCTCGAGTGGGGCACCAACTTCGGCGGCGGCAACAACGACTCCGGGCTCTACCGGATCGACTACATCCAGGGCGGACGATCGCCGATCGCCAAGGCCACCGGCACGCCCACCAGCGGCAACGCGCCGCTGACCGTCCAGTTCAGCAGCACCGGTACGGCCGACCCCGATCCCGGCGACACGCTGCGCTACCAGTGGACCTTCGGCGACGGCACCACCTCGACAGCGGCCAGCCCGTCGCACGTCTACACCACCAACGGCAACTACACGGCGCAGTTGAAGGTCACCGACAGCACCGGCAAGATCGGCTTCGCGAACGTGCAGATCACCGTCGGCAACACCGCGCCGGTGGTCACCATCACCACCCCGCCCAACGGCGGCATGCTCGCCTTCGGCGACAAGGTGTCCTACACGGTCAACGTCTCCGACCCCGGGGGCGCCCCGATCGACTGCACCAAGGTGTTCGTCAAACCCGCCCTCGGGCACGACGACCACCACCACGAGACCACGGACTACCCGGGTTGCTCGGGCACCATCTCCACCGACCTACTCGGCGGACACCCCGACGGCGCCAACCTGTACTACGTACTCAACGCCCACTACACGGACAACGGCGGCGCCGGCGGCGCGGCCCCGCTCACCGGCTACGGGCAGGGGATCCTCCAGCCGACACACAAGCAGGCCGAGTACTACAGCAGCCAGTCCGGCACCCGGATCGTCGACCAGGCCGGCGCGGAGAGCGGCAAACGCGTCGGGGACATCTCCAACAACGACTGGATCGCGTTCACCCCGATGAGCCTGTCGGGCATCACCACCGTCAGCTACCGACTGTCGTCGCCGTCCGGCGGCGGCACCATCGAGCTGCGCGCCGACTCGCCGACCGGAACGGTGCTGGCCACCGCCCCGGTGCCCAGCACCGGCGGCTGGGACAACTACCAGTCCACGCCACCGGTGAACGTCGCCGCTCTCGCCGGAACCCACACGCTCTACCTGGTGTTCAAGGGCAGCGCGAACAACTGGTTCGACCTCGACTCGCACACCTTCGGCGGCGCCGGGGTCGGCGTTCCCAACACCGACGGCATAGCGGGCCGGACCTGGAGGCTCACCGCGCAGCACAGCGGCAAGCTGATGGACGTCAGCGGCGTCTCCACCGCCGACGGCGCCCAGATCCACCAGTGGGCGGCCACCGGTGGCGACAACCAGAAGTGGCAGGCCGTCGACGCCGGTGCTGGTGCGGTCTACCTGAAGGCGGTGCACAGCGGCAAGTGCGTCGAGGTGACCGGCGGCTCCACCACTGCGGGCGCCTTCCTCCAGCAGGCCACCTGCGACAACGGCAACCAGCAGAAGTTCACCGCCACGCCGACCGGAACCTCCGGGGTGTACACGGTGAGGAGTGTGCCCAGCGGACACTGCGTGGACGTCAACGGCGCCGCCACCAGCGACGGAGCCCGGCTGTTGCAGTGGAACTGCCTCGGCAGCACCAACCAGCAGTGGCGGTTCACCGCGGCCTGACGGGACCGCGGCTACCGCGTGGTCAGTGACGTCCCGGTCGGAACCGGCCTCCAGCAGGAACGGAACCGGTTCCGACCGGGACGTCGGCGTCGACCAGGGCGGACCGGCCCGCCCTACCCGGGCGGCGGCGCTAGCAGCCCGGCCGCCGCCAGCACGTCCCAGATTTCGTCCGGCACGGTGGCCGCCGACCGCCGCACGGCCTCGGTCAGCTGAGACCCGTCCCGCACACCGACCACGGTCGAGACCACGGCCGGGTGCCGGCGGACGAAGGCGAGCGCCGCCTGCGGCAGGGTGACGCCGTACGTCTCGCAGACCCCGGACGGCCCACAGGTGGTGGTGCGCGTCGATGACCCCGGCACCTGACCGCCCGTCATCGGCCCAGCCAGCCGCCGTCCACGGGCAGCACGATCCCGTTGACGTAGTCCGAGGCCGCCGACGCCAGGAACACGGTGGCGCCGCCGAGGTCGTCGGCGCGCCCCCACCGGCCCGCCGGGATACGGGCGAGAATGGCCCGGTCACGGTCGGGGTCGTCGCGCAGCGCCCGGGTGTTGTCGGTGGCGATGTAACCGGGTGCGATGGCGTTGACGTTCACCCCACGGGGCGCCCACTCGTTCGCCAGCGCCTTGGTCAACCCGGCCACGCCCGACTTCGACGCGGCGTACCCGGGAACGGTGATGCCGCCCTGGAAACTCAGCAGCGACGCGGTGAAGATGACCTTCCCTCGACCGCGCTCCACCATCGTCCGGCCGATCTCCCGGCTCAGCACGAACTGGCTGCTCAGCTTCACCTCGATGACGTGGTCCCACATCTCGTCCGGGTGCTCGGCGGCCGGGGTACGGGCGATCGTGCCGCCGTTGTTCACCAGGATGTCGATCGGCCCGAGCGCGGTGAGGTCCCGGGCCAACCGGTGTACCGCCGCTCGGTCGGCGAGATCGGCCCGCAGCGCGGCGAACCGGCGGCCGGCTGCCCGTACCCGGCGTTCCACCTCGCTTCCGTCCGGTTCCATCTGGGCGGAGACGCCGACGACGTCGGCACCGGCCAGGGCTAGGGCCTCGGCCATGGCCAGACCGATTCCGCGCCGGGCGCCGGTCACGACGGCGGTCCGGCCGGACAGGTCGAACAAGGTGGTCACCGGTCGGCCTCCCGCCAGTCGAGCAGCACCTTCAGCACGCCGCCGCCCTCCAGGGCCGTGAACGCGGCGTTCACGGCTTCGACGGGCTCGACCCGGGAGATGAGCCGTTCCGCCGGAATCGCGCCGGACGCGACCAACCGAATCGCCTCCGCCATGTCGGCCCGTTGGTACAGGCGGGCACCGAACAGCTCCAACTCGCGCCAGAAGAACCGGTGCAGGTTGACCTCCCGGGGCCGGGGGTGGATCGCCACCATCACCAGCCGGCCCCGGGTGGTCAGCACGTCCACCGCCGTGGCGACGCCGGACGCGGAGCCGGAGACCTCGAAGGCGATGTCGGCGCCCGCGCCGTCGGTGCGGTCGTTCACCAGCGCCACGACGTCGGTCGTCCCCGGGTCGACGGCCTCGATTCCCATCCCGCCTGCGGCGGCACGCCGGAACGGATCCGGCTCGACGAGGAGCACCCGCGCGCCGCAGCCCTTCGCGACGGTGGCGATCAGGACCCCGACGGGCCCGCCGCCGACCACGACCACCTGGTCGTCGGCGGTCACGTTTCCCCGCCGGACGTCGTGTACCGCGACCGCGACCGGTTCGACGAGCGCCGCGTGGTCGAGCGGCAGTTCCTGGGGCAGTGGCAGGACCAGGTCCGCCGGGACGTTCCAGGACGACTGCATGGCGCCCGGCGAGTCGATGCCGAGGAAGTCCATGGCGTGGCAGATGTGGGAGTTGCCGCGCCGGCAGGCGGCGCACTCCCCGCACGAGCGGGTCGGCATCACGGTGACGGCCTGGCCGACGGACCAGCCGGTGGTCTCCGCTCCGACGGCCGCGATCCGCCCGGACATCTCATGTCCGATGATCGCCGAGGCGCCGACCCGGGCATCCATGTCCCCGTGGTAGATGTGCAGGTCGGTGCCGCAGATCCCGGTGTAGGCCACCGCGATCCGCACCTGGCCGCGACCCGGCGGTTCCGGGTCACGATCCTCGATTCCGAGGTGGCGCGCCCCCCGGTAGACCACTGTCCTCATCGATCCTCCGTCTCGGTGGTCGGTACGTCGTTCGTCCCGACCGGGCAGGACCGGGGTGCAACGCCGTGGCGGAGCACCCACGACTGCCTGTTCTGGCGGCCAGCTCACGCTGAATTCGGTGAAGCGGAACTGGCCCGTCACGGGTACCGGGGCCGTTGCCGTCGGCGTTGGCGGCTCCGGTGGCGGCGACCACGACCGTGCGGGCCGCCGGGGCTGCTCCGGCGCTCCCGGCCGGCGGCCCGGCGCGCACTCCGGCGGCCAGCGGCGCGGCGGCATCCGCGCTGGTTCGTCTGGACGGTACGGGCGAGGGAGCACGTGGAGGTCCTTTCGGTACGCAGACCGGTTGGGTCAGTGGCGTGCGGTGGAAGACACGTCGTTGTGGGAGTGCAGCGGCGCGCCGGGGAACCGCCGCGCGGGGGCGATGACGTCGACCCCGGCCAGTAGTCGCCGTCCGGCCCGCTCGGGCCGGACGTGGGGGCCCTCGGACGTCTGCGCCTCCGGGTGCCGAGTGGTCGCCCGGATCTGGTCCTCGTCGACCCGGACGCCCAGGCCGGGCGAGTCACCGAGCACGAAGGCACCGTCCTCGACGTGCAGGTCGATGGAGACCCCGACCGGTGGAGCCAGGTCCTGCAACTCGCTGGTCAGGTGGTTCGGCACCGAGGTCGCGGCGTGCAGCAGCCCGACCGGACTGTTGCCGATCGGGCTGACCGGCAGGTCGTGCGCGTGCGCCAGGGCGGACGCCCGCAGGAAGTGGGTGACTCCCCAGACCGCGGCCATCTGCACGATGTCGACCGCACCGGCGGCGATCAGGGGACGGTACTGCTCCAGCCCGGTAAGGTTCTCTCCGGTGGCGACCGACGCGCGCACTCCCCGGCCGACGGCGGCGAGGCCCTCGGCGTCCCAGCGCCGGACGGGTTCCTCGATCCAGATGAGGTCGAGGGTGCGTTCGAGTTCGTAGACGTGTCGGACGGCCTGCTTGCGGGTCCACGCCTCGTTCACGTCGAGCATCAGACCGGGCCGCAGTCCGTGCCCGGCCTCGGTCAGCACCTCCCCGACCAGGCAGAGGCGATGCCGGTCGCGCTCGATGTCGAGGCCGCCCTTGAGCTTGGCAGCCCGCAGGCCGTACCGGGCGTAGACCTCGTACGTCGCGACGAGTTCGTCGTCGGTCAGCCCGATGTCCAGGCCGGACGCGTAGGCGGGCACCCGCCGGTCACGTCCGCCCAGCAGCCGCCACAGTGGCTCGCCGGCCGCCTGTGCCTTGATGTCCCACAGGGCGGTGTCCAGCGCGCCGATGGTGCCGAAGACCGGGCCCGCGTGGCCCGCCTTGAAGGTGTGCCGCAGCATGCGGTCGTAGAGGGTCGTCACGGCGCGGGGGTCTTCGCCGTCGATGGCCGCGAAGATCCGCTCGATCTCCACGTGCGGCCCGAGGCCGACCCCCGAGATGCCCTCGTCGGTCTCCACGATGACGATCGACACCGGGACCACCCCGTCGGAGAAGACGCCGTTGGCGTCGCCGACGGGCCGCCCCCATTCCTGGACCGTGGTGAGTGTCCGATATCCGGTGATCCGCATGTCAGCCCTTCATGGAACCGGCGGCGACGCCGTCGGCGATCTGGCGCTGGAGGAACAGGTAGACCACCAGGACGGGAACAGCGGCGATCAGGACCCCGGACGCGAAGGTGGGGATGTCGTCGGAGTACTGCCCCCGCAACGAGGTGACGCCGACCATGAGGGTCCGATGGTCGGCCGAGGGCATCATCACCAGCGCCATGAGGACGTCGTTCCAGCAGAACAGGGCGTTGAGGATGCCGACCGACAGCAGTGCCGGGGTGCCCAGGGGCAGCATGATCCGGCGGTACACGCCGTACACGCTGTTGCCGTCGATCCTGGCCGCGTCGACGATCTCCGGCGGGATGGTCTTGTAGTAGCTCGTCATCAAGAAGACGGTGAAGGGCAGGAACTGGGCCACGTAGACGAGGACCAGCCCGGGGTACGTGTCGATGAGACCGCTGTCTGCCATGATCCGGGCGAGCGGCACCATGATCACCTGGAACGGCACGAACAGTCCCGCGAGACAGCCAAGGAACAGCGCCGTCGAACCGCGGAAACGCAACTGGCTGAGGGCGAAACCGGCCATCGAGCCGAACAGCAGCAGCAGGACCACCGACGACGTCACCACGAGCAGCGAGTTGACGAAGTACCGGCCCATGCCGACGCTGTTCCAGGCCGTGCTGATGTTCTCCCAGCGCAGTGCGTCGGTCAGGGAGAACCGGTCGAGGATGTAGTCATGCCGGGTCTTCATCGCGACGTTGGCGGTGAAGAGCAGGGGATAGACAGTCGCCAGCGCGAGCAGCGCCATCGGGATGGCAACCAGCCACCGGCCCAGACGGATGCGAGACATTCAGTCCTCCCTTCCCGTCCGCCTGAGCAGCTTGATCTGGAGCAGCCCGACGACGATCATGATCACGAAGAGCACCGTCGACGCGGCCGACGCGAGGGCCGGTCGGTTCAGCTGGCCCTGCTGGATCCAGATGTAGTACTCCGGTAGGTACGTCGACCCCTCCGGACCACCGCTGGTCATGACGTAGAGCAGGCCGAACATGGACGTCAGCATCCCGATCATCGTGGTCACGAAGACGAACTGGATGGTGCGCGACAGGCCCGGGATGATCACGTGCCAGAGGACCTGGGGTAGCGCCGCCCCGTCCACCCGGGCGGCGTCCAGGAGCGCGGTATCCAGGGTGGCGAACCCGGCGAGGAACACCACCAGGGCCATGCCGAAGGTCGCCCAGACATGCACCCCGACCACCATGAACATGGCGACGTCCGGGTCCCCGAGCCAGTCCACGGGACCGATGCCGACCGACCCGAGAACGGCGTTGAGCGGGCCATCGAAGGCGAGCAGGAGGTTGAAGATCGCGCCGACGATGACCGGGGAGAGCACCGCGGGGAAGAAGTAGACGCCGCGGTACACCCGATGACCGGGCACCCGGAGGTAGATGAACGTCGCGAGCAGCCCCGGAATCGCCACCGCCACCGGAAGCAGCAGCACCAGCAGTCCCACGTTGCCCAGCGCGGTCCGGAACAGCGGATCCCGGAACAGCTGCAGGTAGTTGTCGAGACCGACCGCCACCCCGTTCCGCTCACCGTCGCCGGTGAAGGAGAAGTTGACCCCGAGAAGCAGCGGGTAGAGCCGCATCACCACGATGATCAGGACGGCCGGGGCCACCAGGACGTAGGGGGCGAGGCGCTCGGACCGCAGGCCACGGGTGCGCCGGGAACGGGCGCCGCCACGATGGGTGGCGGACCCGGCCGCCGCCCCGTCGGTCCGACCGGCGCGCGTCGGACGGACCGACGGCGGTACGTTTCCGATCGGCACGGGTTCAGCCCGCCCGGTCGGAAGCGGCCAACTGCTTCACCACCTCGTCGACGGTTGTCGAGCCGCTGAGCAGTTGCTGGGAGAGCCGACCCATCAGGTCCAGCGTCTTCGAGGAGAGCGCCACGTGCAGGGCGGGCTTGCCGCCTTTGATCTCGGAGACGATTGTGGCGACGGCCGCGCCACCCTGCGACACGTCGATCGTGGTGTCGGCGGCGATCGCACCGGCCTCGGCGTAGAAGGCCCTCAGCGCGTCGGTCGAGGTCAGCGCCCGCACCAGGTCGGCGGCCACCTTCGGGTCCTTCGTCCACCGGGCGACCCCGTAGCCGATGCCGCCGTCGTACGGCAGGCTCGGGGTGGTCCCGGCGGTGACGATCGGGGCGTCCATGACGCCGAGCTTGTCGGCCGTCAGGAACTCGTTGAAGTCCTTCCAGTGCCCCACGTCCGACATCAGCCCGATGACGTGGGCGGCCTTACCGGACTGGAAGAGCGCGAAGGAGTCGTTGAACATCGCGGTCGAGTTGGCCCCGTCGTTGTTCAGACCCGCGTCGCCGGCCTCCTTCCAGAGCTGGAAGACCCGCTTGACGTTGGGCGAGGCCCAGTCCCGCTTCCCGGCGATCCAGTTGTCGTACTCCTGGGCGGTGAAGATGCCCGACCCCAGGCCCGAGAGCCAGAACTGGATACCGGCACCCTCCTTGTTGCCGAGGGCGAAGCACTTGGCGCCGGCCTTGGCGATGGCGGCGCAGTCGGCGAGGAACTTGCTCCACGTCGTGGCCGGGCTGGCCGGATCGAGCCCGGCCTTCTCGTAGAGCGCCTTGTTGTAGTAGATGGGGTGGCCCTGCAGCGTCACCGGGCTGGCGTAGATCTTGCCTTCCTTGCTGAACGCGTCCCAGCCGGCGAGCCGCTGCTTGTCCTCGGCCACGTACTCGTCCAGCGGCACGAGCGCGTCCACCCGGTCACGGATCTGACCGCCTCCGTTGAACAGGATGACGTCCGGGCCCTTGCCGGACTGGATCGCCGCACCGAGCAGTGTGTAGTACTGGTCGAAGGGCTGGGCGACGAACTCGACCGTCACGTCCGGATGCTTCTTCGCGAAGTCCGCCTTCGCCTTCTCGATATAGGGTGCGGCAGAAGCCTCGCCAGACTTCCAGTCCCACACCACCAGCTTGCCCTCCGACCCACCCTGCGACGAGTCCGACCCTGTGGCACTTCCACAGCCGGCCAGCGCCAGTCCCACAACGAGGACGGCCGGCCATATTGCTCGCTGTTTCATCGTTGTCACCCTTTGAATGAGGGGTGGCCGGCGAACCGACCGTCAGGCGTCATCATTACGCGGAAACGTAACTCGTATGATGTCTGCCCGTCAACGGTCGGCCGTACACTGACCACGGACACCGGGCTACCAGCGCGGCGAGCCACCCGGAGGGGACATGACGCGATCGCAGGAGACCGCCTTGAATGCTGCAGCGCCCCCGGCCTGGACGCGACGACCGACCAACCTCGCCCGGGCCGTCACCGCCGAGCTGGTGGAGCGCATCGTCCGCGGGACACACCCGTCCGGGACGTCGCTCCCGCCCGAGCCGGTGCTCTGCGAGACCTTCTCCGTGAGCCGGACCGTCGTCCGGGAAGCGGTGAAGATCCTTCAGGAGAAGGGGCTGGTACAGGTCCGCCAGGGCGCCGGCACCATGGTCACCCCGCCGTCGTCGTGGGACATGCTCGACGAACTCGTCCTCGCGGCCACCATCGCCGAGGACGACAGCCTCGCCATCCTCGACGACCTCGTCGTCACCCGGCGGGTACTCGAGTCCGACATGGCGAACGTCGCCGCCCGGCTGGCGGACCAGGAGACCATCGAGCGGTTACGCGGTCAGGTGAAGCGGATGGACGAACTCGTCGAGGACCACGTCACCTACCACGAACATGATCGCGCCTTCCACGACACGATCATGCAGGCGTCCGGCAACCGCATCGCCCGTGGTGTCGTACGCGCGCTGGAGAGTCAGGTCGTCAACACCTCCCGGTACATGGGCCGGACCGAACGTTCGCTGTGCGTAGCGTCCAACCGCGGGCATCGGCGCATCTACGAACGCATCGCCGCCCACGACCCGGACGGCGCCGCCGAGGCGATGTTCACCCACATCACCGAGGCCTGGCTCGTTCGCCGCAGCGGAACGGGCAGCCCCAGCCGTCTCCAGCGGTGAACTATCGCCGGACGGACGGGCTCCCGGTCCGCAGAGAGTGCCGGCACCCCTGCTCGCCACGAGCCCGCCCGTCAGGTCCTTCGACCCGTCTCAGGAGAACTGCGCGAAGAACCGCCAGATCTCGCCCTTGGTCCAGGTGGTGATGCCGCTCTCGGCATAGGTCCCGTCCACCGGACCGGGCATGTGTCCGTTGTCGAACGCGGCCCACTGCACGGGGTAGCCGGACCGGCATCCCGAGTAGGCGGTGGTGACGTGCGTCCGACTGCCCGCCCCCGGCTCCGGCGGGCTCTGGGCGGTGCAACCGTTGTTCCGGACGAACGTGTCCCGCAGCGACCGCCCCTGCGAGATGTTGAGGACGTTGTCCGAGATGCCGTGCAGCCCGAAGTACGCGATCGGCTGGGTACCGCCGCTACACCCGCTGATCTGCGCTCCGGCGATGACCGCGACAGCCCGGAACACGTTCGTCCGGGCGCAGGCGAGCGCGTAGCTCATGCCGCCGCCCCAGCTGAAGCCGAGGGCGAAGCGCTGCCTCGGGTTGACGCAGAGGTCCGCCTCGATTCGCCGGATCATGTCGTCGACGAATGTCACGTCCTCGCCGCCGGCATTGCCCCAACCGTTGCCGAGCCCCTGGGGCGCGACCAGGATCGCGCTGTTGTTCGACTGTTCCTGCTGGCCGTAGTAGGACCAGGCGGCCCCACTGGTGCCGCCCGAGGAGATGTCCTGCATGGTGCCGCCCCGCCAGTGGAATGCGAAGATCAGCCGGTAGGGGTTGCTGTTGTTGTAGTTTGCCGGCATCCGCAGGATGAAGGAACGGCTCTTGCCGTTGCTCTGGGTCGTGTGCGTGCCGCTCGACAGCGTCGGGGCCTTGCCGCAGCCGGTACCACCCTGCGGTGGCTCGCCGCCGTCGACGCGGGCGAGCTGCCACTGCTGGTTCGTGCCGTTCCAGTCGGAGTACTGCACGACGTTCCCGCCGTCCGCCGAGGATGCGCCCTGCACCTCGACGACCTTGCCGCTGTGCCGGCTGATCAACCGCACGTGCCCCCCGTCGGAGTCGGCCAGCCGGAACTGCTGGTTCGTCGCGTTGAGGTCGGACCACTGCACGATCGCACCGCCGTCGGCGGTCGACCAGTTGTGCACGTCGAGGACCTTGCCGGAGTGCCGGGACTTCAGCCGGTAGTGGCCGCCGCCCGAGTCGACGAACTGCCACTGCTGGTTCGCGCCGTTGTTCCGCGTCCACTGGCTGATCCGCGCGCCGTCGTTGGTGGCCGAGGCGTACAGGTCCAATGCCTTGCCGCTGTTCCGGTTCACCAGCACGTACCAGGCGTTGGTGTCCACGGTCGCCGCCGACGCGGGTGCGGCGTTCACCGCGACGAGCGTCCCGGCCGCGACGACCGCCGCCGCCGCGACGGCCAGCCCTGACCGCCAGCGATGTCTCTGTGGAGAGGCGGGCCGAGCCTCACCGGTGGCCTTCATGATCCGCTCCTTCGGTCGGGGTTGCACGCGAGCAGAACGGACGCGTGCGCCCAGGGGTGGTGCCGGCGTCCGGTGGTGGCGTCGGCACGTGAAGTGATCCGCAGCCTCCACGCGGCCACCGGCCCCCGAATGTCCGGCCCTGCCCTGAGCCGGCGATGCGGCGAGTCCGCGCGAATCGCGGCGGTGCATCGTCAGGGCTCCCGGCAGCCACCTGACCCGCGATCGAGCAGTTAGCGCTCACATCGTCATACGTCAAACGACTTATGTCAATGCCGAACCCGCCGCTCGACCGCTGTCGCCTGTCGGCGACCCGAACGTCTCCGAGGCCGCGAGGGTCATCCCGGCGGCCTGGAACGCCTTAGAGGTCGACCGGAGCGCATCCACGGCCACCCATGGTTGCGAACCGCCCGCAGCACCGTGCGTCGGGAGCCGCCTCACCGCGCGCCGTCATGCCGCCGGACGCAGATCCCCGCTGGACATCGCAGCGACAAGGAGCTGGATACGGGCCTGCTTCTTGTCCGGGCCACTGGACACATATTCGGCCACCGAAACTCCCGTCTTGCGCTTCCAAACGCGACAGCGTATGTTACCGCTCACATCGATGCTGACCCATGGGATGAGTGCAGACCACCCGACCTGGCGCCGGCCTGGTGCGCGCGACTTCCGCCCGAGTGGTACGGGGCAACAGCTCACCCGGACCCCGGAACCCGCTCGGATGCGAAGTCCGACCGGCCTCACATCCAGGACGTGCTGCCGTCCGTCCCCGTAGCTCGCTGGAGGCCCAATGCACGCACGTACGAGATTGTTGGCCACCCTGACCACAGTTCTGGTGGCCGTGGGGGTGGCCGTTGTCGAGCCCACCGTCTCGCCACAACCGGCACAGGCGTTGAACAACGGAGTGGCCCGGACTCCGCCGATGGGCTGGAACAGCTGGAACACCTTCGGCTGCAACATCAACGAGACGTTGATCCGGCAGGTGGCCGATGCCATCGTCAGCTCCGGCATGCGGGACCTGGGCTACAAGTACGTCGTCGTCGACGACTGCTGGATGAACTCGACTCGGGACGCGCAGGGCAACCTCCAGGCCAACCCGTCCCGGTTCCCGAATGGCATGAAGGCGCTGGGTGACTACCTGCACGCCCAGGGTCTGCTCTTCGGCATCTACCAGGCGCCGCTGGACCGGACCTGCGCCCAGTACTTCGGCAGCTACCCGGGGGCGACCGGCGCCCAGGGGCACGAGGCCCAGGACGCCCGGCAGTTCGCCGCATGGGGCGTCGACTTCCTCAAGTACGACTGGTGCTCGCCCACCGGAACGATCAACGACCAGGTGGCGAGGTTCGCCCTGATGCGTGACGCGCTGGCCGCCACCGGCCGACCGATCGTCTACAGCATCAACTCCAACAGCATCCACGAGAAGACCGGGCCGATGCGCAACTGGGGCGACGTGGCCAACATGTGGCGCACCACCGAGGACATCACCAACGCGTGGGACACCGGGCAGACCAACGGGTACCCGATGGGCATCCAGAACATCGTCAACGTCACCGTGCCACTGGCTCACTACGCCGGGCCGGGTGCGTTCAACGACCCGGACATGATGGAGGTCGGCCGGGGCGGCATGAACGACACGGAGATGCACAGTCACTTCGCGCTGTGGGCAATGATGGCGGCCCCGCTGATCGCCGGCAACGACGTGCGGAGCATGAACTCGATCACCCAGGCCATCATGAAGAACCAGAACCTCATCGCGATCAACCAGGACTCGCTGGCCCTGCAGGCGGTCCAGGTGTCCTTCGACGGAACCCGGCGGGTACTGGCCAAGCGCTTGTCCAACGGTGACGTGGCGGTGGCGCTGTTCAACCAGGGCGGTGCCACCACGACGATCTCCACGACCGCGACGGCGGTCGGCAAGACCGGCAGCTCGTTCACGCTGCGTGACACCTGGACCAACGCCACCTCCAGCAGCACCGGTGCGATCTCGGCCAGCGTGCCGGCGCACGGCACGGTCGTGTACCGGGTCAGTGGCGGCGGCATCACCGACCCGCCGTCGACCTTCCGGCTGCGCGGGGAGTCCAGTGGCCGATGCCTGGATCTCGACAACGGCAACACGGCCAACGGCACCGGCACGCTGATCTGGGACTGCCACAGCGGGGCCAACCAGCAGTTCAGCCAGTCCGGCCAGGCCCTGCAACTGCTCGGCAAGTGCCTGGACATCTCGCTGAACGCCACCGCCGGCACGCGGGTGCAGGTCTGGGACTGCAACGGCGGCACCAACCAGCAGTGGGTCCACAACGGAAACGGCACGATCAGCAGCGTCCGGTTCCCCTCGCTCTGTCTGGACGTCGACAACGCCGGAACCGCCAACGGCACCGCCGTGATCGTGTGGTCGTGCCACGGCGGAACCAACCAACGCTGGGCCCGGACATGACGTCGGTGTCGGTCGCGGACCACCGGACCGCGACCGACACGGAGTCGCCGACCTCCCGCGGGGACGGCCCCCCATCGACCGATCGAGCGAAGACCGGCCACCACAGCGTCTCCACTCGTCGTCGACGGGGCCGTCCCGGCGGCCAGACGCCACCCACCCGCCACCAAGGAGGTACCGACTGTGCGCGGCGCGTCGGTCGGCGTCCCGACCGGGTACGGCTTCGCCGGCGGCGCGATCTACTACCCCACCGACACCAGCCAGGGGACCTTCGGCGCGATCGCCATCTCGCCCGGCTACACCGCGCTGTTCTCCGCCGAACTCGCCTGGATGGGTCCGGGGCTCGCCTCCCACGGGTTCGTCGTGATCGGCATCGATACCAACAGCCGCAACGACTTCGACGTCGCCAGGGGCACCCAGTTGCTCGCCGCGCTGGACTACCTCACGCAACAGAGTCCGGTGCGTGACCGGGTCGATCCCGACCGGCTGGCGGTGTCCGGCCACTCGATGGGTGGCGGAGGCGCCCTCAACGCGGCCATCCGGCGCCCGTCGTTGAAGGCCGCGGTCGGGATCGCGCCGTACCTGCCGTCGTCGGACCTGGCCAACGACCGGATCCCGACGATTGTCTTCGCCGGGCAGGCCGACACCGTGGTCACCCCGACCTACCTCAACGGCCTCTACGGCAGCCTGCCGGCCACGACGGAGAGCGCGTATCTGGAGATCGCCGGCGCCGACCATCTCTTCCCGGTCGGCAGGTCGAACGCCGTGATAATCCGGACGATGCTGCCGTTCGTCAAGATGTTCGTCGACAACGACACCCGGTACAGCCAGTTCCTCTGCCCGCTGCTGGACTCGACCGGCGTGGTCACGTACCGCAGCACCTGCCCGCTCCTGCCACCGCCCACACCGCCGACCGGCACGCCCTCCGCAGGACCCTCGAACACCCCGACTCCCCCACCGACCACCACCCCGCCGCCCGTCGGCGCGTGCGGCGCAACCTACCGCACGACCAACTCGTGGCCGGGCGGCTACCAGGGCGAGGTCACGGTGGCGACGGGCAGCGCGGCGATCGACGGCTGGACCGTCCGATGGATCCTGAGCAGCGGCCAGACCGTCGACCAGGTCTGGAACGGCACGCTGAGCATCAGCGGCTCGACAGTTTCGGTACGGAACACCTCGTACAACGGCTCACTACCGGCGTCCGGCTCCACCACGTTCGGCTTCCTCGGCAGCGGAACACCGGCAACCCCGTCACTCACCTGCACCAGTCCGTAGCAACGGCCGACCCGCAGCCGACCGGCGCCGGCGCGGCAGTGGCGGACCTGCGCGATCGCGACCGTGCGACCGCGCAGGTCCGCGTACCTCCGTACCGGCGGCGCGGAGGTGGTCGACGGTGGATGACGGGATGGCCGCCGGGCTACCCGGTACCGCTCGACGCCCTGCGGGTCAGCCGGTCGCGTACCGCCGGAACGATGCCGTGCGGCAGGAAGACCACGACCAGCACGAGCAGGACCGCGTAGACGGCGTAGGAGAGCACGGTGGGTGCATAGCCGGGCATCCCGGGCTGGGTGCCGAGCGTGTTGAGCACCTGGACGAGCAGGATGATCGCGGTGGCGCCGACGAGGGCGCCCCACAGCGTGCCGAGCCCGCCGACGACGGCCATCACCACGTACTCGATGGAGAGCAGCACCGGAAACGAACCCGGCGCGAGATAGCCGAGATAGAACGCGTAGATGCCGCCGGCCAGGCCGGCGAACGCGGCGGACAGCGCGAAGACGGTGAGCCGGTAGCGCCCCACCGGCACGCCGCTGGCCGCCGCGGCGGTCTCGCTGCTGGCCAGGGCCCGCAGGCCACGACCCGGACGGGAGGCGACGATGTTGCGGGCCACCAGCAGGGTGAGCGCGACCGCGACCCAGACCAGGTAGGCGTAGGAGATGTCGTCGGCGAACTCGTAGCCGCCGACCGACAGCCGTGGGATGCCCTGCAGGCCGATGGCACCGCCCGCCCAGTCCGCCCGGGCGACCAGGGAGAGCAGGATCAGCTGCATGGCGAGGGTGGCGAAGGCGAGGTGGTGACCCCGCAGCCGCAGCAGCGGTACTCCCACGACGACCGCGAAAGCGGCGGAGACCAGTGGTGCGGCGAGCAGACCGAGCACCGGTGGCAGGCTGTGCACGCTGAGCAGGCCGGCCGTGTAGCCACCGATCGCGTAGAAGGACGCCTGCCCGAGAGAGATCTGACCCGCGTACCCCATCAGCAGCGACAGCCCGACGGTGACCATCACGGCGAGGCCGAGCAGGATGTAGACGGTCAGGTGGCTGCCGGACAGCAGCGGTGGCAGGGCGAGCGCGCCCACCGCCACGGCCACCGCCGGCACCCGCCGCGACATCAGGCCGGCTCCTGTTCGGCCACCGGCGTGCGCGCCGCCTGCCTCATCATCACGGCGAGCAGCAGCACCAGCGCCACCTCCATCTGGTACGCGGCACCGCCGTAACCGGCGACGAAGGACTGGGCCACGCCCAGCAACAGTCCACCGGCGAGGGTGTGCAACGGCCGCATCAGGCCGCCGAAGACGGCGGCGGCGAAGCCACCCACGATCAGCGTGACGTCGTAGTCGAAGGTGACGAGCTGGATCGGCGTGACGAGTACCCCTGCGAGCCCGCCGAGCGCACCGCCGATGCCGAAGGCCAGCAGCCCCATTCGGACGACGTCGATCCCGACGACCTTCGCGGCGTACGGGTTGGAGGCGCAGGCCGACAGTGCCCGGCCGATGTCGGTACGCGCGAACAGCGCGGCCGTGCCGGCGAAGACGACGGCCGTCGCGCCGATGATGAGCAGGTAGTGCGCCTGGAAGCGGACGCCACCGAACTCGACCGCACCGGGTACCCCGGCGAACGACCGAGGCTGGTCTCCCCAGATCAGCACCTCGACCGCGTACGCGAAGACGGCCAGCCCCAGCGTGATGATCAGTGACGCGCCGGGTGGC
Organism: Plantactinospora sp. KLBMP9567; assembly: GCF_033446045.1. Lineage (NCBI taxonomy): Bacteria > Bacillati > Actinomycetota > Actinomycetes > Micromonosporales > Micromonosporaceae > Plantactinospora > Plantactinospora sp. KLBMP9567. Next base: position 43,284 of record NZ_JAWQRR010000033.1, on the reverse strand, counting down.
GTACCCGGCCTGCCGATCGCGACCAGCCCGACGAGCAGCCCGGCACCGGCACCGACCGCCACCGCGGACACCTCGGCCGGGCCGTGCGGAAGTCCACTGGCCAGCAGCGTCGACGCGGTCATCGCGGCGATCACCGCGAACGAGCCCTGGGCGAAGTTGACCACCCGGGTGACTCGGTGGACGACGACGAGACCGCTGCCGACGAGCGCGAACGCGCATCCGCCGCCAACGCCGGTGATCAGGTACTGGAGGAACTCCCTCACCCGGCCACTCCCAGATAGGCCTCGGCCACCCGTGGGCTGGCGGCCAGTTCCGCCGCGGTCCCGGCGGCGACGACCCGCCCCGCCTCCAGCACGTATCCCCGGCTGCACAGGTCGAGGGCGAGTCGGGCGTTCTGTTCGATGAGGAGCACGGCGAGACCGCGTTCGGCGTTCAGCTCCCGCAGGTGCCGCACCAGGTCGGCGACGACGAGCGGGGCGAGGCCGAGGGAGAGCTCGTCGACCGCCAGCACGTCCGGCCGGGCCATCAGCGCCCGACCGACGGCCACCATCTGCTGTTCCCCGCCGGAGAGCTGACCGGCGCGGCGGCGACGCAGCGGGGTCAGGCCGGGCAGGATCTCGTAGATCGGGCCCGTGTGGCGGTTGCGGATACGCCAGCCCCCGAGCCGAAGGTTGTCGTCGACGGTCAGGTCGGGAAAGACCTGGCGTCCCTCCGGCACGTGGGCCAGCCGGCCGGAGATCGTCACCGTGCCGCCGGCCGGTCGCTGGATCCCGGAGAGCGTGTTGACCAGTGTGGACTTTCCCGCGCCGTTCGGGCCGATCAGCGCCACCATCTCCCCGTCCGCCACGGTGAGGTTGACCGCGTGTAGCGCGACCGCGACGCCGTACCGGACGGTGAGGTCGACCACGTCGATCACGCGGGCACCCCTGTCCCGAGGTACGCGGCGACGACCGCCGGATCGGCCCGGACCGTGGCGGGGGTGCCCTCGGCGATCACGTGGCCGAGGTCGAGTACGGTGACCCGGTCGGCCAGCCGGGTCACGAAGGCGACATCGTGCTCGATGATCACCATCGTCAGGCCGCTCGCCTTCAGCTCCTCGAAGAGTCGGGCCAGTGCGTCCCGCTCGGCCGTACGCAGGCCGGCCGCAGGCTCGTCGAGCAGGAGCAGGCGGGGGCGGCCGCAGAGCGCACGGGCCACCTGGAGTGCGCGCTGCTGCCCCAGCGGCAGCGACTCCGCCGGCCGGTCGGCCCAGTCGGCGAGGCCGACCCGGGCCAGCGCCTCCCGGGCGCTCTGCCGGATCTTCCGCTCCTCCCGGCGGTGCACCGGCAGCCGCAACACGGCGCCGACAAAACCTCCTCCGGTGACGGCGTGCGCGCCGACCATCGCGTTCTCCAGCGCCGTCATGCCACGGAAGATCCGGGCGCCCTGGAAGACGACGCCGATCCCGAGCCGGGCCCGGCGGTGGGCCGCGAGCCGGTCGATCCGGGTACCGGCGAGCACGATCTCGCCGGTACGCAGTGCCAACTGGCCGCCGACCAGGTTGAACAGGGTGGACTTGCCGGCGCCGTTCGGCCCGATGACGGCCCGCAGTTCTCCGTGCGCGACGTCGATGTCGACCTCCCGCACGGCGTACACCCCGCCGAAGGCGTGCGACACACCGGCGACCCGCAGCAGCGGCTCGGTCACTCGCCCGCCACCGCGGCGAGCTGCTCCCGCGCCCAGTCGGTGGGGACGAACGCGCCGCCCCGCACCGTGTTGACGGAGATGTAGTCGGCCTTGAGGCCGGCGTGGTCGGTGGCGCTGTAGGTGTAGGTGCCGTTCGGGGTCGTCACCGTCAGCCCTTCCAGAGCGTCCCGGATCTTTTCCCGGTCGGTGCCGCCGGCCTTCTCGATCGCGGCGGCGAGCAGTCGTACCCCGCTGTAGCCGTCCTGGGCGAACTGGGGTGGCGGGTACCCGTACTTGCCGCGGAACGCGCCGGCCAGTTCGTCGATCGCCTGCTTCTGCTCCCCGTCGGGGAGGGTGTCGCCGACCACGCCGATCGAGCTGGCCACCACCGCGCCCTCGGCGGCCGGGCCGACCGGGTCCAGCCAGAGCCTGCTGGCCTGCGCCCCGGTGAAGACCACCGGCACGTCGAGCCCGGCGGTGGCGTACTGCTTGGCCAGCGCCACGCCGGGAGCGCCGGTGGCCCAGACGACGAGCGCCTGCGCCCCGGAGGAGCGTACCTGGTTGAAGACAGCCGAGAACTCGGTGGTGGTGGTCTGGAATTCCGGGCTGGCGGTGAGGGTGACGCCATGGCCGGTCGCCTTCTGCCGGGTGCCGTCGAAGCCGGCCTTGGCGTAGGAGCTGCGCCCGTCGTACGCGACGGCGATCCTGGTGATGCCCTGCGCCTTGAGGTACTGCAGGATCCGGTCCGCATAGGTTGCCGAGGTGGCCGGCACGACGAAGACGTACGGGTGCACCGGGTCGACCTGCTCGTCGGCGGGGGTGAGCGAGATGTACGGGATCTTCTCCCGGTCGACCAGCGGGATGGTGGCCAGGGCGGAGTTGGAGAAGGGCGAGCCGATCACAGCGGCGACGTCGCGGCTGCGAAGGTCGTTGAAGGCCAGCACCGACTGGTCGGGCTGGCTCTTGTCGTCGCGAACGATCAGCTCCACGGTGCGGCCGAGCACCCCGCCGGCCGCGTTGATCTGCTCGACCGCGAGCGCCACGGACTTCTCGTTCTCCGTGCCGAGCGGTGCGTAGTTGCCGGTCAGGGAGACGATCTGGCCGACCCTGATCGGGCCGGCAGCGTCTCCGGTGGACGGGTCGCCGCCGCAGCCGGCCGTGGCGACCGCCACGACGAGCGCGACGGCGGATACGGCGGTACGTCGCACGGTTGCCTCCCACCATGAGGGAAAGCCCTGTCACGGAGACGCTAGACATCTATTGCACGCCGGTCAACATTCATGCCTAACGTTCTCGCTCCGAGACGGCGCGTCTCTCGTCGCCGCCGACCGGCTCCATCCGGCGGTCCGCGCCGCCGGGGCGGGCGACGGCGAGCACCGCGGGGATCCGTCCCGACGGGCACTCGGCGTCGGTCGGGGCAGGCTGGCAGGCTGGCTGTCGGACGACGCGGAATCTGTAGAGTCAGCCGCATGTCGATGCAGTCCGTGTCGCCCCCGACCGACCTGCCGCGCGTGCAGGCCGGCGGCAGCCCGCAACACCTGCTGTTGACGTTACTCGGCGACTACTGGTATGGCCAGCGCGCCCCGCTGCCCTCGGCGGCCCTGGTTGCACTGCTCGGCGAGTTCGACATCACCGAGGTCAGCGCTCGGGCCGCGCTGAGCCGGCTGGCCCGGCGCGGGCTGCTGGAGCAGTCCAAGTCCGGCCGGCGCACCTCGTACGCCCTCAGCGAGCGGGCCGCCGGGGTGCTCGCCGAGGGTCGTGGCCACATCCTGTCGTTCGGCACCGAGCGGACACCGTGGACCGGCCGGTGGACCATGGCGGCGTTCTCGGTGCCCGAGGACGACAGGTCCCGGCGGCACACCCTGCGCACCCGGCTCGGCTGGCACGGCTTCGCCCCGCTCTACGACGGCCTCTGGGTCTCGCCGCATGAACGAGTGACCGAGGTGACGACGATCCTGTCCGAGCTCGACATCGACCGGGCCACCGTGTTCACCGCCGAACTGGCCGACGGCGGGCCGACCGGCGGGCACCCGATCAACGCCTGGGACCTGGCCGCCCTGCGCGCCGAATACGAGCGGATCCTCGCCGCGTACGAGCCGGTCCGGCGACGGTGGCACACCGGCCGGATCGGCACCGCCGAGGCCCTCGTCGCGCGGACCGCCCTGATGGACGACTGGCGGACCATGCCGAGCCTCGACCCGGAGCTGCCGACCGAGTTGCTGCCGGCGCGCTGGCCCCGAGCGGCGGCCCGGGCGCTCTTCGTCGAGCTGTACGACGGCCTGACCGGACTGGCCGAACAGCGCGTGGTCCAGGTTGTCGCCGGGCACGACCCCGACCTGGCCGCGCTGGTGCGTACCCACACCAGCCGGACAGGCGATATGTGACACTAGTCTTGACGCTAGGCACATAAATAGTCAGACTCGGTCCAGGCTCGACGACGTCGGGCCACGCGTTTGCACCGGACGACACCAGCGACAGGGACCAGCGGGGAGACCGGGATGGCCGAGCCAGCGTCGATCGTCGTGCGCCGTCGTCTCGAGTGGTCGGACACCGACCCGGCGGACAGGTGGCACTACGGGGTGGTCCTGCGGTTTGTGGAGAGTGCCGAGAAGGAGCTGCAGGACCAGCTCGGCGTCACGGCGGCGGACGCCCGCTGGATGCCGCGGGTGAACCTCACGGTCGACTACCTGGCAGCCCTGCACTTCGGCGAGATCGCCGAGACCACCCTGGCGGTGGAGCACGTCGGACGCGCCTCGCTGCGCTACGCCTTCACGGTGGCCCGGGACAACACGACACTGGCCCGGGGGACGTTGACCGTGGTGTGGATCGATGCCGACACGGGCCTCAGCAGTCCGTGGCCGGACCGGCTCCGCGCGCTACTGACCGGGACCGGGGCGGCGGAGGGCTGACGGGTGCGGAGCAGCATGGGCTCGATGCCGCTGTCCGTCGGGATGATGCTGCGCCGGGCCGCCGCGATGGGCCCGCACGCCCGGCTGGTCGGCTATACGGAGGCGGGTCGAGCGGAGTGCCGCTGGCCCGAGCTGGCCGGCCGGGCCCACCGACTGGCCAACGCGCTGACCGCGCTCGGTGTCCGCCCGGGCGACCGGGTCGGCACCTACGCCTGCAACGGGCTGCCCCACCTGGAGCTGTGTTATGGCGTGCCGCTGGCCGGCGCGGTGCTGCAACCGCTGAACACCCGCCTGCATCCGGACCAGGTGGTAGCGATCGCCGCGCACGCCGAGGACCAGGTGATCTTCGTCGCGGCGTCCCTGACCGGACAGTTCGCGCCGATCCGGGGCCGGCTCCCCGGCGTCCGGCACTACGTCGTGCTGCCAGACGGCAGCGCACCGCACCCGGACTTCGCCGACGCGACGGACTACGAGCAGTTCCTGGCAAGCGCGCCGGAGGACGAGCCGGCGGAGGTCGACGAGTGGAGCGCCGCGTGCCTCTGCTACACCGGTGGCACCACCGGCCGTCCGAAGGGTGTGGTGTACTCGCACCGGTCACTGACCCTGCATGCGATGAGCGGTCTGTTCGTCGACTCGTTCGCCATCCGGGAACGCGACGTCGTGCTCCCGCTCACCCCGCTCTTCCACGCGCTGTCCTGGGGCATGCCGTACTCGGCGGCGCTGGCCGGGGCCGGTCTGGTGCTCGCCGGTGCCGACACCAGCCCGGCCACCGTCGTACGCCTCGTGCGGGACGAGCGGGTCACCGTCGCGGCCGGGGTGCCCACCTTCTGGCTCGCCGTCGACCAGCTCGCACCGAGCCCGGACGATCTGGCCAGCCTGGACCGAATCCTCTGCGGCGGCTCGGCGGTCCCGTTGGAGCTGATCCAGCGCTATCAACGGCGCGGCGTCGCCATGCGGCAGGGCTGGGGTATGACCGAGATGTCGCCGTCCGGCAATCTGACCATGGTCCGCCGGCATCTGGAGGACCGGCCGGAACAGTGCCGGCAGGCACTGCACGCCACCCAGGGCGTGCCGACCGCCGGGGTAGAGCTGCGGGTGGTCGACCCGGACGGCGTGGTGCTGCCGCACGACGGGCGGTCCGCCGGTGAGGTCGAGGTACGCGGGCCGTGGGTCACCGAGTCATACCACCAGCCGGAGGACGACGCCAACACCACCCGGTTCCGGGACGGCTGGCTGCGCACCGGCGACATCGGCACCGTCGACGGCGACGGCTACCTGCGCCTGCTCGACCGCGCCAAGGATCTGGTCAAGTCGGGCGGCGAATGGATCAGCTCGATCGAACTGGAGAACCACCTCATGGACCACCCGGCGGTGGCCCAGGCCATGGTCATCGCCGTACCGCATCCGACCTGGGGCGAACGGCCCGCCGCGCTCGTCGTCGCGTGCGCCGAGGTCACCGCCGACACGCTCGTCGCGCACCTGCGCCCCCGGGTGGCGAGCTGGTGGCTGCCCGACGTCGTCCGGTTCGTCGACACGCTGCCGATGACGGCGACCGGCAAGTTCGACAAGTTGACGGCCCGCCGGACCTGGCAGGACGTGTTGGCGGCCGAGCTCGCCTCGGCGACGGAAGGACAGCCATGAGCGAGCGAATCAGCCAGTTCAGTGCGGATGAGCCTCATGACGGCACGGAGCGAAGCGGAGTGCCGGCATGAGCGAGCGGAGCGAGCGAATCAGCCAGTTCAGTGCGGATGAGCCTCATGACGGCACGGAGCGAAGCGGAGTGCCGGCATGAGCGGATTGTTGGCGGACCGGGTCGCTGTGGTCACCGGAGCGGCGCGCGGGATCGGCAGGGCGACCGCCGAACTGCTCGCCGAGCACGGTGCCCGGGTGGTCTGCGCCGACCTGGACGGCGACGCCCTCGCACTCACCGTCGGGTCGCTCGGCGGTCGCGGTGTCGCCGTCGCGGCCGACCTGACCGTGCCGGCGGCACCGGCCGAGGTCGTCGCCCGCGTGGTCGACGAATACGGGCGGCTCGACATCGTGGTCAACAATGCCGGCTACACCTGGGACGGCATCTTCCACAAAATGACCGACGAGCAGCTTTCCGCCATGCTCGACATCCACCTCACGGCGCCGTTCCGGCTGCTGCGCGCCGCCGCGCCGGTGCTGCGCGAGGCCGCCAAGCGGGACGCAGCAGAGGGACGCGAGATCTTCCGCAAGGTGGTCAACGTGACCTCGATCGCCGGCACGATGGGCAACGTCGGCCAGGCCAACTACGCCGCCGCCAAGGCGGCCCTGACCGGCCTCACCAGGACGCTCGCCAAGGAGTGGGGCCCGTTGAAGATCAACGTCAACGCGGTGGCGTTCGGATTCGTGCAGACCCGGCTGACCGCCGACGCCACCGAGGCCGGCACCTTCGACCACGGCGACCGCCGGATCCCGCTGGGCATCCCCGGCGCCGTCCGGGAACAGGCTGCGGCCCGCATCCCGCTGGGCCGGCCCGCTACCCCGGCGGAGGCGGCCGGCGGCATTTTCCTGCTCTGCTCGCCGTGGTCGAACTTCGTCCACGGCCAGGTGCTCACCGTCGCCGGTGGGCAGGCCGAAGGGATGAGCTGAGATGCGATCTCCCATGCAGCCCGCCGACCTCGTCGGGAACCGGTGATGCGGCTCTCCGGGGTGGCGATGCCGGTCAACCTGGTCTGGTCTTCGCCGTTCTGTCGCTGGCAGGGTCCGCTCGCCGAGATGTCCAGCGTGGACCTTGCGGTCGACGTGACCGCCCGGGCGCTGACCAGGGGCGGGATGTCGACCTCCGAGATCAGCCAGGTCGCCTTCGGCACCACCGTGCCGCAGCCGGCATCCTTCTACGGCGTCACCACCATCACCCCACGGCTGGGGCTCTACACCGTCACCGGTCCGACCATCGCCCAGGCCTGTGCCACCTCGGTGGCGGTGGTGCAGGCCGCCGCCGTCCAGGTCGAGCTCGGCGCCCACCGCACCGTACTCGCGCTGGCGGCCGACCGCACCAGCAACGGTCCGCTGCTGGTCTGGTCGGCACAGCACAGCCCGGGCGCGGCGCCCCGGACCGAGCACTGGGTGCTGGACCCGATGCGGCACGACCCCAACACCGGTCAGTCCATGCTCGACACCGCCGAGCACGTGGCCGCCGAGGAGGGTTACTCCCGCGCCGAGATCGACGATGTCACGCTGCTGCGCCACGAGCAGTACCGGTCATCCGCCGCCCAACGCCCCGGCCACCTGGTGCAGGTGCACGTGCCCGGCCGGCGCGGCAGCGTGGTGGTCGACGACGACCACGGCGTGCACGACACCACGGCCGAGGGGCTCGCCGCGCTCTCCCCCGTCCGGCCGGACGGCGTCGTCACGTACGGGTCGCAGACCCATCCCGGCGACGGCACCGCCGGAGCGGTGCTCAGCACGGTCGACCGGGCCCGCGAACTCAGCGGCGGTGCCGGCGTCGCGCGACTGCTCGCGGTCGGGTTCGCCCGCACCGACCGAGCCCGGATGCCCAGGGCGCCACTGCCGGCCGCCCGCGCCGCGCTCACCCACGCCGGCCTCGACATCACCGGCATCGACGTGGTGACCACGCACAACCCGTTCGCCGTCAACGACCTCTACTTCGCCCGGCAGACCGGCTTCGCGCTGGACCGGATGAACCCGTACGGCTGCAGCCTGGTCTACGGGCACCCGCAGGGGCCCACCGGCCTGCGCGCGCTCGCCGAACTCGTCGCCGCGCTGCACGACCGGGGCGGCGGACGCGGCCTGTTCACCGGGTGCGCGGCCGGGGACACCGCCGGCGCCGTGGTGGTGGAGGTGACCGACTGATGACGTCGTTCGACGAAACTGTCGTCGGCCGCTGGAGCGAACCACGCCCGTTCGACGTCACCCCGGCCGGCCTCGCGGCATACGCCGACGCCGTCGGCGGACCCTCCCCGGTCTACGCCGTCGTCCCCGCCATGGACCTGGTCTTCATGGTCGCCGGTACCACCGCCTCCACCGAACTGCGCGCCAGGGTCGTGCACGGCCAGCAGGACATCTTCTTCCACCGCCGGCTGCCGGTCGGCGAGACGGTCACCGTCCACGCCGCCGTGCTCGGGCTGCACGGCAAGCGCAGCGGGACGATCGCCACCATCGGGGTGCGGACGTACGACGCCCGCGGCGCGCTCCTGAACGAGCAGTACGTCACCGAGTTCTACCGCGGCATACCGACCGACCTGCGACTGGGCACACCCTCCCCCACCCTGCCGGCCGATGCGCCCAGCGGCCCGCCACTGCGCACCGCGACCACACCTCTACCGCTCGACCTGCCGCGTCGCTACGCCGAGGCCTCCGGCGACCGCAACCCGATCCACCTCGACGACGACTTCGCCCGCAGCGTCGGGCTGCCCGGCGTCATCGTGCACGGTTTGGCCAGCCTCGCCGTCGCCAGTCACACCGTGCTCGCCGGCGGGGCCGAGCCGGCGCGACTGAGCTGCCGCTTCACCCGGCCGGTGGCGCCCGGCGGCACCCTCACCACCCGGGTCTGGGCAGACGGTCACGGATACCGGTTCGAGAGCATGGACCAGGCCGGCGCCCTGGTGCTCGGCGCCGGCCTGGTCGAACTCACCCGAACCTGCGTCAGATGACAGTGGGGGTTGCCGTCGACACTATTTGCGCCGTCATTGACTGCACGCCGCGCCGTTGAGCGTGAACTGGGTCGGGGCCTGGTTCGCGCCGCTGTAGGTGCCCTGGACGCCGAACGTGACGCTCGCCCCGATCCCGATCGCGGCGTTGTACGAGACGTTGCGAGCCGTCACCTGTGGCCCGGACTGGGTGACCGTGGCGTTCCAGGCGTTCGTCACCTGCTGGTTGCCCGGCCAGTTCCACTGAACGGTCCAGCCGTTGACGGCGGCGGTCGAAGTGTTGGCGACCGTCACGCTGGCGGTGAAGCCACCGGTCCAACTGTTGGCCGTGTAGCCGACTCGGCAGGCACCTGCGGACGGCGGAGGGGTAGTCGTCGGCGGCACGCTCGGCGAGGTCGTGGGCATCCCGGTGGTCGGGTTCGGGGTCGGTGATCCACCGTCGAGGCCGAAGAACTGCACCGCCGCCTGTGCCATGCCACTCATCGGCAGGCTGTGGCCGGCGCCGTTGACACTGATCGCCTCGAGCAGCGTGACACCCCCGCTGGTCCAACGCCGCCGGTTCCAGTTCGCCTGGGGCGTGTCCGTGGAGGTCGGTGTGAGACTCAGGCCGTGCACGTTGGTCCACTGGTCGACCGCCTCCTGGAGCAGTTGGAACGGCACGAGCGTGTCGTTGGTGCCGTGCCACAACTGGATACGCGGGCGGGCACCGCTGTAGCCGGGATAGGCCTGGCGCACGGCGTCGCCCCACTGCTGCGGCGTCCGGTCCATCCGCCCGTTGACGCACTGGCTGTTCTGGGGCGGGAAGTCGGCCGCGTTGGCGAAGCAGTTGAACGGCACCCCCATGAACGCCGCGCCCGCCTTGAAGACGTCCGGGTAGAGCGCGAGCATGGCGTTGGTCATCATGCCGCCGGACGAGCTACCCGTGGCGTAGACCCGGTCCGGGTCACCGCCGTACTGCCGCTGGACGTACGCCACCATGGACATGATCGACACCGGATCGCTCCCGCCGCCCCGGCGCTTGGACGCCGCCGACCAGACGTCGAAGCAGTTGCCGAAGCCCGCCTGCTGGGTCGCGGTCGGGTAGATCACGACGAACCCGTACCGATCGGCCTGCGAGGCGAACTCGCTGCCGGAGTAGAAGCCCGGGCCCGACCCGCCGCAGCCGTGCATCGCCACCACGATCGCCGGGTTGGTGGGGCGGGAGTCCGGAACGTAGACGTGCATCCGCATGCCGCCCGGGTTGTCGCCGAAGCCGGTCACCTCGACCAGGGACGCCGCCGTGGCCGGTGGAGCGAGCACGATCCCGGCGGTCGCCGCGAGCGCGGTGGAGGCCAACGCGACGAGTGCCACCCGGAGCCGGCGCCCGACCACTCCATTGATAGTCATCATTGCAGCAAGCTAGCAACTTGACTGACGGTCGTCAATAAAATGTCTTAGAGTGGCACCCGACCGCCCCACGGTGGCCGCCCTCGGCGAGCCGACAGTTCCCGGAACTCAGCGGCCCGCATCGTTGAACCTTTCTCAACCTGAACCGCGCGGCACTCACACACCGCGCCCGACGTCGCGCTCCGACGCACGATCCGTCACGACCCGAGTCACGCGCGATCGCCCCCGCCTCCACGTCCTCCGGACCGCAGGGGGAGGCCGAAAAGAGGTTCGTTTAGAGCCTCCGGCCACCACCGCTGCGGCAAGGAAGCCCGGCCAGCAGCAGGCCGGCAACGCCGATCGCCGGTCCGAGCTGGGCGACGGCGTGGTGGGCGAGGGTACGCCGATCTCCGCCGAGTCCGGTCCCCCCACGGAGGCGAGCGATCGTCAGGATCGTGTAGTCGGTGCCAGTCGCGACGGCGCACGCGACCACCCCCGCCACGAAACAGCACAAGCACCCAACCAGCGCCGCGGTCGGGAAGCCGGGACACCCAATCCCGTCGTCATCCCACACGGTGAGCCGTCCGAGCCGCAGCCGGGCCGGCCCGGTGGCCACCACCCTGGCGGGCGGATCCACACCGATCAAGAGCCAGCCTGCGATCCGGAACGCCCGGACAGCTTCGCCGCGCTCGCGCGGGCCGGCGAGCAGGTCCCGGCCCGGGTGCCCGATATTCAACGCTTAACATTTCCATTGACGACCGTCACACCTACCTCTATGTTGATACTGATAAATGTCGATGGATGTGGAAGTCGGCTCGGGTCGGTGCAGGCCGACCTCCTTCGCACAGGAGGGGGCCGTGGAGGTCACGTGCCGCCGGCTCGCGGCCACCGAAGCGGTCAGCCGAGTGTGGCCGCGTAACCGCAGCGATCGACACGCCGGCGATGTCGGCCCGCGCCGGCCCGGTCAGCCGAAATGCCGGGCGCCGCGGTGAGATTGCAACCTGAAGGAGGAAAGGTGACTGAGCGAGCAACTCGCCGAGGTCGTGCGACGATCCTGTCGCTGTCGGGCGCCGCGGCCGCCGCGGGCGTCGCGGTGCTGTTAGCGGCCGCAATGCCGTCGGGTGCAGCCGGGCCGAGAGAGGCGAGGGCAACCACGCCCGACACCGGCGTCGGCGTCTTCGCGTCCACCGCCGGATGCGGTCGGACACCAACGCTGACGAACGGCACGCATTCCATACAGAGCGGCGGGAAGACTCGTAGCTTCGTCCTGAGGATCCCCGACAACTACGACAACAGCCGCCCCTACCGACTGGTATTCGGATTCCACTGGTTGGGCGGCAACGCCAACTCCGTCGTGAGCCAGAGCTACTACGGGCTCCTGCCGCTGTCGAACAACAGCACGATCTTCGTCGCCCCCGAAGGCCTCAACAACGGCTGGGCCAACTCCGGTGGTGAGGACGTGACCTTCACCGACAACATGATCCAGACGATCGGAAATGCTCTCTGTGTCGACACGGCACAGTTGTTCTCCCTGGGGTTCAGCTACGGCGGCGGGATGAGCTACGCGCTGGCGTGTGCCCGGGCAGACGTCTTCCGCGCGGTCGCGATCTACGCCGGTGGCGTGATCAGCGGGTGCAACGGCGGCACCCAGCCCATCGCCTACCTTCAGGCGCACGGGCTCAGTGACAACGTACTCAGCATCTCCGGCGGACGAGCGATGCGCGACAGGTTCGTCAGGAACAACGGCTGCACCGCGGCAAGCCCGCCCGAGCCGGCACAGGGCAGCGGGACGCACACCGCATTCCACTACTCGGGATGCTCGGCCGGGCACCCGGTTGCCTGGTACGCGTTCGACGGAGGCCACACCCCCACTCCGCAGGACGCCGGCTCCAACGCGCCCTGGCTCCCCCAGGAGACGTGGACGTTCTTCACACAGTTCCAGAGCACGCCGACGCCGGGCCCGAACACCCCGACGCCGGGCCCGACGACACCGACGCCCTCCACCGGGGCCTGCCGAGTCACCAGCACCGTGAACGCGTGGAACACGGGCCTGACCGAGAGCATCACCATCACCAACACCAGCACCACCGCGATCAACGGCTGGTCTCTCGTCTTCGCCCTGCCGAGCGGGCAGACCATCACCTCAAGCTGGAACGCCAGCTACTCACCGGCCTCCGGACAGGTGACGGCGAGGAACGTCTCCTACAACGCCTCCGTCGCACCCGACGCATCGGTCAGCATCGGCTTCCAGGCCACCCACACCGGCAACACCTCCAGGCCAACCTCATTCACCCTCAACGGCGCGGCCTGCGCCCTCGCCTGACCGTCAACGGAGACCTGGGGGGTGGAGCCCGACCGGGCCCCACCCCCCAGACCCTTCCGCCGGAGCTCTGTGGATCTGAGGGCCGGTCTCCGAAGGCTTTCCGGCCTGCCCTCCGCGGTCGGCGAATGGTAGCCGTGGGCCGGGCGCTGACGGCCCGGCCCGGACCGGCTCGCGGCGGACGAACTCACGCTGTGCCTCGCCCGGCTCGTCGTCGCCGACCGCACACACCTGCGTACGCTCCACCTCGGGGCGTCGCTCGCCGTGCTGCCAGTGGTGCCCTTCCTGCCGCACGGGATCGTGCCAGCCGTCCGCGGCCGGCTGTCTCAAGTGAGCGCCGCCGCAGGGATAACGCCCGGTGCGGTGGCAGTGATCCCGCCTCGGACGACCCTCCGGTCGACAGATCCGTACGGCGAACGGATATGGGGTACCCGGACTCGCGCACGGTAACGATCATGGGGTCGTGAGGTCGAATCGGCGTACGGTGACGGAGCCGCCGAGTGCCTGGGTGGCGTGGTTGAAGATGCCGAAGCGGTAGCCCATGAAGAACTGCCAGGCGTTGTTGAGGGTGAAGGCCGGCCCGAGGCTGGTGAAGCTGGCGCCGTTGGTGCTGTAGGAGAAGCGGGCCTGTCGACCGCTGCCGGGTCGGATGTCGGCGTTCACGCGTAGCCAGATCCGGCCGCCGGAGACGGTGGCGGACGCGCGTTCGGTGCCGGTGCCGGTGGTGTTCCAACTGCTGTCCATGGTGAGGCCGTCGGTCATCACCACCCGGGTGGTGCCGTTGTCGCGTTTGACGCCGATCCAGGCTGACTGGTCCCGGAGCATGGCCAGGCCGGTTCGGTCGCCGTCGCGCATGGTGGAGTAGTCCAGCTCGATGGTGGCGGTCGAGGATGGTCCCTGGATGCGGTGGGTCAGGGTGTTACGGGCGCTGTAGAGGTCGTTGGTGACGGTGGCGGTCTGTAGGCGCAGGCCGCTGTTGAGCGACCAGCGGGTGTTGTCGGGGACGTGGTTCCACTCGTACTGCGGCCCGAGGGCCGTACCGGTGAAGGTGTCGGAACCGGTGAGAGGTTTGACCTGCCGGGTGGGCAGCGGGTTGGGGTAGCTGACGCCCCAGCCGCCGTTGACGGTCTGGATGCTGGGCCAGCCGTCACCGCTCCAGGTGATCGGGGCGAGAGCGGGGACCCGGCCGCCGGGGTAGGCGTCGACGAAGCTCATGTAGTACCAGGCGCCGTTCTGGGTCTGGACGAGGCCGCCCTGGTGCGGTACGCCGCCGCCGGAGATCGGACCTGGCATGTCGAGCAGCACCTGGCGCATCTCGTACGGGCCCCATGGGTTGTCGGCCTTGAGGACGTATTGGCCATTGGCGGGGCGGGTGAGCCAGATGTAGTAGCTGCCGTCGCGCTTGTAGAACCGGGCGCCTTCCAGGGTGCCGACGCTCGACGGGGTCTGGAACACCTGCTGCGTGCGGACCTGGGACAGACCGTCGGCGGAGAGCTGCGCGACGCTGATCGTAGCGTTGCCGTACGCGACGTACATGGTGTCGTTGTCGTCGACGAGCAGGCCGGCGTCGTAGTAACAGTTGTTGATCCGGGAGCGCTTCGTCCAGGGACCCTCCGCCGTGCTGGCGGTGTAGACGTAGGTACGGTTGAACTCGGTACAGCCGATCCAGTAGAAGGTGTTGTTGCTGCGCCGGTGGCCAAGGGTGGAGGCCCAGATTCCCCGCACGTACGCCCGTCCGCCGGTCAGGCTGTAGGCGTTGTTCTCGAACTCGGCCAGGCTCGGCACCGAGTGGCCGGCGAACTCCCAGTTCACCAGGTCGTAGGAACGCAGGATCGGCGCGCCCGGGGAGTAGTGCATGGTCGAGGCCGTCATGTAGTAGACGTCGTTCACCCGGATGACCTCGACATCGGCGAAGTCCTGCCACACCACCGGGTTCGCGTACGAGCCGCCGGGCGGCGGTGCGGTGGGGTTGCCGCCGCCGTTGACCCGGACCAACTGCCACTGCTGGTTGGCGCCGTTCCAGTCGTCGTACTGCACCACGTTTCCGCCATCGGCGGTCGAGGCGTTCTGCACCTCCACCACCCGGTTACTGTTCCGGTTGATCAACCGCACGTAACCGCCATCGGAGTCAGCCAACCGGAACTGCTGGTTGGTCCCGTTGTGATCGGCCCACTGCACAATGCTGGCACCGTTCGCGGTGGAGGAGTTGTACACATCCAGGACCTTGCCCGAGTGCCGCGACTTCAACCGGTAGTAACCACCACCAGAGTCCACGAACTGCCACTGCTGCTGGTTACCGTCATTCCGCGTCCACTGCGTGATCCGCGCACCGTCGCCGGTGCCCAGGTTGTACACGTCCAATGCCTTGCCACTGTTCCGGTTGACCAACACGTACCAGGCACTGGTGTCCACCGTCGCCGCAGCAGCCGGCACCGGCCCCACCGCCACAGCACCACCGCCCACCAGCACCGCCACCGCCGCCACGGCGACAACCCGCGGCGGCGCGGGCCGCGAGAACCGGCCGAAAATACCCATGATTGTCCTCCAATTGGCGATTCTCGGGCCGACGCCCGACCGGCGGGTGCACCACGGCGCACGAGAGCGGCCCGCTCTCACCGTCTGATTCAGAACGCTCACACGGTGTCCGGATGCCCTGACGCACGCCCCGGAGGTACGGCGAGGTGGCTCGCGCGGTAAGCCACCTCCACCTCATCCCTCGCCCATCGACTGTGAGCGATAACATCGTTCGCCGTCAAGTTGTAGCGGCGCCGCAAAATCGGTACAGCCAGACAATCCCTCCCTCCTGCGCTTGCCGCCGTCCACTATCGCCCCCCGACGAGGCACGTTCCTGCCGCTCCCGACGAAGGGCGGATACGGCGACCAGACGGCGCATGCGTCGCACTTCTACGTTTTTGCCCGGATTTCGACTACGTGTCGCAGCGACAACAGCACACTTGCGGTGCGCTACCGGAGGATGTATGTTACCGCTCACATCGACATCCGCGCATGACATCAGACGTCTGCCCGTCCTCTACCGGTAACGACCTCGGCCTGAGCGGTCCAGACGGCACCGCCGGATCGCCGGCCGCCCGACAACGCCTAGCGCTTCCGTCCCACCCGGCCCGCCACTCCGCGCTACAGGAGAACCACCATGCCGTTACCCCCCATGAGCCGGCGCCTGCTGTTGCAGGCCGCCGGTGCCGCCACCGTCGCGACAGCCGCCGGTGCCGCCACCGTCGCCGCGCCGGCGGTCTCTGGTGCTCCGGCAGCCGCCGCACTCCCCCCGGTCCGGCCGGACATCGGCGTCTCCGCGTACCCGTTCGAGCTGGGCCAGGTCCGGCTGACCAGCAGCCGATGGCTGGACAACCAGAACAGGACGATGAGCTACCTGCGTTTCGTCAACGTCGACCGGCTGCTCTACAACTTCCGGGTCAACCACCGGTTGTCCACCAACGGCGCCGCCTCGAACGGCGGCTGGGACGCACCGTCGTTTCCGTTCCGCACGCACATGCAGGGGCACTTCCTGACCGCCTGGGCGCAGGCGTACGCCGTGCTCGGCGACACCACCTGCCGGGACAAGGCCAACCACATGGTGGCCGAACTCGCCAAGTGTCAGGCCAACAACGGCGCCGCCGGCTTCAACACCGGTTACCTCTCCGGTTTCCCGGAGACCGACTTCACCGCCCTCGAGGCGCGCACGTTGAGCAACGGCAACGTGCCGTACTACGTCATCCACAAGACCCTGGCCGGCCTGCTCGACGTGTGGCGCCACCTCGGCAACAACCAGGCCCGCGACGTGCTCCTGGCGCTCGCCGGCTGGGTCGACTGGCGCACCGGCCGGCTGACCTCCAGCCAGATGCAGAACATGCTCGGCACCGAGTTCGGCGGGATGAACGCCGTACTCACCGACATCTACCAGCAGACCGGCGACAGCCGTTGGCTGACCGCGGCGCAACGGTTCGACCACGCTGCCGTCTTCAACCCGTTGGCGGCCAACTCCGACCAGCTCAACGGGCTGCACGCCAACACGCAGGTCCCGAAGTGGGTGGGCGCCGCCCGGGAGTACAAGGCCACCGGTACCACCCGCTACCGGGATATCGCCGGCAACGCCTGGAACATCTGCGTCGGTGCGCACACGTACGCGATCGGCGGCAACAGCCAGGCCGAGCACTTCCGCCCACCGAACGCCATCGCCGGGTACCTCCGGCAGGACACCTGCGAGCACTGCAACACCTACAACATGCTCAAGCTGACCCGGGAACTGTGGCTGCTGGACCCCAACCGGGCGGCGTACTTCGACTTCTACGAGCGAGCCCTGCTCAACCACATCATCGGGGCGCAGAACCCGGCCGACAGCCACGGACACATCACCTACTTCACCCCGCTCAACCCGGGCGGTCGACGTGGCGTGGGTCCGGCGTGGGGCGGCGGCACCTGGAGCACCGACTACAACTCCTTCTGGTGCTGCCAGGGCACCGGCATCGAGGTCAACACGGCGCTGATGGACTCCGTCTACTTCTACAACGGCACCACGCTGTCCGTGAACCTGTTCATGCCATCGGTGCTCGACTGGACCCAGCGCGGTATCACCGTGACCCAGACCACCGGCTACCCTGTCAGCGACACCAGCACCCTCACCCTGTCCGGCACGATGAGCGGTTCGTGGAGCATCCGGGTACGGATCCCGGCCTGGACCACCGGTGCGACGATCAGTGTCAACGGCACGGTGCAGAGCGTCGCCACCACCCCGGGAAGCTACGCCACCGTCACCCGCACCTGGGCCGCGGGTGACACCATCACCGTCCGCCTGCCCATGCGGGTCATCATGCAGGCCGCCAACGACAACCCGAACGTCGCCGCGGTCACCTACGGCCCGGTCGTGCTCTCCGGGAACTACGGCAACACCGCTCTGGGCGCCTTGCCGGCACTCACCGTCTCGTCGGTCACCCGGAGCAGCGGCACTTCGCTGGCCTTCACCGCCGCCGCGAACGGCGGCACGGTCAACCTGGGTCCCTTCTACGACGCCCACGGGCACAATTACACGGTCTATTGGAGCACCAACGGCGGCGACCCCGCTGCTGTCAGCCACCGGCTGGTCAATGCCGGCACAGGCCTGGTCCTCGGCGTCCAGGACATGTCCACGGCCGACGGCGGACTCGCCGTCCAGTGGGGCGACACCGGCACCGCCGACCACAACTGGGTGGTCGTCACCGAGGGCAGCGCCGTCAAGCTACGCAACGCCAACAGCGGCAAGGTCCTGGGTGTGCAGGACATGTCGACCGCCGACAACGCCCGCGTCCTGCAATGGTCCGACAACGGTACCGCGGACCACCTGTGGACGCTCCTGGACCAGGGCGACGGAACCTACAAGATCCGCAACGTACACAGCGGCAAGCTGCTCGGCATCCTCAACGGCTCCACGGCCTGGGGAGCGCAAGCCGTGCAGGACCCCGACAACGGCAGCACCGACAACCGCTGGCGGCTCGTCCGCAACACCTGAACATCCGCGACGGCCGGGCACCCGGCAGTGACCCGGATGGCGGTCGATCTCGTCGTTGACCGGCAGCGGCTTCGCGGACTCAGGTGTGCTGACTACCTCCGCATGCCGCGGACAACGACACCGATCAGCGTGTCCGCGGCGTAGTAGCCGGCATTCCTCGAGTCGTAGCTGGCGTCGGCGTTGTCGCCGAGGACGATCAGGCGGCCGGGCGGTACGACCCGGTCGGGCACGGGTACCCCGGCGGGGACGGGATCCCCCGGTACGGCCACGGCACGCTTGATGATCAGCAGCTCGCCTGGTGGATCGCGTCGCGCGGCGGCCGACCGGGCGGGACGCCGTGGCAGGTCGCGGTCGGCGAGGACGACGACATCACCGCGGCGGACCATGGCCAGTCGTACCCGCCGCACCAGCAGCCGGTCGCCCTCGGTGTACGTGGGTACCATGCTCCGTCCGGCCACTGTGGTGACGAGAAAGGTGTGACGTAGCCACCACCCCGCCACACCACCGGTTGCGGCCGCCACGACCACGGCGCTGACCACCGCCCGCGTCATCATCGGATGTCCTCGACCGCCGTTGCGCCGTAGCCGCTGGCCTGCGTCCGGAACAGTTGCGCGTACCGGCCGTCGAGGGCCATCAGTTCGTCGTGGCTGCCCCGCTCGGCGACCAGGCCCCCGTCGAGCACGACGATGACGTCCGCGTCCCGGACCGTGCCCAGCCGGTGCGAGATGAGCAGGCTGGTACGGCCAGCACGATGCGTCCGGAGACGCTGGTGGATCTCGTGTTCGGCCTTTGCGTCCAGGCCCGCGCTCGGTTCGTCGAGGATCAGCAGGTCCCGCGTGTCACGCATGAACGTCCGGGCCAGGGCCAGGCGTTGCCACTGGCCGCCGGACAGTACTACACCAGTTTCCGCGTCGTCCTTCTCCTCCTCGAGGTAGAAGATGCGGCTGAGCAGCGTGTCGTAGCCCCGCGGCAGTGCGGCCAGATTGCTGTGGACGCCAGCTACGCCGGCTGCCTCCTCGACCCGCCGCCGGTCGGCTACCGCGTCGATGTCACCGACCCCGATATTCTCGGCGGCGCTCAGGTCGTACGACACGAAGTCCTGGAACAACACGCCCATCCGGCGCCGCAGCTGCGCCGGATGCAGTTCGCGGATGTCGACACCGTCCCAGAGGATCGCGCCGTGGTCCGGGTCGTAGAACCGGCACAACAGCTTGACCAGAGTACTCTTGCCCGCGCCGTTGAGCCCGACCAGCGCGACCGCCTGGCCCTGGGAGATGGTCAGGCTGACGCCCTGCAGGATCCACGGATGGTCCTCGTGGTAGCGGAACCACACGTCCCGCACCTCGATGCCCTGCCGCAACGGCAGGAGATGTGCCGATCGGCCTGCGGGTGGCAGGTCGTCACCGAGGCGGCGTACGGCGGAGTGGTGGCCGACCATCAGCAGCGCCTGGTGCCCGCTGGCAATGCCGCTGACCAGGCCCATGAGCGATCCCTGGATACCTCCGACCGCCACCACGAATGCCGTCACGTCGCCCAACGTCAGCCGGCCGGTGGTGGCGCTGTGCACCGCCCACACCAGGCCGAGCCCGGAGACCACCGCGCTCAGCAGCGCCAGCAGTGACTGGGTACGCAGCACCTTGCGGTCGAGCCGCCGTTCCCCGTCCTGCACCTCGCGCAGTCCCCGCAGCAGCCGACCTTTGAAGAAGTCACCAAGGCCGAACAGGCGGATCTCCTGTGCGGCCCCGACGTCGGTGATCAACTGGCTGTAGAAGGCCTGCCGCCGCATCGCCGGTGACAGGCCCAGGTACATCCCGACCCGCTGCCTGGCCAGCGAGATCTCCGCCAGCAGCGCCGGCACCGCCGCGACCACCACGACCGCGGTCATCACCGGGCTGAGGATAAACAGCGCACCGAGCAGACTGACCAGCGTGATCACGTCCCGGCCGATACCGAGCAGACCGGACGTGAGCGGGCTGAGCGCCGGACCGGTCGCCTCGGTCGCCATCCGCAGCCGGTCGAGGAACCGAGGGTCCTCGAACCTGGACAACCCCTGGAAGGAGTTCACCGCGGTGTACAGCTGGTCCTGCATCAGGCGGTCCATCCGCCGCTGCTGCTCACCCTGCAGGTAGCTGCTCAGCTGTGGCAGTACCGCCGCGACCAGACCGGCCCCCGCCAGGCCCACTCCGGCGCCGACGGCCGCCTCGACCCGACCGGCTGCCAGCCCGTCCACCACAAGTTTGGTCAGCCACACCGTGGTCGCCGGCAGCAGGCCGCTGGCCACGGTCGTCACCACCTGCGACACGGTCAACCACGGACCCGCCCGCCACGCCGTCCGCCACACCCCCGCCAGCTCGTGGAGCGGGCGCCGCGGGCTGTCCGGCTCTGCCGCCGACATCTCAGGAGCCGACACCGTCAGGACGTGGCCGCCGCTTGCGCCACCACGCCGCGCACCGTGGCATCCGCACCGGCGATGACGCCGCCCGCATCGACCCGTAGGAACGTCGGGAACCCCCGTACCCCGAACGCCTGGGACACCGTGAAAGCGTCCGGTTCGACGACCACTGTCGCTTTGCCGCTCAGCGAGGTGGCCATCTCAACGGCTTCCGGACCGGAGTCGGTGATGACCGCGACCGCGGCAGTGGCGTCGTCGCCCTGCTCGGCCAACCACTTGGCGAATACGGGTGCCTGTTCGTGGCACGGCGCGCACCCGGCGGAGAAGAATCCCACCAAGCCCGGTCGGCCCATCAGGCTGTCCCGGGTGACCGGTGTGCCGTCGATCGCGGTCGCCGCGAAGGCCGGCACCGGCGTACCCACCAGCTCTTCCGGCGCGGGCATTCCGGGCGGTAGGGCACCGGACAGCCGGCTCAACTCAGCGGTCTGCTCCCGCAGCCGGCGCAGTATCCCGAACGTCAACAGCAGGTTCACCATGCACAACGCCCCGAGCAGGACGACGGCGGCGATGACGAAGGGCATGGTCATTTCCTCCGAGTATTTCCGGGATGGTACGTGGGGCGGAACAACGCCACCAGGTCATCGAGCCGCAATATGAAAGGCAACACCGCCGCGGCCACGG
This sequence comes from Plantactinospora sp. KLBMP9567, assembly GCF_033446045.1. Lineage (NCBI taxonomy): Bacteria > Bacillati > Actinomycetota > Actinomycetes > Micromonosporales > Micromonosporaceae > Plantactinospora > Plantactinospora sp. KLBMP9567. The sequence goes on along the minus strand of NZ_JAWQRR010000033.1, from coordinate 21,815 downwards.
TGAGCGCCACGACGACGCCGGCGGGATGCCGGCTGCCATCCGTCGTCGCGGTCGTCGCCACGAAGCCGACCAGGCACACGACAACCAACAGCATGTTGCGCACCACGTGCGGGGCGCCGAGTGGAGTCTCCGATGCGCCGAAACACCGGCACGGGGACCGCTGGCCGCGCCTCATCGCCAGCACGACGGCGACCGAGAACGCCACCAGGAGGGCTGCCGCCAGCGCCAAGCCCGCCGGTGCCGTCGCCGGAATCACCACCAGCACCGTCACCGCCGCCTCGGCAATCACCGTACCGGCCGCAGCCGCTGCCACACCGCGACGGGGCCGGCCCAACAACTCGCCAGCCGACGCGACGAAACTCGAATACGCCACTGGGCCGCGAAGCTTGCTGATCAGCGAGCACAAGAAGACGCCGAAGACCAGGGCACGGCAGGCCACTGCCACGTACATCACCGGCCGCCTCCCGCCACGCCCTGGTCCCTCGTTCCGGACAGCGCCGGTCCTAACAGCCCTCTGTCGAGAAGATGGTCCATGCGGTGCAGCTCATGGGTCGACTCGGCCCGTAGTAGCAGCACCGCCGGCTCCAGCGGTACCGCACGTTGTTGAGGGTCATACACCTGTACTCGGTCCAGCAGTCGATGGCGTGGGCATCGGCGCGAGGCACCACAACCTCAAGTAGCCGGTCAGCTACCGCCTGCATCCGTCGGACGACACTCCCCATGTTCGCTCCTGATCCATACCCGGTCGTGATCTTGGCGAGGTGGGACGGTACACCACACCGCGTCCGATAAACAGTGGCCTACGGCCTCCACACCTGCTTTCCCGGTCCTCGTCGCCGGCCACCGGACCGGTGTCTGCCAGGTCTGGCTGGCCACTCTGGTGACGGACCGGGCGACCGCGGATTTCCGCGGATTCGTTGGGTTGTCGGCCCATTGGCGATGGGATGGGATGGGCGGGTCCCACAGTTCGTCAGCGAGCGTCGCGGTGAGCATCCAGAGCGGAAGGAGAGCCGTGTGGAGACACGGTCCATGTCCCTTGGACGCCGAGTAGCCGCAGGCCCGGTATCGGTGGCATCAGCGGCCGTCCTGATCCTGGCTGTGCCTTCGCCGGCCAGTGCCTGTGCGTCGAACGGCTTCGTCCGGCCGCACCCGACTGGCACGGTCGACGGCGCTGCGTACGTCGGCCACGGATAGCGGTCATCATGCGGCTGGCAGCACTGCTGCCCGCGATGACGCCCGCCCGAGGTTCGAACGGACCGAGGGCGAGTGCCAGGCGATCGTCCGCTCGATCACCCACCGGTACCCGGCCAGCCCGGAGCCGTGGGGTTGGCCGCGACGGGCGATCCAACAGTGGGATACCGGTACCCTCGGTCCGGACGTGGTGTTTCGCGCCCGGTCAACCGGACTCGGTCCGCTTTTGCTCCGCGTCTGGCCGCGGCGAACGTGCGAGGAGTCAACGACCAAACGGGACCCGTCGAGCTGCCCCACGGTCCGCAGCTCGGCGAGCAGGAGTTCGTGAAGCTGCTGCCACATCCCAACCCGGTTCCATTGCTCCAGGCGCCGCCAGCAGGTCATCCCGGACCCGAAACCCCAACCGCTGAGGCAGGAACTCCCACTGGATTCCGGTGTGCGACACGAACAGGATCCCGCACAGCCCCTGCGGGTCCGGGATCAGCTTTCGTCCTGGATGCCGTGGGTCGTGTTCGGACTCGGGCAGCAACGGGCCCAATGCGCTGCCACAGCCCGTCCGGCACGATCCACGGCGGCCGTTCACCAGTCCTCGGGACGGAGGATCGCAGATCGGCGTCCGCAAGAGATGGAACACCCATAGATCACCTTGTCAGAAACTCTAGCTGGACGGTGCTCTTGCGTTTCGACCTTCTTGGCCCGCTGACGGTCTACCGCGACGGTCGGCCGGTTCCGCTGGGCTCGGTGAAGCAGCGTCTACTGCTGGCGGCCCTCCTGTTACGGCCCAACGAAGTTGTCGGCACCGATGAGCTGGCCGCAGTGTTGTGGGACGACAGCCCACCCCCGTCAGCGGCGGCGAACCTGCGTACCTACGTGCGGGGGTTGCGGCGATCGCTGGGTGGCGGCGAGTCCTGGGAGGGGATCTCCGCCGCGGCCGGTGGCTACCGGGCCCGGGTGGGGCCCGACGAGCGGGATCTGGACCGGTTCGACGCGGCTGCGTCCCGTGGCCGGGACGCTCTCGCCGCCGGAGACGCGGCCCGGGCCGAGGCCGAGCTCGCCGCCGCCGTCGGCATGTGGCGTGGGGCGGCGCTGTCCGATCTGCCGCTGGGGCCACTGCTGGCCCGGCGGGTCGGACAGTTGGATGAGCGGCGAATGGTCGCCGAGGAGGACTACGCCGAGGCGATGTTGGCGCTCGGCTCGGCGGCCGAGGTGGTCCACCGGCTACGTGCCCTCCTCGACCGGCAACCGCTGCGGCAACGGGCGTGGGGTCAGCTGATGCTCGGCCTGTACCGCATCGGCGACGTGGCCGGCGCGCTGGACGCCTTCCGGCAGGCCCGGCAGGTACTGGCCGAGCAGACCGGTCTCGACCCGGCGCCGCAGCTGACCCAGTTGCACGACGACATCCTGCACCACCGCCCGAGCCTGGCTGCGGGACCGGCGACCGGTCCGGACAGGCCGGTACGCGATGTCGCACCATCGGACCCGCTCAGCGGACGTCCCGAGCAACTGCCTCTCGCGGCGCCGGGATTCGTCGGCCGCAGCGCCGAACTCGCCAGCCTCGACGCACTCCTCGACGAGGGGGCGCAAAGGCAGACGACGGTGGTCATCTCCGCGGTGTCCGGCATGGCCGGGGTCGGTAAGACCGCCCTGGCGCTGCACTGGGCACACCGGGTGGCCGGGCACTTCCCCGACGGCCAACTCTACGTGAACCTTCGCGGGTACGACGAAGCCGACGTGGTGCCCCCGGCCGACGCCCTGCTCGGCCTCCTTGAGGCGCTCGGTGTGCCCCAGGCCAAGATTCCGTCGAGCGTGGAGACCCGCACCGGGCTCTATCGTGGCCTGCTGTCCTCTCGCCGGATGCTCGTGGTGCTCGACAACGCACGGGACTCTGCCCAGGTACGCCCCCTGCTGCCCGGTGCCGGCGGTTGTGTGGTCGTGGTCACCAGCCGCGACCGACTCAGCGGCCTGGTCGCCGCGGAGGGCGCCGCACCCCTGACGCTGGACGTACTCACCACCGAGGAGTCGATGAGCCTGCTGGCCGGCCGGCTCGGCTCCAACCGACTCGCCGCCGAACCTGCCGCGGTCGCCGGCATCATCGCCGCCACCGGTCGGCTTCCACTCGCCCTGTCGATGGTGGCGGCCCGCGTCGCCACGCACCCCTCGTTCCCCCTCGACGCCTTCGCCGCCGAGCTGCATTCGGCCGAAGCGAGACTGGACGCCCTGGCCGACGGGGATGCTCGGCGTGTCTTCTCCTGGTCGTACCTGGCTCTGAGCCGGGACGCGGCACGACTGTTCAGATTGCTGGGGCTGCATCCCGGCCCCGACCTGACCCCCGACACCGCCGCCGCACTCGCCGGGACGACCGTGCCGGCCGTCGTTCCGGCGCTGCGTGAGCTGACCCGGCTCCACCTGTTGACAGAACATGTGCCAGGCCGGTACGCCTTCCACGACCTCCTTCGAGGCTACGCGGCCGAGCTTGCGCAGTCGTCGGAACACGCCGACGAACGGCTGGCCGCCCGGCACCGGTTGTACGACAACTATCTACACAACGCCTATCCAGCCGCCTTGGTACTCCAGCCGCAATGGGCGCCCATCGACCCGCTGCCAGCGCTGCCGACTCACCTGAGCAGCCCGGCGACCGATCACGACACCGCGCTCGCCTGGTTCACCGCCGAGCACCGCGTACTGCTACGCCTGGTCTCCCAGGCCGCCGAGACCGGATTCGACGCGTACGCCTGGCAGATTGCCTGGACGCTGAACGCGTTCCTCGCACCGCTCGGTCTCTGGCAGGACCAACTCGCCGTCCAGCAGGTCGCGCTCGCGGCCGCGGAGAAGATCGACGACGTTGCCGGGCAGGCCGCGGCCAACCGGCTGCTGGCCCGCGCGTTCACTCGACTCGGCCAGCACGACACCGCCGAGTACCGACTGACGCGCGCGCTCGATCTGCACGAACGCCTCGGCGATCCGACCGGCCAGGCCCAGACCCTGCACAACTATTGCGAACTCTGCTACCTGCTCGGCCGGCTGGACGAGGCGCTCGCGCATGCCCGCGAAGCGCTCCGGCTCTACCGGCTGGCCGGCAACCGCTCTGGGGAAGCCCGGGCGTTGAACGCGATCGGTTGGTTGTACGCCAGCACGGGCGACTACGCCCGGGCCATCGAGAGCTGCATGGAGGCACTCGCCCAGCAGAAGCGCAGCGGCGACCGCAACGGCCAGGCGGCGACGCTGGACAGTCTCGGCTTCGCGTACGACCGCCTCGGCGAACACGCCCGGGCCCTGAGCTGCTACGAACAGGCGATCCAGCTGTTCCGCGACTCCGCAGACCGGTACCACGAGGCCGAGACTCTCATTCGGCTCGGCGAGACGCGGGAAGCGACTGCCGACCTGTCCGGGGCGGCGGCCGCGTGGCAGCGAGCGGTGCAGATCTACGACGATCTGGGTGACCCGGCGGCCGAGGACGCCCGCCGCCGTCTCCAACGCCTCGGCTGATCCTCCGGCCAGCCGTATGCGCGTGTCTCGACAAAGGGTGCGGGAGATCATTCGCGAAGTTGACGTCATTCTCGTGCGGCACAAAGCGGTGCGCCGTACCAGGCCACGTCCAGGGCAACGATGGTCGCCGTGTGTGCCCGGCTCCGGTTGATACTCCTGGGCGACGCGTCGTTCCTCGGATCAGGCGATAGCCGCCGCATCGCACTGGCGGGGGCCCGGCTCGACCGCCCCGGCTACCTGTCGCGCCCACTGCTCCCAGTCGTCGAAATCCAGAAACCGGCCCAGCCGCGCGAGCTGCGCCAGCGGGTCGTCGACGAGGTCCTCGTACGTCATCGTCAACAGGTCCCGCGGCCCGGCATCGGTGATGGCCTGCTCGGCCTCGCTGGTGAGGAACGCGCACAACCTCCGGTAACGCTGCACGTCCCGGCCACGCTCGCTCAGCGTCTCGGCGGTCAATCGGCTCGGCAGGTAGCGCTCCAACTCCTCGGGCACCTGCTGGTCGGCGCCGAGGTGGAACGGATCGACCCCGTACTGGCCGAGAAACTCCAGGTTGAGCTGGAGAAGCTGGAAGGAGGAGTGCCGGCTCATCGATCGGGCGGTGTCCTCCCGGTTGCGGGTCAGGTAGACGATCTTCGCGGTGGGGAATTCCTCCAGCAGGTATCGCGCGAGGTGGCTGGAACCGCCCGAACGCTCGACCCAGCGCCGCCGGGCGGCGAGCGAGGTGAGCAGGTCCAGGAACATCTGGTGGTGCCGAGCCAACGGCTGAGCCGGAAACCCGGGCACCAGCTCGGCAAGGATGTCGAACAGCCGGTCCGGGTCGGACGAGATCTTCGGCAGCGTGGTCGCGAGGATCCGGGGCAGCTCGACGAGGTTGCCGGCCCATCGACCGTCAGCCGGGTAGCACACCTCGGCCGGGCCGAGGCCGATCCGGAACAGCGTGGCGAGCTCCGGTCTGGGGCTACTCAACCGTGACCAGTATTCGGCTCCGCTGAGTACCCCTCTGTCGCTGGTCCAGGTCTCCACCGACGCGAAGAACTCATGGGCTGAGAGGGTGTCGGACTGCTTGGCGATCAGGTCGGACAGCAGCGTCGACCCGCACCGACCGGTACTGATGATGATCGCCTGGCCGGCGGGCGGTGACTCCATCGAGGCTCCTACTCTGCGATGCGGATCAGTGGGTGGATCAGTGGGCGGTCGCCGGTGCGGACGGCTGATCCTGACCGTCATGACCGGAGAGCCCGCTGATGTCCGGCTGGCCGGGTGGGAGGCCGCAGTCCTCGCGTAGCCAGGACAGGACGATGTCGCGTACGGCAGCCGGCTGGTCGACCAGGAGGGAGTGCCGCTGGCCGGGAACGGTGACGAACCGTGCCCGCGGCAACAGCCGTCGGGCCTCGGGGACCAGTCCGACCACGGGCGAGTCGCCGCCGTACACCCACAGCACCGGGCCGCCGATCGCGGCAATCCCCTCCTCCGCCGGTAGCCGGCTGGCCGGCAGGTCGCGTACGAGGCTCGTGGCGGCGAGCACCTCCCGGGCGGTCCTGGCCCGACGGCTGGCGAGTTCCCCGCGTTCGGCCCTGATCTCGGCCAGCGCGTGTTCGCGCGGCAGGTACGCGGCGGCGTGGTGAAGCTGCTGGGCCACCCGCTCGAACCACGCCGCCGTGGGCGGGGAGGACTCGATCGCGGCGACGGCGGTGACCCGCTCGGGGTGGCGTACGGCGTAGCCGAACGCGATCGTGCCGCCGAAGGAGTTGCCGAACAGGTGGATCGGGCCGGTCACGTCGAGCGCGGCCAGCAAGGCCGTCAGGTCGTCGACGAAGTCGTCCAACGCGTAGCCTTCCGGCGGGCGTTCGGTGTGCCCGTGGCCGCGCAGGTCGTACATGATCACGCGGAGGCCGGCGGCGGCGAGCGGCTGGGCGAGGGTGAGATACCAGCTGGCCAGGGTGTCCGTGGTCAGGCCGTGGATCAACACGGCGGTCGGTGCGGCACCGTACCAGCCGGCAACCGCCTCGGCCGGGGCGAGCTGCTCCACGTGCACGGAGAGGCCGTTGGCCCGGACCATACTCATGCCGGCACTCCGCTTCGCTCCATGCCGCCAGGAGGCACACACACCCTGAGCCTGAGGATTCGCCCGCCACCCTCGCTCATGCCGGCGTACCCGCTCTGCCCTGGCTGGTGTCCGCGGTGCCGCTGGCATCCGTCCGGTCGAGCGCGGCGGCGATGTGTTCGACGAGGTGGCCGACCTGTAGTTGCCGGATCGAGTCCAGGTCGAGGCCGGCCACGAGCTTGGCGAGGTTGACCGCGTCGCCGTACCGCCCCTGCAGGCGACCGGCGAGGGAGACGACGTCGATGCTCTCCATCTCCAGGTCGTCCTGGAACCTGGTCGCCATGGTGATCTCACCGTCGACTCCGACGTCGTCGAGGATCGCGTGCAGCATCTCGGCAACCTCGGCGAGGATGTCGGACCGGTCCACAGGCATGTGATGTCCCCTTCTCGTGGTCCCGGTCGCTACGGGCGGCCGGTTCGGTGGGCAGGCTCCGGCCCCCAGGTCCAACCGACGACGTACCGCCGTGCGGGCAGGTCTTCAGGATTGGCTACGTCTCGGTACGCGACCTGGTAGACGCGGTCGCCGACCTCCACGGTCAGGGCGCTCGGGCTGGCGCCCACCACCGCGAACCGGCGCGGGTCCCCGGTGATGCCGGTGCCCTCCGCCTTGGCTGCGGCTTCCTTCGCCACCCGGAAGCGGGCGAGCCACGGGCACGGCTCTTCACCCGTCGCCACCGAGTCGAGCAGCCGCCGTTCCGGCCCGGACAGCGCGGCCGTGACCGTGCCGTCCGGCTGGTCCGCGATCTCGGCAACGTCGATGCCGACGCCGGGGGCACCGGGCGGTGCGTCGGGCTGGCGGGGCTTCGCGATCGCCACTCCGATCTCGGCCGTGTGGGCGAGTGAGACGTCACAGTCGCGGAAGCCCCGGCCGGGCCGCAGGCGTACCCGGGGCCGGCCGTTCGGCTCGTTCGTGACGGTCAACTCGATCGGGTAGACGTCGGTGTGGCCGTCCTCCCACTGCTGGAAGCGGACGGCGTCCTTGACCGCGATCCGGCCGAGCAGCCAATGCTTGCGTGCCTTGGGCGGCTGCCGCTCGTAGTCGGCGTAACCGCTGGTGCCGAGGATGCCGCGAGCGGCCATGGCGCGGGTGACCAGGTCCGTCCAGCAGTCGAAGGCCATGGTCCAGCCCTCCGGTTGGCGCAGCGACATCGGATGGCGCTCGGGGAAGCGCTCCGCCGGGCGGGCCGTGGGGTGGCTGTCGAACCGCCGGTCGACGCAGCCCTCGATCTGCGCCCATACCCGGCCGTCGACGGAGAGCTGGGTGTCGGCGACGAGTTGCCGGTTGTCGATCGCGCGCACCCGGGCTACGCACTCGAACGCCGTACCGGGCGCCGCCGACGGCCCGAAGAACCGGACGTGGCCGAACTCCATCGGCAGCGCGACGGTCCGCACCGGCTGCGTCGTGATGAGCCAGTTGCCGACCAGCTGGAGCGCGTTGTCGAGCAGCGCGCCGGGCGGGGCCGGCGCGGTCACCACCCCGCGGATGTGCATGTCGCCGAGGGCGTGCACCTTGGTCACGCCCCGGAACAGGGGACCGTGGAACATCAGGCGTTCGGCGTACATCTCCTCGGCGTGCAGCCGCGGCGGCCGCTCGGTGGCCGGGTCGTACCGCCAGACCGCCGGACGGTCGGCCGGGTAGTCCGGCGCCACCTCCACCGTCGCGCGGGCGTAACCGTTGAGGATCACCTCGAGTCGGCCGGGCCCGACCGGCTGGACAGTGATCTCGACGTCCTGCGGCGGCGCCGCGATCAACCAACGGGTGAACCGCGCGGCGCGCACCCCGACCACCCGGGTACCCGGGGCGGCCTGCTCGGCGGCGTCCACCATGTGCTGTACGACGGTGGTGGCCGGCACTACCGGCCAGCGGTCCTCCGCGTCGGGCCAGTCGTCGGGTTGGACGAAGAAGCAGTGGTCACGCAGGTACGGCATGGTGTCGAGGGCGACCCGCAGGACCGTGCGGTACGGGCGCGGCGGTGGTGTCCGGGCCGGCTGCCCCGTCCCGCCGTCGGTGGCCGCTACGGCCGATGTGTCGGACAGCAGCATGGCGAGTTCCGCCGCGGCGCTGGAGTGGCCGGCGAGCCTGTGCAGCGTGGCCAGGGCCGGCGATCCCGGCAGCGCCGCATCGGCCTGCGCCGTTGTGCAGCCCTGCGCCGGCACGGAGTCCTGCGCCGTTGTGCAGCCCTGCGCCGGCACGGAGTCCTGCGCCGCCATAAAGCCCTGCGCCGGCACGGGGACCATCCCTCCCTCGACGGCTGAGCCCGGTCTGCCCGGTACCCCGATCGGGCTGGACGTGGCGCCGGCGCCGCCGGTGTCGTCCGGACTGCCGCCCGGCGCGAGGTGCACCGACACGCCGAGCAGACCATCGGCTCCCTCGCCGAGGCGGACCAGCGGACCGCCGAGGTCGAGCCGCACGGTCGGGCCGCGGCGGGCGGACCGGACGGTGGTGGGCGCCGTGATCCGGGTACGTCCCGTGGGCGGCGCGAGTGCGCGCAGGTCCGGTGCGGCGCCCTCGACCCACAGTGCGGTGGCGACCCGGCGCAGTTGGTCCAGCCCGCTGCGGTGGGTGACGTTGACCGGCATGGCGAGGTGGTCCCGGCCACGCAGGTTGTCGCCGATGACCGAGGCGAGCTGTCCGGCGCCGACCTGTAGGAACACCCGGACGCCGGAGTCGTACATGGCCTGGACGGTCTGCCGGAACCAGACCGGTTCGAGCATGTGTCGGATGAATATCTCCAGTACCCGGGCCGGCTCGGTAGGGAACGGCGCCCTGAGCGTGGTGGACCAGACGGGTACCCGGGTGGGGCGGACCTGCCAGCGGCGGAGGGCCGCGCCGATCGACTCCAACCCGGACGCGAACATCGGCGTGTGGAAGGCGGAGCGGAACGGCAGCTTCTGGCAGAGCAGGCCGTCGTCGCGAAGCGCCTCGACGAGCAGTTCTATCTCGCCCTCGGGCCCGTTGACGATGCACTGGGCGGGCGCGTTGTCGTGGGAGAGGGCCACCCCCGGGTAGCCGGCGAGCCGCGGGGTGACCTGTTCCGCGGCCCCGCCGATGACGGCGAACGCGCGGCCGGGCACCTCGATCGACGTCGAGTTGAACGCGGCGAGGAAATCGTCGATGGATCCCGAGCTGATCTGCCCGGTGGTGGCCGCAGCGGTCCACTCACCGATGCTGTGCCCGGCGACCGCGTGCGGGGTGATTCCGATCCGGTGCAGGGCGTCGTTGAGCAGCCTGCCGACCTCGATCACGCCAGCGCCGTGCCGGCCGAGATCGTCGGCGGACCACTGACGGTCCGGCAGGCCGAAGTGCGCCGCGATGTCCGCGGTGCGCGGACTGAACTCCGCATCGAGCCCGGGATACACGAAGGCGAGCTGCCCACCGGAGTCGTCGGCGAGCAGTGGGGTGGGGCTGAACCAGATGTCCCGGGCACCGCGCCAGGACTGTCCTCTGGCCACGGCGCGCCGGGCGGTGCCGAGGCGTTTGGGGTCGGGGCTGACGATACCGAGCCGGCAGTGTTCGCCCGCCGCCAGCGGCCGTACGCCGGTGGGACTGGCCTGCCGCGCCCGGGCGGCGCCGAGGATGCGTACGTTGTGGTCGTCGGTGTCGAGCAGGCGGGCGAGCGCGGCCGGCTCGGGGGCGGCCAGCCACAGCACCTCGTCGGGCTGCTCGACGGTGACCCGTACCGTGGCCTGACCGCCCGCCTCCCCCCGGCCCACCAACTCCGCTGCGGGCACCGGCACCGGCCTGGTCACCGGACCGGCCGAGCCCGTGCCGCCCCGCCGGTCCGCGAATGCCTCCGGTGTCTCCTCCAGGACCACGTGGGCGTTGCTGCCGCCGAAGCCGAACGCGTTGACGCCGGCGCGGCGTGGTCCGTCGCTCTCCCACGGCTGGGCGGTGGTGATCGGCGCGAACCGGGTACGCCCCAGTTCCGGTCGCGGCGTGTCGCAGTGCAACGTCGGCAGTAGCACGCCGCGGTGCACGGCCAGGGCCGCCTTGATCAGGCTGGCGATACCGGCCGCCGGCATGGCATGGCCGATCATCGACTTCACCGAGCCGATCACCGGTCGTGCCCCACCCCGATGCGGACCGAACACCTCGGCGAGGGTGGCGAGTTCGACGGCGTCCCCGGTCGGCGTCGCGGTGCCGTGCGCCTCCAGCAGCCCCAGCGCATCCGGTGCGGTCGGGTCCAGCTCCGCAGCCGCCCAGGCTTGCCGGACCGCCAACACCTGACCGGCGCTGGCCGGATTGACCATGCTCGCGGCGCGCCCGTCGCTGGACATCCCGCTGCCGCGGATCACCGCGTACGTCCGGTCGCCGTCACGCACCGCGTCGGCCATCCGCTTGAGTACGACCACACCGGTGCCCTCGCCGATGAGCAGCCCGTCCGCCGCGCTGTCGAACGGTCGAATCTCGCCCTGCCGGGAGAGGGCGCCGAGTTGGCTGAACACGGACCAGAAGCTGATGTCGTGCACGTGGTGTACGCCACCGGCGAGGACCGCGTCGAGCCGGCCGCTGTTCAGCTCGGTGACCGCCTGGTCCACCGCGATCAGCGACGAGGCGCAGGCGGCATCCACCGTGTACGCGGGCCCGCGCAGGTTGAGCCGGTTGGCCACCCGGGAGGCGGCCAGGTTCGGCACCAGTCCGATCGTCCCCTCCGGCTGGTGTTTGCCGAGCCGCTCGTCGAACCTCGCCCGGACCGCGTCCAACCGGCTCTCCGGCAGGTCCGGGATCAGCTCGCGGAGCACCTGGATGACCTGGCTGGACATCCGCACCCGCTGCGCGTACCGAGCCTGGGCCGGGCTGAGGATGCCACCCCGGCCGAGGATCACCCCCACCCGCTCACCGGCGGGCAGCCGGTCCATCCCCCCGGCGTCCTCGACCGCCGCCGCCGCGACGTTCAGCGCGATGAGCTGGTCCGGCTCGATCTCGGCGACGGACGCCGGCATGATGCCGAACCTGAGCGGATCGAAGGTGGCCAGGTCGTCGACGAATCCGCCCCGGCGGCAGTAGAGCCGGTCCGGCCGGTGTGCCCGCGCCGGGTCGTAGAACTCCGGGTCCCATCGGTGCGGCGGCGTCTCGGTGACCGCGTCGACGCCCTCGACCAGGTTGCGCCAGTAGCTGTCCAGGTCACCCGCGGCCGGCAGCAGCACCGCCATCCCCACGATCGCGACCGGGTCGCCGGGCATGCCGGTCACCAGACCGACGCGGTGTAGACGACGGAGGTGAGCGCCGGGTCGCCCCAGGCCAGCTCGCTCAGCAGGCTCTGCGCGCCTTCCTCCGGGTCGATCAGGCCGACGCCGCGCCGGGCGAGTTCCCGACCCAGTTCGGGGCTGACCATGCCGCCGTGCCCGTCGGTCGGTGCCCACGGCCCCCAGTGCACCGTCAGGCAGCGGTTGCCGGTTCGGGCGGCCCATCGGGCGCCAATCGTCTCCAGGGCGTCGTTGGCTGCCGCGTAGTCGCCCTGGCCGCGGTTGCCGTACACCGCCGCGATGCTGCCGTACAGCACGACGAACCTCGGTCGACTGCCGACGGCGTCCAGCGCGTCCAGCGCCGACCGGGCACCCGTCACCTTCGTGTCGAAGACCCGGACGAACGACTCAGGGTCCTTGTCGACGATCAGTTTGTCCTCGACCACGCCGGCGGCGTACACCAGCCCGTCGATACGGCCGTACTGATCGTGGATGGCGTTGATCAGCCGCTGGGTCGCCTGCGGGTCGCGGGCGTCGAGGTTGTGGTAACGCACTCTGGCGCCCAGTTCACCGAGTTCCCGTACGGTGGCCCCGACCTCCCGGCCGGCGAGGACCGCCTGGGCCGCGCGGGCGATCGCCGCCGGGGAGCCGATCCGCTGGCGCGCGAGCACCGCCCGCACCGCCGCCGCGTCCGTGGCCGCCGCCAAGGCCGGATCCGGAGGGCCGTCCGGCAACGGAGTACGGCCGGCCAGCTCGATGCGGCACCGGGCAGCCGTCGCGAGGGCACGGGCGACCCAGGAGGTGATGCCACGGGCGCCGCCGATCAGCAGCACCACCGAGTCGCGGTCCAGCCCCATCGCCCGCGCTTCCGCCACGCCGTCGCCCGCCGGGCCGGCACCACCGGCCCCCAGCGCCCCGAGGCTCGCCGGCATCAGGTCGTACGCACACCGCCGGCCGCCGCCCCGGTTCACCACCGCCGCCTCGCCCCCGACCAGCATCTCGTCGACCAGCGTCTGGGCGAGCCGCGCCGCAGGCTCCGTACCGTCCACGATGACCAGGCGCGAGCTGATGGAGGGATACTCCCGGGCGATGGTGCGGAACAGGCCGCGCAGCCCGTCCGCCCCCGCACCCGTGTGGGGGTCGGCGACCGCCAACACCCGGTGCACCCCGCCGGTCAGGGCTCTCTTGATCAACTGAAACGCACCGGGGAGCACCGGTTCCTGCCCGCCGACCAGACCGTCGAGCAGGACCAGCCCGTCCGCCCCGTCCAGGCTGCCGGGCTCGGCCGCGGTGCCGGTGCGTACGGTCGCCCCGTGCCCGCGTAGCAACTCGACCAGCCGTACGGCGGTCGGACCCGATCCGGTGACCACCAGCGTGGCACCCGCGAGCACCGTCGCCGGTTGCCTCGGTGCCTCCGGGACCGGAACCACCGTGCAGAGCATCCGCGTCGGCGCGACACCCAGCGACGTGGCACCGCCCGCCGGTCCCGGGCTACCCGTCGCCGGCGCCGGGAGCGGGTACTCCTGCCCGGTGGGCACCGCCGCGGCCGGTCCGGTACGCGCCCGTGCCGGCACGGTGGACGACGCCTCGGTCGCTGTCGGCCCGGCGGCCGCGATCGAGGACTGTACGGGGACCGTAGCGGCCACGGCCGCGTTCACCCGGCTGCTGAGCCAGTCGACCATCGCCCGTACGGTCCGGGCCTTGACCAGTCCCTCCAGCTCCGATTCATCTCCCTCGGCCGCCAGGCCGAGCCGGGCGGCCACCTCGCCGGCCACCTCCGCCCGCTTGATTGAATCGATGCTCAGGTCGGCCTCCAGATCCAGATCGAGTTCGATCAGGTCGGCCGGGTAACCGGTCCGCTCGCTGAGCACCACCAGCACCGCGGCCTGGAAGCCGAGACCCGGCGGCTGCGCCGCGAGCGTGCCGACCGGTACGGCGGCCGCGGCGCTCCGGGTGCCGGCGCTGGTGCCGGCTCCTCCTACGCCGGTGCCAACTTTTCCGTCGCCGGGCGGCTCGACCATCGGCGCCGTGACCGACATCGGTCCGGGCGGGAGGGGCACGGGTGGGCTGCCCGTAGCCGACCCTGGCGAGGTGGACAGGGCCTGACTCGCCGGCGCAGGCAGGATCGGTACGTCGTAGCTCGCCGCCCTCTCCGTCTGGGTTGGCGTTGGCGTTGGCGTTGGCGAGATCCGTACCGGCGGACCTGCCGTGTCCGCTGTGGCCTCGACCGGCGGGCCTGCCGGATGGTGGTTCCCCGGTAGCCGTCCGGCGAGATGTCCCCCGCCGGTGCTGCCGAGGTAGGCGAGCAGGACATCGTGCTGAGCGGCGATCAACTCGCGATTGGTCCGCAGAAACTCGGCGAGCAGTTCCTCCCGCCCGTCTCGCCTGTCACGGTCGTCGGTGCCGCCGGCCGAGGGCCCGGCTGTTGCGATCATGGACAACTCCTTGCTGCGTCGCGGGGCCGTCATGCCTCCGGGGAGACTGCCTCCGTCGCGGTCGCGGACGAGTTGCCCGTCGACAGTCCAGAAGGGACGGTCGTCGGGTTCGGTCGTACCCGCCACGACGGTGTCGCGGCGGTGAAAGAGCCAGCCGGTCTGTACCGGTACCCCGGTGCACGCCAGCTGTGCCACGGCGATGAGGAAGTCCCGGAGCCCTTCGCCGGTACGCCGGTCGCAGGCGACGGCGAGGTGTGGCCGGTCGGCGAGGATGACCTGGACCAGGCCGGTGAGCACCTGCCCGGGTCCGGCCTCGACGAAGGTGCGGGCGCCGGCCGCGTACATGGCTTCGATCTGTTCGACGAAGCGGACCGGAGCACCGATCTGGGCCGCGAGTTCGTGCCGCAGCTCGTGGGCGTCCGCCGGGTAGGCGGTGGCGGTGCGGTTGGACCAGACCGGGATGGTGGCCGTGGTGATCGGGTGAGCGGCGAGCATCTGCGCGAAGCGATCTACGGCGGTGGCGACGAGCGGGCTGTGGAAGGCGCAGGCGACGTTGAGCCCGCGAGCCGTCAGACCGGCGGCCTTGAACGCCGAGATCGCCGCCTGCACCGCCGGGGTGCGGCCGGAGATCACCTGCTGGGTGGGCGCGTTGCTGTTGGCCAGGACGACCTGGTCGGCGAGGCCGGAACTGTCCAGGACCGCGCCGACACGCTCCGTGGTGGCGATGACCGCGGCCATGGTGCCCGGATCGGTGTCTGGATCGTCGCCGACGGCGGCGAGGATCGCGTCCGCGCGCTGCCGGCTGAGCCGCAGCAGGGTCGGCGGGTCGTACGCGCCGGCGGCGCACAACGCGACGAGTTCGCCGTAGCTATGTCCCGCGGTGAGGTCGGGGTGGATGTTGAGCCGGCGGAGCAGGTGGTCGACGGCGAGCCCGCCGACGCCGAGCACCGGCTGGGCCACCCGGGTGTCGCGGAGCCGATCCTGCTGGGCGCCCTCGGTGGTGGGATCGAACGCGCTCGGCGGGAACAGCAGGTCTACCCACTCCTGACCGAGCCCGAGATACTGGCGCAGCTCAGGAAAGGTGACGAACAGGTCGGCCAGGGCGCCGGGATGTTGACTGCCCTGCCCGGGGAAGAGGAACGCGACCTTCCCGGCGGCGTTGCCGGATCCGGTGCGCCGAGGTGGCGGCTGGACGAGTCCCTGTCCGGGGTCGTGCTCGCCGGCGAGCGCGCGGTTCAGCAGCAGATCGAGTTCGGTGACATCCCGGGCGACGATCGCGACCTGGACCTCTCCGGAGCGTGGGGCGGCCTGCGCGGCGGCCGTACCGGCCAGGTCACGTAGTCGCCACGGCCGGTCGTACCGGTCGGTGGTCCGCAGCGTGGCGGCCAGCTTCCGTACGCCCCGGTGCGCCGCGGCCCGGTCGGGGCCGCGGAAGCAGAACAGCTCCGCCGGCCACTCCTGGCGCGCGTGGCGCGGTTCCGGGGTACGCGGGTGCGCGGCGAGCACCAGGTGGTAGTTGGTGCCGCCGAAGCCGAAGGCGCTGACCCCGGCGAACCGCTCGCCCGGCGGGGCGCTCCACGGGCGGGCCGAGGTGTTGAAGGCGAACGGGCTACGCTGCGGATCCCAGGCCGGATTGGGACGGGTCAGGTTGATGGTCGGCGGCCGGACGCCGGTGTACAGCGCGAGCGCCGTCTTGATCACACCGGCGAGCCCGGCGGCGCACTTGGTGTGGCCGATCTGTGACTTGACCGAGCCGAGTGCACAACTGCCCGGCCGGGCACCCGACTCGACGAAGAACCTGGTCAGGGTCTCCAGCTCGGTACGGTCCCCGACGACGGTGCCGGTGCCGTGCGCCTCGACCAACCCGACCTGTCGCGGGGAGATGCCGCTGCGCGCGTACGCCCGGTCGAGCGCCCGGCGTTGCCCCTCGGCACGCGGCGCGGTCAGGCCCAGGGCGCGCCCGTCGCTGGACCCGCCGACCCCCTTGACGACGGCGTAGATGCGGTCACCGTCGCGCTCGGCGTCGGCGAGCCGCTTGAGCACGACACAGGCGACGCCCTCGCCGAGGGCGATGCCGTCGCCGGTGCTGTCGAACGGGCGGCACCGGCCGGTAGGCGACAGCGCATGCGCCGAGGTGAACATCAGATAGTCGTTGATGCCGTTGTGCAGATCGGCGCCGCCGCAGATCATCAGGTCGCTGGTGCCCGCCACCAGCTCCTTGCACGCCGCGTCCATGGCCGCCAGCGACGAGGCGCATGCCGCGTCCACCGTGAAGTTCGGTCCGCCCAGGTCCAGTCGGTTCGCGACCCGTCCGGCGATCACGTTGGCCAGCATGCCGGGGAACGAGTCCTCGGTGACCCTGGGTAGCTGGTCCTCCAGCTCGGCGGGGACCTCGCCGAAGTACGCCGGCAGCATGGTACGCAGCGTCTGCGCGTGTCCCATATCGCTGCCCGCCTCGGCACCGAACACCACCCCGGTACGGGAGTGGTCGATGCCCGGCACGTCGTGGCCGTACCCGGCGTCTACGAGGGCCCGGTGCGATGCCTCCAGGGCCAGCAGTTGGGTCGGGTCGATGCTCGCCAATGCCGCTGGCGGAATGCCGTACCGGATGGCGTCGAACGGCACCGGTGCGATGAACGCGCCCCACTTCGACACGCTGATCCGGCCCGCCCGGCCCGGCTCCACCTCGGACGCGTAGTAGGTCTCCACCGGCCATCGCTGGGCGGGCACCTCCCGGATGGCATCGCGTCCGCCGAGAATCGTCTGCCAGAAGCCGGCCAGGTCCGGCGAGTCCGGAAAGATGCAGGACATGCCCACGATGGCGACGTCCAGCGGGGCCGCCGGCACCGGTTCGGCCGGACCGGTCTCCAGTTCTGGCGTCGCCGCCAGCGCGGCTCTCCGCTCAGCGTGGAAGCGCTGCGCCCCGACGGTCACCCCGGCGTGCAGGTCGACCACGGTCGTCCGGGCGTCACGCAGCACGGCCACCTGGCCCGCCATGAAGAGCCCTTCAGCACGCTGGCCCGCCTCGTCCACCGCGACCAGCGCATCCCCGTCGCGCCGTCGACCCTTGCTGGCGATCCGCAGCCGGCCGACGTTGAGCATCTCCAGCCGCTCCCACACCTGCCTGCCGGCCGCCCCCGTCGCCGCCAGTTCCTGCCGCACCCGCTGGAAGTCGTCGACATACGGGCTGGGCAGGCAGCGGGTGACGTGTCCCGGTGCCGTCTCCAGCGTCGCCGTACCGGTCGCCGCGATCGCCTGCCGCTGGAACAGCGGCTGGATCGCCCCGCAGTCGACCGCCTCCCGGGTGAAGAGGTAGGCGGTGCCCAACAACACCCCGACCTGTACGCCGCGCCGCGCCAGCGGCCCCGCCAACGCCGCCACCATCGCCGCCGAACGGGCGTCGTGGATGCCACCGGCGAAGAACACCTGCATCTCACCGGCGGTCCCGACCGGGGCGTTGTCGAGGAAGTCCGCCAGGGCCAGCGCCTGCGCCTCCCAGAGCGGAAAGCTCGTCCGTGGCCCCACGTGCCCACCGCACTCGGCGCCCTCGAACACGAACCGCCGCGACCCGGCGCGGAGGAACTGCCGCAACAGGCCCGGCGACGGCACGTGCAGGAACGTGGTGATGCCCTCGGCCTCCAGGGCCTTGGCCTGCCCGGGCCGACCGCCCGCGATGATCGCCACCCGGGGTCGGACCTCCCGCACCGCCGCGAGCTGCCCGGCCCGTACCTCCTCCGGGACGAACCCGAGCACCCCCACCCCCCAGGGCCGCTCGCCCAGCGCCTGCCCCACCTCCCGCAGCATCCGTTGGGACTGTTCGCCGCTGGCCAGGGCGAGCGCGATGAACGGCAGGGCGCCGTCACCGGCCACCGCCGCCGCGAACGCCGCCACGTCGCTGACCCGCGTCATCGGCCCCTGCGCCACCGGGATCCGCACCCCGAGCGCCCGCGCCAACGGCGCACCCGGGGCCAGCAGCTCGCCCGGCGCGTCGTCGGTGACCGCGTCGTCGATCTCCGCACGGATGCCGCGCACCGCGGCGGCCGTACTTCGCCAGCGCTCCGGGAACACCGCCGCCAACCAGCCGTCCTGACCGACCGGGAGCAGCTCGGCGGTGCCGTCCGGTCGACCGTCGCGACGTACGCCCCGCACGCCGTCGCGCAGCACCGTCTCCGAGCCGTCCATCCGCCCGATCACGGCCCGCACGTCCTCCGGCAGGTCCGACTCCGGCATCAGCGCCAACTGGTTGTCCAGGACCACTCCGGTCGCCCCACCGACCACACACGCGGCGGCGGTACGCGGCCCGATCCCGCCGGCCACCCAGATCGGCAGGTCCAGCGCCTCGTCAGCCAGCAACTGCTGCAACAGGACGAACGAACTCAGCTCGCCGACCCGTCCGCCCGACTCCGAGCCGCGGGCGATCAACCCGTACGCACCGGCGGTAGCCGCCGCGCGCGCCTCCGTACGACTGGTCACCTCCGCCAGCACCCGGTATCGCTGGGCGGCCTCACCCACCGGCCACGCGCCGTCCGGCGGCAACACCACGAGGCTCACGTTTCCCTTCGCGGCCCGCTCCACATGGGTCACCGTGGCGGCACAACCAGCCGGGATCCGTACCCCGATCGGCGTCGCCGACCATGACGCCGCCTGCGCCAACGCCCACAGCGCCCGGGTGTCTCCGCGGGCGAGATCGAACACGCCCACCCCGCCCCCGCTACCGGCGGCCGCCACGATCCGTGGGCCAGGCTCGACCCCGCCGCACGGGTTCACCACGATGATCGGATCACGCCCGGCGGTAGCAGTATTCATCCGAACTCCCGTCCTGGGGCCAGGCGCGGCGGGGACCTCGACCGCCGTGCCGGTGCGGTGTCACGGGCGCCGTCTTGACCCCTGCCAACTTACGCCATTTGGCGACGTTTTTGCAGGTCATAGGCCGAAAGAGCTAAAAGCGAGCTACTCTCTGGTTCTTCCGAAAAAGCCTCGGGGACCACGATCTTTTGGCGAACTCAATCGGCCCCGCCGGGCCTGGTCCCGGCGCCCGCAGCCGACGCCGACCCAGCCCTTTTCCGGGGTGCGATGCTGCGTCCCTCGTCTCCCTCCGAGATCCTCGGGAGTTTCACATTCCCTGCGTCTGCCGCCCCATTCGTGAGCTAGCGTCATGATATGGCCGGTTATCGCCCGCCTCGGACCCGAGGGGCCGATGGCGCATGACACCCGTTTTAGTACTGCTTCAGGCTGATTGGCGCGCTCTGTGTGCGTCGGCGGAACCCGCGCACCCTCGGTGTTCCGGGCGACATAGGCGATTCCCGGGGCGCCATCAGCGGCCTCGCCATGGGCCGTCCCCCTTCGCGCAACAGCGGATGCTGCCCATCAGACGGTTCGCCCCCGCCTTCCCCCTGCCCTCCCCTGCCGTCCGCCCTGCCGACGTTCGTGGCGACAGCCACGCGACGAACCGCAACCCGAGAAAGGACCACGCATGGACAGGACCAGGAACATTGCCCGGTCTCTGCTCTCCACCGCCACCGTCATGGCGACCTCGCTCGCGCTCGCCGCCGTGCCGGCACACGGCGCCGCCGACAGCGAAGCACCGGCGGAGAAACGCCTGCAAGACGACAAGCCGCTCGAAGCCGGCCAGGCGCTGGCGACGCCGGCCATCAGCCCGGAACTGCTGGCGAAGGCCGCACCAGACGAGTGCTTCGGCGGGAGCGGCCCGCCGCCCTCGGCCTGGGCCGGCTGCGAGACCGGGCTGCCGAAGGTGAACCAGTCGTACGTATGGGGCCTGACCACGTCCGGCGACCACCTGTGGTTCGGGACGGCATCCAACGTCCACTGCCTGACGATCGGGACAAGTCTGGCGGTGACCGAACCAATCGAGAACGACGACTACGTGTGCGAATACGGCGAGAGCCCGCAACGGTCAGAGAACCCCGCCATCCCGCCGGCCGGAGGTGACTGGCGGCCGCCGAAGATCTACCTCTACCACAAGCCGTCCCGCAAACTGGTGGACAAGGCAGCAGCTATCACGAGAAAGTCGGAGGCCGATCGGCAACGGTTCGAGTCGACGGTGGGAATTCGTGCCGCCGGCTCACACCGGGGCGTCGTGCTGCTCGGCGGACCGAGCATCCTCGGCCTCAACCTGTTCGCGTTCGACGGCGAGTCGGGCGAGTACCTCGGTTCGACAACCCTCGCCGGGTACGGCAATGTCCGGCACTTCCTGGTCGCCGACCACACCCTCTACGCCGGTGTGGGTCTGGGGACCAACGGTCAGGCCGGCGGAGCGGTGCTGCGCTGGACCGGCAACAAGTCCCGCCCATTCGACTTCAGCATGGTGGCCAGCCTGCCGCAGCAGGTCGCGGACCTCGTCGTGCACAAGGGTCGGATGTTCGTCACGACCTGGCCCAGCATCGCCCGCAGCTTCGATAGCGAGAACACTGCCGGCATATGGATGAGCCCATGGCTGGTGGACGGTGCCCGGGGCCTCACCACTGCCGACGCCAACGCCTGGAAACGGGTGTGGAACGTGAGTCAGTACGAGCCCGACCCGGTCATCGCCGCGACCTACGGCCTCGGCGGGCTCGCCTCGTACGAGGGGAACCTCTACTGGGGAACGATGCACGTGCCGATGAAGGCTACCCAGGCCCACACGACACGCTACGTGCCGGAGAGCGACGCGCAGAACCTCGTCGCTGCGAAGAACACGCAGCGGACGACGAGCATCTTCCGGGCCAGCAGATTCGACAACGGCAAGGCCAGGGCCGACCTGCTGTATGGCGCGGCGGAGCTGCCCGCGTTCGACCCGGAGGCAAACGACGGGGCGGGCGAATGGCAGCTCATTCCGACCGGACACAAGCCCAGGTACGGCGCGGCGGGATTCGGCAACAGCTACAACAACTACACCTGGAAGATGCTGGTGGCCGGAGGCTCGCTCTACATCGGCACCATGGACTGGAGCTACCTCGTCAAGGATCTGCCGTTGGAACTTCGCGGCGCGGTCGAGGGCGGGCTCGGCGTGGCCGATCCCGCGTCGTACGGCGGCGACCTGTGGGTGTTCGACGACACGCATGGGCCGGCCAAGTCGGTGAGCACCACCGGGCTCGGCAACTACCTCAACTACGGGTTCCGCACGATGGTGGCCGATGGGCCGGCCGTCTACAGCGGCATGGCGAACCCGATGAACCTGAGGACCGACCGGGACGACGATGTCCCGGAGGGCGGTTGGGAACTGATCCGCCTGCCCGTGGCCAACTCCCCGGCGACGGCCCGGCAAAAGATGGCCCTCGGCGCGCAGCGGTAAGCCCTCCCAGCGCAGGCAACTGATTATCCGTTGGAAGTAGCGATCCGTACGGTCGTGGGGGGGGGGGGGGGGGGGCACGCCCCCCCCCCCCCCCCCCCCCCCCACTTCTGGGGCCCCCCCG
>NZ_JAWQRR010000032.1:0-29349 GCF_033446045.1 Plantactinospora sp. KLBMP9567 | reverse complement strand
GGGCACTTTTTTTGCGGTGTTATGTCGGTACCGTTCGGGGGGTGGGGGGGGGGGGGCGAGACATCGACCGGCCAACGACCACCAGTGACGAGTACGGGTCCCACGAGGGATGGAGGCAAGGCTCCATGGACCGGCGAGCTAGGGCCTGTCGCACCACGGTGGCGGTGCTGGCGATCGCGAGCGTCCTCACCGTACTGACCGGCTGCGACCTGGTGCGGTCGCCGCGGCGGGCGGCAGGCGTACCGACCACACCGGCCAGCGTCGCCCCGACCAGGCCAGCGGCGACCGCCGCCGAGCCAGAGAACCGGGCCGTCGCCACGGGGTCGTCCGTCCACCGCGTCACGGTGGACGGCCGGAGTCGCACGTTCCGGCTGTACCGGCCGGCCAAGCTGTCGTTGTCGACGCCGGTACCGCTCGTGGTGATGTTGCACGGTGCCCTGGGCAGCGGTCGCCAGGCGGAAACGACGTACGGCTGGAACGCCATGGCGGACCGTCACGGCTTCGTGGTCGCGTACCCGGATGGGCTGAACCGGTCCTGGGCGGTCAGCTCCGACTGCTGCGGATCGCCGGCCCGGCACGGGGTCGACGATGTCGCGTTCATCGCCGCGACGGTGGCCGACCTCTCCACCAGGCTGCCGGTCGACCCGGAGCGGATCTACGCGACCGGGATATCCAACGGCGGGATGCTCGCCTACCGGTTGGCCTGCGAAACCACCACCTTCGCCGCGATCGGGGTGGTGGCCGGTACGCTCCTCGGGCCGTGCCCGACGCCAGCACCGATCTCCCTGCTCCACATCCATGGCACGGCCGACGGCGTGATCCCGTACGACGGTCGCCCGGGGGCACTGAACAACGGCGGAGTCGGGCCGCTACCGGTCAAGATCGACGGCGGTCCCGTGCGCGACCAGATCGACAGGTGGCGGGAACTCGCTCGGTGTCCCACCCCGGAGGTCCGTACCGCGGGAGCCGTCACCACCTCGGCGGCCCACTGCCCCGACGGGCGCGACGTCGACCTGATCACCGTCGCCGGCGCCGGACACCAATGGCCGGGCGCGACGCAGTCGACAGCGGAGCGCCTGCTCGGGCTGGATCCGCCCTCGACGGCGCTGACCGCCACGGAATCGATCTGGAGCTTCTTCGACACCCACCCACGCGTGGACTGAGGTCCCGGCAGCACTGAGGTCCCGGCAGCACTGCGCGGCGGCCGACCGCTACAGCCGAGGACGCTGGCGGCGCGGCGCGGCGGGAGTCGTGAGGGTCTTGCAGCACTTCATCGGGCCAGGGCGGGTTCGACCTGCGCTCGGTGGGAGGTCGATGCTCACCCACACGGACATGGCGGCGAGAAGGCCGCCGAGGTCGCCACTGCGGGCGGGGTCGGTACGCCGACGGGCCGACCGGGTCAGCCAACGGCGCAGGTACGGCTGAAGTTCGGCCAGCGACCGGGTACGGATCCGGCGGAGCGGCCGGTCCAGGCGGGCCAGGTCCAGCGTGTCGCCCCGGTCCGGTACAGCCCGACGGACCAGTTCGACGCGCCTGGCGGGGTACCAGTCGAGTGCGGCGTACCGGTCGGCGAACTCGGCGAGGGGCAGGGCGGTGCGTTCCGGATGCGTGCTGAACAGCTCGTGATAGTAGCCCCAGCCCAACTCCTTGGCCATCGCCGGTCACACCGCGGTGATGAAGTCGAGCGGACGTTCCGCGTCCGGCAGCGCCCCGGCCTCGAAGAACCGGGGTAACGTCGGCGGTTCGCCTGCCAGCCGGTACCCGAACTTCGCCAGGTGTGGGACGCCACGCCGCGACCCGACCAGCAGGCGTGGCTCCCGGCCCGATCGGCCACCCGTATTGGCGTACCACGTCGCCGCGCCAGGTCGAGGCCACGTCGATCAGGGTCTGTAGCTGTTCGGCCAGCGCCGGATCCGTGGGGCCATGCACCAGCCGCGACCGGAGCGCCTTGTCAATCCGGTGGACCCGCAGCAGCTGCCCACGGACCTTCCCCAGTCGGGCACGTCCGGCTCCGCCGATTCGCCCGACGCTTCCGGTCCGTCCGCCTCGCCCGACCGCTCCGGCGCGTTCGACCCGTCCGCCCCGTTCGGCGCTCCCGCCATGACCGGCAGCGGGTCAAGGCGGAGCCGTACCAAGTCGGCGGTCCAAACGAAGGTAATCCGGTACCCCTGCTCCGGCCGGTCGAAGCTGACCTCGCCGTGCTGCGCGTCGATCAGCCGTACCTCGACGCCTCGCCGCGGATCCATCAGGGTGGGCCCGGGCAGGTCGGGGAGGACGTACTCGACGGCATCCCGCGACGCGACGCCCAGCGCGACCAGGTCGAGGTCAGCACCGGTCCGCACCGCGGACCGAGCGATTGAGGTGTTCGGCTGGGTCGCCGGGCGTCGCCGGCTCTTACGGCGTCTGGCCGCCAGCGGGTGGCGCGGGCGATTGCCGGAGGCCCGTGGTCGTGGATGATGCTAGCCGCACGGGCACGAGGAGTCTGACATGCCCAACCTCGAGATCGTCCTGAGCATCGAGGTCGTGCCCCTGGCGGTCCGCCGAGCGACCGGCGCCGGCAGCCCGGAAGCCCGGCAGTCGGACAGGCCAACAGGCAGGGGCTGCGGCCACGGCAAGCGGTTAGCCTGCCGTCATGAGTGCCGAACTGGATGAGTTGATCGTCGCAGACGCCGACACGCTGCGCGCGTGGTTGTCGGCCAACCACGCCACGTCGCCCGGCGTCTGGCTCGCCCTGACCAAGAAGGGCGGCACAGTCACCATGCTGACCTGGCAGCAGGCGGTCGACGAGGCCCTGTGCTTCGGCTGGATCGACGGGCAGGCCCGCAGACGGGATCAGGAGACCTCCTGGATCCGGTTCACCCCTCGCACGTCCCGCAGTTCCTGGTCACAACGCAACGTCGCCCATGTGGCCCGACTGGAGGCACAGGGGCGAATGCTGCCCCCGGGCCGCGCCGCGGTGGAAGCCGCGAAGGCCGACGGGCGGTGGGCGGCCGCCTACGCCCCACCGTCGGAAGCCGAGGTGCCGGCCGACCTCCTCGCCGCCATCGCCGCCGACCCCGCCGCCCAGGCCATGTTCGACGTACTCACCAAAACCAACCGGTTCGCCCTCATCCATCGCGTCAATGCCGTCAAACGGGCGCAGACCCGTGAGCGAAAGATCGGCGAATTCGTCGCCATGCTGGCCCGCCACGAGACGATCTACCCGCAGAAGGCCAAGCCTTCAACCTCGCCATAATCGATATCTTCATGGTCAAATGCACTCACATGTCGGATCCGCGCGTTGCAGACCGCAACTGCCGGCGTTCTGGGCGCGCCGAGGATGGTGCGTCATGCCACGGTCTGCAGTCCGGCCGCATGTTCCGTACTTGAGCTCCGTGGTCTGTGCCGTACGGTCGCCGGCATGTTGGGCGTGCACTTCGCCATCACCAGAGAGCAGGACTCGCGGCTGACGGCGATAACGACACGGTGGGCGAGCTCCTCGAGGAGATAGCGGAGTCGTGGAGCGATGGCCGGTTGAAGGTCGATACCGACAAGGCTCGGGACGCCATCCATCGCTGCTTGACCGACGGCACGGGTTTCGACTACACCTGAAACAACTTCGTCAAGTCCAAGCGTTCCATGACCGAGCCGCTGCCGCAGGACGCGCAGTGGTCTTCACCGCGACCTGAGCCAGAGCCCGGCGCGCTTAGCTGCCGCTGACCGCCTGTTACATACGGTTGCAGCGGCTCGGCCCGATTGGCGCGGTTATCGCCGAGGAGCGGCCAGCCAGCAGCCGGCAAGATCATCATGAGCCTCTAGGTGATACCGTCCCCCGATGCCGATCAAGCCCGTGACGGGTATGACACCGTTGCCGCTCGACAGCCCGGAGGATGTCGCGGCGCTTGTGGAACTCCTCCAACGGCCCGACTCGGACGCCAGAGGGCTCGGTGACCATCTCGCCTTCCTCGCGGGTACGCGACCGGAGTTGTTCCGGCCGCACCAGGAGGCAGTCATCACCGACATGCTGGATCGGTTCGACGTTAGCTTCGCGGACCAGTGTCTGCTGTTGGGCGGAGCACCTGATCAGTGCGTGGAGCACCTGGCGCAAAGGCTGCGTAGTGACCGGTCGTTCGGTGACGCGCGGGCACTCGCCGCGATCGGCACCGCTGCCGCCCTGAGCGCGGTCGCAGAGGATGTGCGCAACGGTGGAGATCGCAAGAAGTATGAGCTCTCCGGAATTTGGGTGCCCTCCATCGGGCCAGCACAGTACCGATTCTCGCCACATCGGCGCGCGGTGCGGCTGCGGCCGATCAATGGACCGGGAGAACTCGCTGCCGTGGATCACCCGGTAGGGCTGCCGGTCGAACGGGTAGCGCAGAACCCCTCGGCCACTCCGATCTCCTGGCACTACCTGTCATTGCGCCACGCAGACGTGCCGGGCCTGCCGCCCTGGCCGACCGACCGTGTCCACCTCGTCGGAACACGAGCTACCTGCATGTGGACTCTCCACGCAGGCATCGACGACTCTGGCCGCTACCGCCGCGAGGCCGTCACGTCCGCCCAGCCGCCCTCCGCCGAGGAAGAGGAGACCTATCGCTCGTTGGAGGTCTCCGGCTTTGGGCTGGGCGCGGTGGAACTGCGGCCCTACGACGCGGACCTCGTCTACTGCAACGGCCACATTCAGCTCACGCCGGGCGTCGTCGGCACTGCCGGCGGTCCACCGATCGGGCTCTACGCGAATCCGTCCTGCCCCTCCTGCGGACGGTTGATGTTCCACGTCGTCTCGGTCGAGAACCGGATCCGCGAGTACGGCGACGGCTGGCGCAGCCTCTTCATCTGCGAGGACTGCCACACGGTGTCCTGCAACGCCACAGGATGGAACTGACCGCGCCTCCCCCATCGCATCCGGCTACCTCGCTGTACCCGACCACCAAGACGCTTCTAACCGCGATCCGGACGCTACGGAGCGCCACCAGGTCCACTGGTCACCGTCGACGTCAAGACTTAGGGCTGCGACGACCATCAAGACTGGAGCGCGACGGCTCGCAGGGCGATGTCGATGGAGGCATGGAGGTCTTCGCGGCTCGCGCCGGCGGCGGCGTGGACGGCGTGGCCCTCGCTGAGCGCCATCACGAATCGTGCCAGCGCCCGGGCATCCATGCCTTCCGGGAGGTCACCTTCCTCCGCCGCGCGGGACAGTCGTTCTTCGAGGGCGGACTCTGTGGCGGCCCGGCCAGCGGCCAGGACCTCGGAGATGCGGGTGTTCTCCGGCGAGCAGGCCAGGCCCCCCTGGATGGAGAGGCAGCCCGCGGGGTGATCATCGGCGGTGAGGCCGTCGGCGCTGGAGCGCAGGAAAGCTTCTATGGCGGCGCGTGCGGTGGGTTGTTCGAGTGCGGCGCGAGCACTGGCCACCTGGGTCTCGTGGTAGCGGGCGAAGGCGCGCCGGAACAGCTGCTCCTTGCTCCCGAACGTGGCGTACAGGCTCGGCCGGTTGATGCCCATCGCGCTGGTGAGGGCGCTCAGCGACGCACCCTCGTAGCCGTAGCGCCAGAAGACCTCGGCGGCGTGGCCGAGGACCGTCTCCTCGTCGAAAGCCCGGGGTCGTCCGGTGGCGGCCGTCTCAGTGCTCATGGGCACAGCCTACCGCTCGGTACAGAACGTGACCCAGCTCACGAACCGATCAGTACAAAACTTGCTACCGTGGCCGTGCAACCGAGCGGTACAAAAAGGTGCCGCGCTCGCGCACCGCAGTCGCGTGTCGACGGCGCGCTGCGCTCCGCATACCCGGAGGAGACTCATGACCGTCACACTGATCACCGGCGCGAACAAGGGCATCGGTTTCGAGACAGCCAAACAGCTTCTCCAGCTGGGCCACATCGTGTACATCGGCGCGCGCGACGTCGAGCGAGGCGAGAAGGCCGCGGCGGCGCTGGGCGCACGATTCGTGCAGCTCGATGTGACCGACGACGCGTCGGTGAGCGAAGCGCTGGCAACAATCGATTCAGCCGAGGGTCGACTCGACGTCCTGGTGAACAACGCGGGCATCCTCGGAGCCGGAGTCATCGACGGACCGACAGCCCTGCGCGTATTCGACACCAACGCAGTGGGGATCGTCCGAGTCACGGAGGCAGCCCTGCCCCTGCTGCGAAAATCCTCAAACCCTACGGTGGTCACCCTTTCGAGCAGCATGGGATCCTTCTGGGCGGTGACCAATCCCGAACGGCCGGAGTTCAATATGCCGCTTGCGCTCTACGCGGCATCCAAGTCGGCAGCCACCATGCTCACTGTCCAGTACGCCAAGTCCCAGCCGGGTGTCAAGTTCAACGCACTCGAGCCCGGCACCACCGCCACCGACATGACCGCCGCTTTCGGAATCGGAAGATCAGTGGCGGAAAGCGCCAAAACTGTCGTACGCCTGGCCACGCTCGACGTGGACGGCCCGACCGGGACCTTTACTGACGAGTTCGGGCACTTGAGCTGGTAGGCGTACAGGAACGCAAGGACAACCTGATGATCGACAACGGTTTGCGTAGCTGGTACCTGCGTTACATCAGGCAGTTCAACGCTCGCAAGTTCAACGACATGAACGAGTTCATCAATGACCAGGTCCTGTTGAACGGCGAGCCGGGCACCGGAGACGGCGTCATCGCGGTCCAGAAGCGAGACATCGATGCCGTTCCGGACCTCCACTGGGAGGTCAAGGAACTGCTGTTCGACCGTGACCGCATCGCTGTACGCGCCATCGACACCCGGACCCCGCTGAAGGAGTGGCTCGATGTTCCCCACCGGCGCCGCATTCGAGATCGTCGGGTACGCCATTTACAAGGTCCGTGACGATCGATTCGTACAGATGACAGCCCTGCACCACTCGGCCGTGATGCGTCGGCAACTGACCGACTGACATCAGGCACAAAGGTTTGCCGCGTCCGCCCGCTCCCCCGCCGAGCGGACGCGGGATTGAAAGGACGACTCTTGAGGAAAACCGTCAGGCGGAGGCGCCCTAACAGTGAGGTGTGACTATCTCTCCCCCTTCCGGTTCCAGTTGCGGCGTGGCTGGCCCGCGCTCTCGAGATCGCGCAGACAGAATGGCAGCAGATCTCGGATACGGCTTGACACTGATGGACATTCTGTCCAGATCGGCTCCACGCGAGGGCGATCCGGACCCCTTTTGGGGACGCCCTGACCAGCGTGCACCCATCTCCGAAGAAGAGGGTGCATGCGCTGGGCAAGTAGATGAACCTTCGAAACCTCTGACCTATTCGTTCACCGGCGTCGTTGGGGCGCGCCACCGTACTGATCCGCCGATAGGGCGCCACGTTCTGCGACGGTCGAATCCTCACAGCCACGTGGCGGCTCGATTCCGGCCCGGACGCCGGATCAAGGGCTGCGGCATCATGACGTCGCGGGCAGGTAGCATGCTGCGGTGCCGACCGACATCTACGGCTTCCTCGAGGTCCGTCGCCCCCACTTTGACGGCAGCTCAAATCCGTGGATCTGCCTGATGGATCTCGCTCCGCTCCATGACGGCATGGACTACGCGGCGCTCGGTTGCCTGTTCGGGGTGAGGAACTGGCTCTCCTGGGAGCCGGTCGCGGCCGACCGCGGTCTGCCGCCCGACGTGTCGGCTTCCGTCCGGGACGATTACGAGAAGTGGTCACGGCTGGACGGAGCTGTCCATGGCGCCACCTGGGTTTCCTGGACCGAACTTCGTGACCTCGACCTGTCGGTCCCCGCACCTGGTCGCGGCGTGTTGGAGATCCAGGAAGGACCACGGGCAGGCCATCCCGACTACGACCGGTGGCCCGCCGGAAACCCCGAGTGGTACGGCCTTCGCCAACGAATCCGGGTAGACGACGACTGGCCCGACGACGTCGTCGAGACGTACGGCGTCCCGCCGGTCGGCATCACACCGGTTGAGGCGTCGCCGGGGTGTTGGGCAACCGCCGGCACCAGATTCCAGTACGACTCACCAACGCGGCAGGACTTCATCGGACCGGAAACCGGCTGGGAACACGTCTTCGCTGTGATGCGCGCGCTCGGCCAGCGCTTCGGCGACGATGGGGTACGTCTGGTCGTCTGGTTCGACTAGCCGGGTCTCAGAGAGTGTTGTGTAACTGACCGAGTACCTGAGGTTCTCGGTCCTGGAAGCCTACTGGCTCAATGGAACGCGGCGTGTCGATCGCGTCGGGAGTAAGACTGCCGTGTAGCTACGTGCTGCAACGCCATGTGTTGAACGCCAGAACTGCGCCGAGTGGGAACCCGCCACGGTCAACCAATTAGCGGTTACGTGACCGGCCCTTTTTGCGGCCAAGTGCGACCAGGTCCGAGATGTCGACTGGTGACCAAGCGACCTCCCGCTCGGCCCAGTGCCCGACGGCCTCAGCGAAGGAGCCACCGAAGCCGTGGACTTCTTGCTCACGCATGCGGTCGAGCTTGGCAACGGCCAGCGCCTCAAGCTGGGGGTCCGATGCGCTACGAGCGAGGATCATCGCCTGTACGAGTCCGGCGGCCCCACCGCTCCAACGCGTAGCCTCCACACCATCCCGAACCATCAGCGAGGAGGTCGGTGCTTCATCACCCGCCAGCAGGATTAGGCCGAGGTCGTGACGGTCACGCAGGAACCACAGCATGATTGGAGCAAAGCGCCGTACGTCCTCGATCAGGGCTGGGTCCAAGCCCCCGCCGCTCACCGGCCAGGGATAATTGGTCCAGTTTCGGCTGTGCTTGCCGTCGCTGCCGCCGACCAGATTGTCGTCGATTCTGTAGCGCGTCCAGCAGGCTGCGGAATCGGGGCGCCCCAACTCCTCATCGCCGACATCGACCTGCCACCGCAGTTCGCCTGGCGCTCCGGCATATACCGTGAGTTTGCGGATCAGCCCCGAGTCGACGTATGTCAAGCCGCCCGTCCGGCTACGGTCGATCACGGCGCCTTCCGGGAGGCCGCATTGCCTGGTTAGCTCCCGCAGCACTCGGTCGCGCGCCCATCGCCCTTGCTTCGACATGATCCGCCTGTCGTCTCGGCGAGCCTCGTGACGCGAGGAAACACGGCGCGTCGGTGCGTCGGAAAGGTCATCCCCGTCAAGATCGCGTGGTTGTGGACAGCATCAATACTGGCGGGGATGACGCCCGCCGAGCCTACCCCTGCGCGCTGACTGACGCGATGTGGCAGGTGGTGTCGGCGCACCTGCCGGTACGGGACGCGGCTAAGGGTGGGCGGCCGCTCAAGTACGGCCACCGGTTGACCATCGACACGATCCTGTACGTGCTGGTCTCCGGCTGCGCGTGGCGGCTCGTCCCGCACGATCTGGCCCCGTGGCACGCCGCCTACCGCTGGTTTCGGCTCTGGAGCGGGTTGGGGGTGTGGGACGACATCCACGACGCGCTGCGCGACCAGGTGCGTCAGGCAGAGGGCCGCGACCCAGCGCCGACCGCGGCGGTGCTGGACTCCCAATCGGCCAAGTCCGCCTGCGGCGGTGAGCAGATCGGATACGACACAGGCAAGAAAGTACGGGGCCGCAAGCGGCACCTGCTGGTCGACACGTGCGGGCTGCTGCTGGTCTGCGTGGTGCACTCCGCCTCGGTACAAGACCGGGCCGGGGCCAGGCTGGTGCTGTACTCCATCGACCAGCAGTACCCGTCCATCGGGCTGATCTGGCTGGACGGCGGGTACGCCAACAGCGTCGACGCCAGCCTCATCGACTGGGCCGACCACGAGCTGGATGTCCGGCTGGAAGTCGTCAAACGTAACGACGACGTCAAAGGCTTTCACGTCCTGCCTCGCAGGTGGGTCGTCGAGCGCACCTTGGGCTGGCTGACCCGCTGCCGCCGGCTATGCCGCGACTACGAACGCACCACCGCGCACGCCGAGGACTTCATCAAGATCGCGATGATCCGGCTGATGGCCGCCCGGCTGGCCGGGCAGCAGACCTGCTATCGCGGAATCCGTACGGCGGCAGCATGACCGTACGTCATTTCTAAGTTACACAACACTCTCTCAGGGTCGGGTTGTAGCCACTCGTCAATCGCGGCGATGTGCAGGATTGCCAGATGACGTACGGCGAGTTTGCTGCCCCCATGGCTGTCATGCCGGTGATACCCGGGGTTCGGTGATCATCTGGTAGAGCTTGCGGGCGATGTAGCGCTTGAAGCATCGGATGGCCTCGCGGCGGGTCTTGCCTTCGCTGGTGCGTCGTTCGACGTAGGCGCGTGCGCGAGTGTCCCCAGCGGAGCCGGGCGATCACGAGGATGTAACGGGCAGAGTTGGCTCGTCTGTCGCCGCCGCTGCTGAGGCGGCGGCGTTGGGTCATGCCGGAGGTGGCTCCGATGGGGCTGACGCCGCAGAGGACGACGAACGCCGCTTCGGTGTTGAGGCGGTCAGGGTTGTCGCCGTGTACCGGCCCAGCGCCGGCAAGGTGCGTGGCTCGGGTCGACGGCCAGGAGCAGCGCGCTGGCGGTGTCTGGTCCGACGTCGTAGCGTTCACCCCGCCCCTGAAACACGGCTAGCGGGTGCAGGCGTGCGGACGTCCGGACATGCCGAGAACGGTGCGCGTGGTCCTGGTGAGGTCACCGCTTGGCCTCGCACGCCGATGGCCTGGTATTGCAACGGCGGTCGGGCCGTCAGCGGGCGTAACGGGGCTCGTTGAGCCGGTGGCGGAACTCTGCGTGAGCGGTCTGGAAGACGTCGTTGAGCCGCTCGAGTTCGGACTCGGTCGGCTCCCGCCGCAGCCCGACATCGATCTTGAATTCGCCGTCTACGATCGCCACGCTGAGACGGTCGAGCAGGTCCGCGGGAAGTCTGGTGATGACGAACTCGCGGAACGCGTCGGCGATCGTGCCCGCCATGTCGCCACACCCGCAGGTGCGGCCGTCCAGGACCGCACCGAGGTGGCTGCGGCCGATGATCGCGTCCGGGTGTACGGGATCCATGACGGTCAGGCCCTCCTCCAGGACCGTACGGGCCTCCGACAGCCGCGCCTCATGCTGGAGGAACAGACCGAGAGCGACGCAGGCGCGCCCGACCGTGTCGTAGTCGGTGCCTCGGCGCGCCTGGCTCACTGCCTCGGTCAGCCGTTGCTCCGCCAGGCCCACCAGGCCTGCCTCCTTCAGCGCGAGGCCCCAGTTGCGCAGCACCTGGCTCCGCAGCTCCGGACGACCGATGCGCTCGGCCCTCGCGTGCGCCGACTCGTACGTACGTAGCGCCGCCTCGGCATCGCCGGCTTCGTCCTGGGCCATCGCCAAGCCGAGCGCTGCCATCAGCGCCTCTTCCTGCCGGCCCTGGCGGTCGTACGAAGCGAGCACGCGCTCGATCGCATCAACCCGCCCCACCTGGTCACCGAGATCACGGCCGAGGTTCGCCAGCGCGGACAAGGTGTTGAGCGTCGCCTGGTGGTCAATGCCCAGCCGCTCCTCCAGAGCGGCGACCAAGGAGGTGAGCAGGGCCTTGGACGCTCGATCGTCGTGGTCCAGCATCTGGGTGACGGCTCGCCCGAACTGCTCGACGACCTCGTCCGGCAGTTGGTGCAGGCCCCCGAAGAGCGGCTCGCCGGTGCCACCGGCCTGCACAATCGCCGCTCGCAGCGCCAACGCGGAGGCCACCCGCTCGTGCCCGTTGCGCCACAGGTTGGCCACCGCCTCCTCGACGACTTGCCGCGCCTGCGCCACGTCGCCACGCTGCCGCAGCAGGTCCGCTAATGGTTCGAGACCGAACGCGTACCCGGCATGCTCGCGACCGTAGAAGGCGAGCCGCTCCTGAACGCCCTGACGCAACTCCGTCTCCGCCTCGTCGAGTCGTCCGACCATGCGCAGCGCCAGGCCCAGATTGAGTCGGTAGGTCAACTGGTCCTTGCGGGACTCGTGATCGCGCGGCGCCGCGGAGACGGCCCGGCGGAAGCACTCGATCGCGCGGTCGAGTTGACCGGCGTTGAGGAGCACATTGCCGAGGTCGCACTGGGCCGAGGCCCATTCCGGGCTGCCGTGACCGTGGTTGTCCGCCGCGGCCTGTAGCTCGCGCGTCATGAGGTTCTCGGCGTCGCCCATGCGGCCCTCCCGCAACAGCCCGAAGGCCACGTCGACCGGGGTGGGATGTGTCGTCACGAGCCGGAAGTTTACGGCCGCCCGCCTGGTGGCGTTCGCGCACCGATGGGCTCGCCTCGAACGAGGCTTTGACCATGCTGAACCGCCTGTGCCTCGGACCGCGGGTTAACTGCGGTCAGTCGCGGAATCCCGAGTTTGTGACGGCCGGGCGACGCCGGCCGTACGCGGACAAGCTGCGCGACTACTGTGAGTCTGCGTGGTAGCGCCATCGGCGGGCATCTCGGGGGTAACTGACCAGGCTGTGAGTGGCGTGGCGGCATGATCCTGGTCCTGCCGGTCGTGTGGATATGCCACTCCTGAACACGCAGGTCATGCCGCTTCGACCGATCTCGCCCACGTCGGTGGCTCCTCACGACCCACCAGCCAAGATCCACACACCTGCCTTGGCTGTTCAGCGCGCCGGACGGCGGAGCCAGCGGCGGAGTGTGCGTGGTGGGTCGAGGTGGCCGCCGGCGTACAGCCAGGACTCGAAGCGGTCGAGGTCGGCGCGGAACGAGGAGTCGACCGGTTTCGGGTGGTCGAGCGCCCAGGTGTCGAACAGTGGCCGGAATTCCGTGCCGAGCCGTTCAGCCAGGTCGGGGCGGATCCTGGCCGCGACCGACCGGCGTTTGGACTGGAGCGACCGGGCCTCGACCGCGACCCGGTACGCGTCGAAGCCGGCCGGCACTTGGCCGCCGGCCAGCAGCGCACGAAGGAGTTCCCGCTGCCGTGCGGCCAGTTTGTCCCGCTCTGTCACGGGGTTCCGCCGCCGCAGCCACCGCCACCGCTGTCGCTGCTCGATGTCGGCGGGCCGTAGTAGTAGTTGTAGGTTTCCCGCTGGCGACCTCGGCCCTTACTCTTGGGCGGGGTGGCCGACGCGACGAGCGTCGCGCGTAGCTCCTCGTCCGGGTAGGCAGCCATCCCGTACACCGCGACTCGGTCGGCCCCGTCGAGCTGGCGGGCGGCCAGCGTCACCACCGGGTTCCTGCCCGCGAGCGGGCGGGAAGCGGCCAGACCCCGATATAGAACGTCGAGATGATCGCCATGCTGACGATGAGCTGGATGAGCAGGTAACCGACCGGGTAGCCGTCGGTGATGGCATCGACCAGGCGGGCCACGCCGACCGCGAGCACCAGGCACAGCAGCGCCAGCGAGGCGTACTTGGCGAGCGCCCGCTCCCGCGGCGACCGGGAGCGCTGACCGGCGGCCACACGTTCGGAAAGCGCCCGAACCTGGGGCATCGCCTTGAGCCGACGCCGCAGCGCGTGGACCTTCGTCGGCTGCTGCCGGACGACCTCGTAGACGTCCCGGTCGATCGGGTGGTCGGAGGCCGGGTCACCCGGTGCGGACAGCACGCCCTTGCGGTTCACCCTGAGCCGTTCACTGTGGACGAGCCGGGCGGCGGCAGCGTCGACCGCCCGATCGGTACCACCAGCGAGGAAGGCCACCTCCGCATACTCCACAGTGGGCGGCAGCTCGGCCTGCGCGGTCCGGTTGGCCCAGCGGCGGGCGTACCCCGCCACGGCCAGGCCGGCGATCACGGCGAGCGGGTAGAGCAGCAGGAACTGCGGGCCCGAGATACCCCACGGCTGCATCAGGACTCCTTGGCGGCGGTGATGACGGCACGGATCGCGGCGAGTTCGGCGGCCAGATCGGCGTCCGGTGGGTAGTCATCGTCGCGTTCCAGCATGACCCCGGGCGGGTTGACCCGAGCGCACAACGCGGCGAGGGTGTCCAGCACCTGCGGCGGCACGGCGTGCGCGTGCGTGTCGTGGTAGAGCCCGTCGTGGGTGACGCCGCCCGCGACGTGCACGTAGGCCAGCCTCTCCAGCGGCAACTCGTCGAGGAAGGTCTCCGGCGAGGTGCCGAGGTTGATCGCGTTCGCGTACAGGTTGGCCACGTCGACCAGCAGCCAGCAGTCGGTGCGCTCGACCAGGTCGGCCAGGAACTGTCCCTCGGTCAGGTCGTTGTCCGGCCAGTCGAGCAGCGCCGCGATGTTTTCCAGCGCCAACGGCACCGGCAGCTCCGCCTGCACCTGGTTCACGTTGTCCACCAGCACCTCCAGCGCGTCACGGGTGCGCGGCACCGGCAGCAGGTGCCCGGAGTCGAGCCCGCCGGCGCGGCTGAAGGCCACGTGTTCGCTGACCAACGGCGCGTCCACCGCCTCCGCCACGGCGGCCAGGTGCGCGACCCGCGTGTGGTCCACCGGCTCCGCCCCGCCGAGCGACAGCGACACCGCGTGCGCGATCACCGGCACCCCACGTTCACGCAGCACCGTCAGCGACACCGGCAGCGGGCCCCGGTGGATGTTCTCCGCCAGCACCTCCACGAAGTCGACACCGGGCAGCCGCTCCACCGTCAGGTCGATCTCCGGCCGCCAGCCGATCCCGACTCCGAGTCTCGGCCCTGTCACGGTGCCACCTCCACCGAACCCGCTGTCGTCCGACAAGCCCGGTCCACGGCGAACGTCAGGGGGTACCGCCGCCACAGCCACCGCCGCCCGACGAGTGGTCGCTGGAGGACGCGGTGTGGTTGTGCGTGTAGGTGCTGCCGCCGGACGAGCCGGTGTACACGAACGAGTCGAACGAGCCCGCGGACGCGTAGCTCCACGCGCCGCCGGCGAACGCCACGGCCGCGCCGTCGGTCAGTGCCCTGGAGAGCTCCCTGTCCGGGTAGGCGTGCGGGCCGCTCACCGCCACCCGCTCCAGCGGATCCGCCGCCTGGCCTCTCGCCGTGATCTCGGCCACCACCCGGTCGCCGTGCACCGTCCGGGCCCTGGGGGCGGACGTGAGCCGGGTACTCAGGTACACGCTGGCCATGAATGCCGCGGCGAGCAGGAAGCTCAGATAGCCGGTGGGCAGGCCGTTGGCGATCCCGTTGATCCAGCGAGCCAGGCCGATCACGAACAGCAGGTACAGCAAGACCGGAGCGAGCCGTCGTGCCCGGACCGCGCGGGCCGGCGCGACGAGCAGACCTCGGCGGACCAGTGACTCGCCGATCTCGGTCACCACCGGTTTGACCGCAAGCCTCTCGGCCACCGTCGCGACCTTCTGCGGTGCGGTGAGTTCGGCGAGCACCGCGTCGTCGAGCGGGCGCCCGGTCGGCTCGCCGTCCGCCGTGGCGGTCAGGATGCCGCGACGGTCGACTCTGACGTCACCGGCGTCGACCAGCCGGACGACGCCGACCTGGACCGCGTGCCGCGGCCCGCCCGCGAGGAAGCCCAACTCCTCGGGAGCCGGCGGATCGGGCGGCCCGGCAGGCCGTGGCCTGCGCACCGCCATGCGCACCCCAACCGCCACGGCAAGCCCCACGACAAGGCCGGTGGAGTACAGCCAGAGGAACTCCGGCCCCGACAGTCCCCACGGATGCATCGCCTACCCCTCTCCCCGCGCTTGGCGAACATTGTCTCTGGTGTGATCAGCGGCGCCCACGAAGGGCTCGGCCATGGCCGAGCCGCATCTCCACGCGGTCGCCGTGCACCGTGCCTCAGGGTGCATAACTGCTTAGGTGCGGGTGGCTGGCCGGCCGCACTGTGGCGCTCGGGCCTCGGCAACCTCGACGGTGACGGGCTGTAGGTCCTGCCCGGCGGAGCCACCGTCTAGCAGGAGGTCCACCGCCGGTTCGCCGCGGCGCGGACGATCTGGTTGGATCGGCAATCATGCAGATGGTGGAACGCCCATGGGGGATCACCGCGTTCGGCGCCGCGAGTGTGAAAGCGGTCCCGGATCTGGTGCGGGTGCGGTTCAAGGTCGTACGTGTGGAGCAAACCCCGAACGCCGCGTTCGAAGCGGCCCGCGCCGCCGTACGGGCCGTGCGTGGCGCGCTACGGGCACATGGGATCAGCGATGCGGCGGTCGAGGGTTCGCGGTTGGACCTAAAGACCGCTACCGAGTACCTGGACGGCACACGCAAGTTCGTCGGCTACCAGTGCCAAGCTGCCTTTGCGGTCGAGTCTCGCACGCTGGACGACGTTGAGCCGCTGCTCGTCGATGTCGTCGCAGCCGGCGCCAACGAGATCGAGGGCGTCGACTTCGATGTCGTCGCCAAGCGTGAACTGCGGGCCGAGGCCCGGCGCAAGGCGGTCGCCGCAGCCCGCGCGAAGGCCGACCTCTACGCCGAAGCGGCCGGCGTCCGCGTCGGCGCGGTCCTGCACGTCGAGGACGTCGACCCGGAACAGCCCGGCACTGCCCGCTACCGCAGCCACGCCGAGGCTGCCGCCACCACAGCCCAGGACCTCGCCCCGGGCCACATCGTCGTGTCTGCCGCCGTGATCCTCGGCTACGCCGTGGCCCGCGACTGAAACCTTCGCTCGCCGCCCCGTCCGGTTGGAAGTGTCGAACTGTTCGCACGTTCGACGCCGGCTCGTACGACATGTCGCATCGTGGCGGGGCGACGGAGTAGGGCGGCGGCGCGCAAGGGCTTGCTCGATCGGACACCGCAGAAGCGCGCCAGCGTCGATGGACCCCGAGGCACCGGGGCGCACGGTCGTGCTGAGAGTAGCGCTCACTCGGTAAGGCACCGCGGATGTCTTGCAGTGGGTGTAGTAGGGGCACCAGCACGGTAGTCGCGACCGTCAGTGTCGCAGCGGTTACTAGGCTAGTCGGTTCCGGCGGACCAGCGGTCGACGATCGCCCCGGCCACGCCGACTCCCGCAGCCCCGCCCAGAGCGGTCGAGGCGCCGAGCCAGGCAAACGCCTCGGTGTCGCTGCCGTTCTGGGTCCGCAACGCCACCAGGCGGGCCAGGTCGGTCGGTGCGGGCGCGACCCCGACGCCGGCAAGAACCATGAGGGTACACATCGTTACCACGTTGCCTGCCAGGAGCGGCGACGTGAAGCCGAGACCTACGGCTGGCAGGAGCAGCAGGGAATGCCCGCCGGGTGAGCCCGACCAGTCCGGCTGCCGTAGATCAGGACAGCCGCGAACAACAGTCTCCTACGGCTTTCCTGAGTAGGGCTGGATAAGCGGCCTGCGACAGTCGGCACGAAGACGAATGCACCGATGGGCATCAATGTGGAGCACCCGAGCAGTGCGACGCTCGGGGCTGCGATCGCGGCGGCGAGGCAAGCCGTCGTAGGGCCGACGATGAACAGCACTTCGGTGGCTACCGGGTCCAGGCTCAGCGCGGCGGTGTGTGCGCTGCGGTAGAACGCAGACGATGACGGCGCGTAGTGAGGCACCCAGCGCGAGCAAAAGCAGTGGCGCGGCCGGGCCCCAATCGAGAAGATCGATCGCGTGCTTGCCGAACTCTGGCCCCAATATGGCCTCACGATAACCACGCCACGCCTGAAACTACGCCTGCCCCACGAGACCGAGCTGGCCAAAATCGCTCACCTAGCCGGCGCCGGGGTTCACCACCCGGCCGAGCGTCCCTTCCTCACTCCCTGGACCGACGGCAGCTACGAAGACCGCGCACGGGCCGTACTTCAGGGCCACTGGAAAGGCCTCGCGACATGGCAGACGACGGCATGGCAACTCGGGTTGGGAGTCTTCCACGCGGACGAGCCGATCGGCCTGGTCAACCTTCGAGCACGCGACTTCCCGGTCGTTCGCGAGGTCACTACCTCAGCCTGGCTCGGCATCGAACACCAGCGCAAAGGCTACGGAACCGAGGCCCGCCTAGGCCTGCTCACCCTGGCCTTCGAGCACCTCGGCGCCAACGCGGCACTCACCGAAGTGTTCCAGGACAACCACTCCTCCCAAGGCGTGTCCCGCAAACTCGGCTACGAACACGACGGCATCTCCGTCGACGCCCGCGGCAGCGAAGCCGTCATATCCGACCGCCTTCGGCTGACGCGACAGAAGTGGGCCACACAACAACGGCCCGCAGTGACGATCGAGGGATGGCCAGCCTGCAAGACCATCTTCGGTCTCTGACCACGCAACGACCGCCCGAGTCACATAGCCTCTGCAAGATCAGTCGTACCTCTACACTACAACGAGTACCCGGACAACCCGCAAGACCGACGTGGCGGACGCCGCCAGCGTCGCCCACGCCGCCATACGACACAACGGCTGCGCCAGGTCGTCGCCGACGACCACCAGACCCGACTGCGACTGCTCTCCGAACGCCACGACGACCTGGACC
The DNA here is from genome assembly GCF_033446045.1 of Plantactinospora sp. KLBMP9567. Classification (NCBI taxonomy): domain Bacteria; kingdom Bacillati; phylum Actinomycetota; class Actinomycetes; order Micromonosporales; family Micromonosporaceae; genus Plantactinospora; species Plantactinospora sp. KLBMP9567. The sequence continues at coordinate 11,213 of NZ_JAWQRR010000032.1, read as the reverse complement.
GGCGCCTGCACACCAACCAGACCCAGATCCGACAGGTCCCCGGGGCGAGACGCACTCCACCATCATCGACATCCGCGGCGTCGGACACGTCATCGCTGCCAAGATCCTCGGCCACGTCCGGTGAGATCACCCGCTTCTCGACCGCCGACCACCTCGCCAGCTACGCCGGCACCTCGCCACTCGAAGCCGCCAGCGGCGAACGCCGCCGCCACCGACTCGGCCCCACCGGCAACCGGCAACTCAACCCGCCCTACACGCCATCGCGCTCGTCCAAGCCCGCGATCCAGGCCTCGGCCGCGTCTACTACCAGCGCAAACTCAACGAAGGGAAACGCCCGCCGAGCCCTCAAACGACGCCTCACCCCGGCCCCCTCGACCCAGCCTGGCCGGGCTGCGGTCGTAGATCCGGCTAAACAAGTAGCAGCCGGCCGTGCGCGCTGGCATCTCGACACACCGGTCACGCTGCGTCGAGGTCGGCCTCGGTGCGGCTCCCTTGTGGACATGCCGAGTTGAACGCGTTGACACTCCCGCGCCTCCCTCTTACGGGGGAGTCGAACCCACCCGGGACGGGAGGCATGATCGTGCTGACCTCATAAGGGTACTGGTATGCCCGTCGTCAGGAGTCCTTGCTGGGCACACGGCGCCTTGGCATGGTTGATCTTCTTAATTGCGTCCCATTTGCCCTTGTGCTCTTTCCGGAGACGATCCGACCGGTGACGGCCCCTGGGGCATGACCGCTTACGTAATCCTCAACGTTGTACTCATCTCAATGTCGACCGTTGGGGCAGCCGTCGTTGTAGCCACGGTCCGCCCGTGGGCTCGAAATCTCCCGCAGTGGTTACTCCTGACGCCGCTGTGGTTTGGGAGCATGCTGCTTGTCCTCCGGGGTGTTCCAGGGATGGCCGAAAATCTGCTGATGGTCACGGGTATCCGTCGCGGCGGCTTTCTGCGGCCCAGGACGTCTCCACGGGTGAGTTCTGGGCCGGCCTCGGAAATCAACACCTACTTCTTCACAGGGGCGGTGCTGCTGGTTGCGACGCCCGTCTCCTACGCCGGCCCCTCGCAGGAAGGCGGGCAGGAGAGACCACCGGACCTGTCTGAGTCTCCTCGACGGCCGCCGAGCGTGTGCACGCACCGACCGATGGTCCGATCGTCGCTGTACGTAAACATGCGTCGTCGGGGTGGACACTGCCAGTGCACGCACGTGCCGAGGTCAGTGCACTACCACAACGCGGGCTACCCGGATGGCCGGTCGCCTCGGGTAGGCGGCCGGCCATCCGGTTCGGGACTACCTCACGACCCCACAGGGGTAGCTCAGTGCCAGACGCGGAACTTCACTGTCTGAATGACGGGGTCGATGTAGTCGATGGCATAGATCACGATGTAGCGGGCGTTGTTGGGCACATCGCGGGCCAATACCGTACGGTGCCGGCCACACGCGGTGACCGGATCCGTGTAGGTAAGGGAGCCGTCGACGAACGGCCAGAACCCGAGCAGGAAGGTCTGGCACCGGTCGGTCGGATTGGCCGGATCCTGGATGTGGGAGACGCTGATCGTTGAGCAGCGGGAGTTCGGCGTCGTCAGTTCCTCACTGCCGACCCGGCCGGCCTCGTAAAATCCGGGCTCGGGCCGGATCGGCACACACCGGTCGGCGTTCCTCCCGACGGTGCGGTGGGCGGTGGCCGCAGTCGTGTCGGCCGTTGTGGCCACGTTGCTCGCGGTCGCCGGACCGGTACTGGCCGCCAGCGCTCCGGTAGCCAGCGCTGAGGCGAGCAACACGGCGACGGTGACGCGTACGGCGGCGCCGCGATGGCGGGTGCGGGGGGTTGGTGGTTGATGCATGGCGGACTCCGTATCCTGAGTTCCTGGATGGTTGTCAACCAGTTGGTCCTGCGGCCAGTGACTGCGGTTCGCCTGTGTCGCGGGATTGACAGTCCGCACGGGCCGCTCCACCCGACGCACCTGTCGTCGACTCGCTGCAGTCGCGGCGATACGCGGCAAGGGCTCGACTGGACGTTACGCAGCGTCACAGGCATTGATCAAGCCAATGTCCGGTCGTGCCGAGAGTAGTACGTCGATCATGAGCCGATGTACTCCTGGCAGGTTGGCATTAGTCGATTGATCGTGGTCCTTGGTCGCCCCAGGGTCGCCGGACTATGGGATCGAACGTTTTGGGGCCGGCCGACTGGCTTGAGTAGGGCCAGGTCGTTGCCGAGTTAGTCGCTCCGGGCGGCATCTGCTACGTGGTCGAGGGTCATCCGTTGGTCCATTTTGTGGGGATGACGGCCGGACCCTGCGCGGGGACTATTCAGCCCGGACGTGATCATCCTGGACGAGAGCACGTACGCCGACCCGAGTGCACCGCTGGCATCGTCAGCCAGCGTCGAATGGATGGGGTAGTCGCGGTAGCCGTTTGCCGATCGGAGCTGGCACCCTGCGGCGCCGACCGACAACTACGGCTTCCTCGAGGTCCGTCAGTCCGCCACTGGCCGATGAACGCGTTGACGTTCGGACGGGCTCGACCTCGACAGCGCCAGGAATGACTTCCAACCGGGTTCGTCGAGCCCCGCTCGCATGACCACACCACGTTGACGACGTCGCCGTCGCGCAGCCCACCGCTCAAAATCAACCCCGGCGGTCATGGCTGGCCAGTTACCCGCCCGCCGGCCGGTCAAAACCTCACGTTTGTCCATGATGTTCGCGGGGTACCACAGCGCGTTATGAGCACGCAGACCATGGGCGTCGAGGAGGAGTTTCTGCTCGTCGACCCGGCGTGCGGGGCGACCGTCCCGGTCGCGGAAAAGGTCGTCGCCCGCGCCTCGGCCGCCGACCTGCCGGCCGGCGCGACCATCCAACGGGAGCTGCGAGACACCCAGGCCGAGGCGGCCACCGGCATATGCGTGACCGCCGCCGAGCTGCGGGCGCATCTCGCCGCGGGCCGCCGGGCGGTGGCCGCCGCCGCACGCGACCACGGCGCTGTCGCGGTGGCGAGCGCCTCGCCGGTATGCGAGTCCGGTGGCGGGGTGCCGTCGACTCTGCCCCGCTTCGCTGCCATCGACGACATGTACGGCGAGGTGACCCGCGACTACGAGGCCTGTGGCTGCCACGTACACGTCGGTGTAGCTGACCGGGACACCGCGGTCGCCGTGGTAAACCACCTCGCCCCCTGGCTGCCCACCCTCCTGGCGCTCTCGGTCAATTCGCCCTTCCACCGGGAGCGGGACACCGGCTACGGCAGCTGGCGGATCGTCCAGCAGTCCCGCTTTCCCGGCTCCGGGCTAGCGCCGTACTTTCGGGATCACGCCGCCTTCCGGGCGGAGGTAGGTCGGCTCGTGGAGTGCGGCACGCTGGCCGACGAGGCGCAGACGTTCTGGTTCGCCCGTCCATCGCCCAAGCTGCCCACCGTGGAGTTCCGGGTCGCCGACACGGCGTCCACGCTGGACGAGGCGGTCCTGCACGCGTTGCTGGGCCGGGCCTTGGTTCGTGTCGCGCTCGCCGACCTCGATCGCGGCCGGGAGGCCGAGCCGGTGCCGACGCAGGTGGCCGCCGCGGCGGTGTGGAATGCCGCGCGTTACGGCCCGACCGGTCCGGGCATCCATCTTGGACTGTTGCGGCGCGTGCCGGCCGCCCACCTGGTGACCGCGCTGCTCGACCATATCCGGGACGCGCTCACCGAAACTGGTGACCTGCGGAACGTACACGCACAGGTCGACCGGCTTCGGTCCGATGGTACCGGCGCCGACCGCCAGCGCCGCGTCGCCGAGTCGGGCGGCCTGCCGGCGGTGGTGACCGAGCTGACACTGCGGGATGAACCCGACGCTCCTGGGTATTCCGAAGCGGCGCACCCCCCGGAGGAACCACATGGCTAGCCACGCTCTCACGCTTCCCGCCACCCGCGGCCCGCTCTCGACGGCCGTCGTGTCTGCCCTGACCGGCGGGGTTGCGCCCAGTTCCGCCGTGAACGGCGCCGACCCGTTCGGCGATGACCTTCAGCTCGCCCTGCATCTTTGCTACGAGCTGCACTACCGCGGTTTCGCCGACGTCGACCCGGAATGGGAATGGGCCCCGGACCTGCTACGGCTTCGCGCCGAACTGGAGGCGGTCTTCCTCGCCGCGTTGGCTGAGCAGGTCGAGGGCGGGACCGACGTGACAGCCGCCCTGGAACCGCTGCTCGTCGAACCGGTGCCCGGCACCGGCGTCAGCCACTTCCTCCGCGACAAGAGCGAATGGTGGCAGATGCGCGAGTACTTCGTCGTGCGCTCCATCTACCACCACAAAGAGGCCGAGCCGCACGCCTGGGTCATCCCCCGCCTCGAGGGGCGGGCCAAGGCCGCCCTTGTCGCAGTGGAATACGACGAGTTCGGTGCCGGCCGGGCCGAACGTATGCATTCCCGCCTCTTCGCCGACCTGCTCACCGCCGCCGACCTGTCACCCGACTACCTGCACTACCTGAACCAGGCGCCGGCGTGTGCCCTCGCCACCGTAAACATGATGTCGCTGTTCGGACTGCACCGACGGTGGCGGGGCGCGTTGGTTGGCCACTTCACCGCCGCCGAGATCACCACCGGTCCCAGCGCGCAGCGGATGGACGAGGCGCTGGCCAGGCTCGGCGCCGCCCCCGCCTGCCGGCTCTTCTACACCGAACACATCGAGGCTGACGCCGTACACGAGCAGGTCATGCGGCACGATGTCTTCGGCGACCTGCTCGACCGCGAACCGGACCTCGCGGCGGACATGGTGTTCGGCATCCAGGCGACCACGCTGCTGGAAGGCCGGCTCGGCGAGCACCTGCTCGGAAGCTGGCGGGCCGGCCGGTCGGCGCTACTCTGACGCCTGGTCCTCAACGTCCACCCGCACCCGGCGGCGGTGGCTGGTGTCGCACAACGGGTAGCGCTTGCTGCGGCGGCACACACATACGGCCACCATGAACCGCTGCGAGCAGACCGTGGTGCCGTCCGGCAGAACCAGCTCCACGGGCCCCTCGACCAGTACCGGCCCGCCGGGCACGACGACCACGCGACGCGGCTCAGCGGTGGCCGGCACGGATCACCACCAGATCCTCGTGACGCTGGCCAGGCCGGACCAAACCGGAATCTTCCAGGTAGGCGGCCTGTGCCCGCATGACCGGGCCGAACGGCACTCGCCGCCGCGCCACCACCGACGCCCGCAGGCCACCCTCACGCAGCATGACGAGCGAACGCTGCACACCGGACACGTGCGACTGCACCAGCAGCACGAAACCCGTGCCGGACAGCAGCCCCGGTGCCGCCGCGCAGAAAGGATCCAACACAGTACGCCCGTCCGGCCCGCCGTCCCAGGCACGCTCGCGCCCGGTCGGCGCCGTAGCTGAGGGACCGGGCACGTAGGGCGGGTTGGCGAGCACCACGTCGTACGGCCCGTCCGCCGACACCCGGCCCGACGCCGCGGACAGCGGCTCCACGAGCGAGCCGCGCCGCGCCCGCACCGGTAGCCCACGCGCCCACGCGTTGAGCCGCACCGATATGACAGCCCGCCGGGAAACGTCCACTGCCGTCACCCCGCCTGCGCCGAGCCGGGCCGCCGTCACCGCCAGTGCCCCGCTGCCGGTACACAGGTCCAGAACCCGCGCGCCGGGCGGGATCGGCGCAGCAGCCGCCGCCTCGGCCAGCAACGCCGTGTCGGCCTGCGGGCGGTACACCCCAGGGAACCGCAGCATCGGGAAACGGAGACCGCCCACGGGCGGGCGTGCGGTGACCGTGGATGCCGTCATGTCCCCTCCAAGATCAGGCCAGCGTGTCCGCCAAGGTTCCCCGATGGCGATGCGCCAAACCCACAGGAGCTGTGTCGAAGTCGATCAGCCGTTTATTGATGGCGCCGAAATGGTCAGCACGAGGTGCTTTCTACAAGGCCTATCTCAAGCTGGGAGTCAAACGACGGGCGGCACTGGGACAGCCCGACCTGGGAGCGCCTCCGAGCTCCCTGTGCCCCGGCGGATCAGCACCAGTCGTTCGGCAGATGCTGACCTCCCGGTCCGGCTCCTAGCCTCACCGACGTGGGAAAGGTCGTCATCCAGCCGGCCGGGGACGGTCGGACCGAGTTGGGCCCGGCATTGGTTGGCGCCAGCGTACGACAGCCCGGGTCGGGCGGGGCGCGGTCGAGGTGCCGCCCGAGATGGACGGCCGGGGCCGCTGGTAGTTGACCCGACGGCCTGTGGCCGGGAGGTCTGGCGCCGGCATGAGAGCCGGGAACGGCGAGGCGGGATCGGACAATCCCGCACCGAGCGGCACTCGGAGCAGTGCCTAGACCAGCAGATGCCACTTGGACGGCGATACCGACTACAGCGCAAGTTGTACGCGTCCAAAGCCGGCAAGGGGATTGCTTCCGTGCCCGACGAGGAGGTGGCCAGGGTCACCTTGCCGAAGGCCGAAGAAGCGGACGATGAACGTCCGATTGGGCTACGGTTAGAACCGGACGATACACGTCCGCTAAGGAGGCGCCCGGTTTGGGCGGTGAATGCGCCGGATGCGCAAGGAGGCTCGACATGAGTGATTTCAAGCGGATTTTCCGGCGACGGGACACGCTGGAGGCGATCGGGAGCATCAAAGAGCACTGGACCCCGAATGTCTGACCTGGACCCCGTCTCTGACGTCCGGGCGGACGCTCGCCGAAACCGACGCCAGCTGATCGTCGCGACACGGGCAGCGATCGCCTCCCGTGGGCTCGACGTGTCGGCTCTGGACATCGCCACGGCGGCGGGCGTGGGAGTGGGCACGTTGTACCGGCGTTTCGGCACCAAGGAAGCTCTGCTCGACGCCGTGGTCCTCGGCCTCTATGACGAGTTGTGCGAGACCGCACAGGCGTCCATCGAGCGCACGGACCCATGGAACGGGCTGGCCGAGTTCGTGATGGAGTTGGCCGGGGCACATCGGGACAGTCGCGGCCTGGCCGAGGTCACCGCAGCCTGCGAAGGGCCGCCGTCCCCCGAGTTGGCGCAGCGGACCGCCGCGTTGCAGGACGCGGTCATCCGGCTGACCGAGCGGGCACACGCCGCCGGTGAGCTGCGTGCCGACGTGACCTGGCAGGACATCATGATCTGCTCGCGCGCGCCGCTGGACATCGACCACTGCCTCGGTGTCGACGCAGGGCCCGACGGGTGGCGTCGAGTCCTCACCATCCTGCTCGACGGCATGCGCGCCCCCGGGCGAACACCTCTTGACGGGCCGGGGCCGCAGATCAGCCAAGCAGGATCACCGGAAACGCCGGCCACGAAGTAGCCCCGGGTTCCTTTAGCCGCAGGCGCAACATCCGCACGCAAGACAGACCCTTCCGGAAGGGAGAAGATATGCATGTCGAAATTTGGTCGGATATATCCTGTCCATGGTGCTTCATCGGCAAAGCCCGATTCAAGAAGGCACTTTCCGCGTTCCTACACCAGGACCGCGTCAAGGTGACACACCGTTCCTTCGAACTCGACCCCCAGCTTGCCCACACCCGCCCGACGACCGGGGCGGCGCATGCGAAGAAGTACGGACTGACTCCGGCCCAGGCCCGGGCGGCCGAGGAGAACCTCGCGGGCATTGCCAGGGAGGACGGACTCGACTACCTCGTCGACTTCCGGGACCACGGCAACACCTTCGACCTACACCGGCTGCTGCACCTGGCCGCGACCCGGGGCCTGCAGGATGAGCTGCTGACGCTGTTCTACCAGGGCAACTTCGCGACGGAGCGGAGCATCTACGACTCCGAGTACCAGGTGGAGATCGCCGTCCGCGCCGGACTCGACGAGGCCGAGGTGCGCGCCGTGCTGGCCGACCGGCGGGCGTACGCCAGCGAGGTACGCAAGGACGAGAGCGAGGCCGCGGAGTTGGGCATCACCAGCGTGCCGTTCTTCGTGATCGACCGCACGTACGGCCTCTCCGGCGCCCAGCCGGTCGAGGCCTTCGCCGAGGTACTGGGACGGGCCTGGGCTGAACGCCGACCGAGCTGACAAGTCCTCGGTGCTGCCGACCAAGCCGGGTGCGACGCAAACGGGTGTGAACTGCCGAGTGTCGCGAGCACCGACGGAGCCACCACACCAGGTATCTGATGAACCACGAGAGGAAGATGTTCGTGCGTGCCGTTGGTCTATATGAGTTCGGCGGGCCGGAGGTGCTGCGGGTCATCGAACTGCCGGAACCGCATGCGGGCCCCGGCGAGGTTCGGGTACGCGTACACGCGGCCTCAGTGAATCCGTCGGACACGCTGCTGCGGTCGGGCGTCCACGCGTCGGCGCTGGCCGGGGTGCCAGGGCCCTACATGCCCGGAATGGACGTCGCGGGTGTGGTCGACGAGATCGGCCCTGGAACGGAGACCGATCTGTCGGTCGGTGACCCGGTGATGGCGATGCTCCTGCCGGTAACCCCGACTCCCGACGGCTCCCTGGAGAACAGCGGTGGCGGTTACGTGGAGTACGTGGTGCGTCCGGCCAGTTGGGTCGTCCGCGCGCCGGCCGGCGCCAGTCATGAAGCGGCGGCGACGCTGCCCATGAACGGGTTGACCGCCTTGCTGGCTCTCGATCAGCTGGCTCTTGCGCCGGGCTCGACCCTGGCTGTGGTCGGGGCCGCCGGAACCCTCGGTAGCTACCTGGTTCAGATGGCCAGCCGCGCCGGGGTGACCGTGGTCGCCGACGCCGCCCCGGCCGACGACGCCCTGGTCCGGGAGTCCGGTGCGGCCATCGTGGTGGCCAGGGGGGCCGGGGTCGTCGACGGTATCCGGGCGCACTTCCCGGACGGTGTGGACGCGGTCGCCGATGTGGCGCTGTTCGGGACGAGGCTGTTCGACGTCGTGCGTGACGGTGGCAGCCTGGTCCGGATCCGCCAGGCCGACGAGCCCGGCGGCTACCAGGCCGAGAGCACCAGGGGCATCAGGGTGTTGACGCCGTTTGTGCCCGAGTACGCCGGCCGGACGGACAAGCTGGACGAGATCCGCCGTCTCGCCGAATCAGACGTGCTCACTCCGCGCGTCGCGAAGGTCCTGCCCGCCGCCGAGGCGCCCGACGCGCACCGCCGATTCGAGGCCGGCGGCGTCCGCGGCCGCCTCGTGCTCACCTTCTGACCCACCCGTCTAACCACCAAGCAAGCAAAGATAGGAGTCAATTTTGTTCACGCGCTTCACGAATAAGGTCATTCTGGTCACCGGTGCCACCTCCGGCATGGGGCGGGCCGTCGCAGAACGGGTCGCCGCCGAGGGCGCGAAGGTCGTCCTGGCGGCACGCGGCAAGAAAGCCGGCGAAGAGTTCCTCGCCGAGCTGCACTCCGCCGGGCGAGAGGCAATCTTCGTGCCGACCGATGTGATAGTCGGCTCCGAAGTGGAGCGGCTGGTCCGGAAAGCGGTCGACCACTACGGCCGGCTCGACGGCGCTTTCAACAATGTCGGCGCGGCCACCGCACACGGTCCGGTCACCGAGGTCGACGACGACGCCTGGGCTGCTGAACTGGCACTCAACCTCAACAGCGTCTTCTTCGGGCTGAAGTACCAGATCCCCGCGCTGCAGGCGTCCGGCGGCGGTGCGATCGTAAACAACGCTTCCAACGCCGCAGTCACCGGCGCAGCCGGCATGGCCGCCTACAGCGCCGCCAAACACGGCGTCATCGGGCTCACCCGGTCAGCGGCGCTCGACACGGCCACGACAGGTGTGCGGATCAACGCGCTTGTCACCGGCGGCGTCGACACCCCGCTCCTACGTGGCGCGATGGGTCCGAACCCGGAGGAGGCCCTCCGTGCCGTCGGTGCCATGCACCCGGTGGGCCGAATCGCGCAGCCTGAAGAGATCGCCGCATTCGCGGCCTTCCTGCTGAGCGAGGAGACCAGGTTCATCACCGGAGCCGCGCTCGCGATCGACGGCGGCCTGACCGCCGCCTGACGAGCCGTCTGCCGATCTTCGGCGCGTGCGACGTCATGACCGACGGAGCCATGGCGTTCCACGCGCCGAAGGGCCTCCGCCGGCATCGCATTGGCAGCAGATGACCGACGCGAAGGCGAGGCATCGGCCACTGAACGTGCCTCGGGAAGGGCCCGCACGACCATCTCGAGCATCCCCGCGTCTCAGGTCACTCGTTGGCATCAGGATCATCTGTCCTGGATCAGCCGCGCTGGTCACGTACGAGGCGCGGTCGTTGAGCAGCCAGGCGGCCGCCTCGGTGATCTGCTGGGCTCAGCCATCCGGCCGCGGTCGACAGCGGCCGGATGCTCGTGCGGTCGGCGAGATCCGGGCGGGACGGCGTCGGCGACACCGCGGTCGGCGCGGACTTCGGTGACGGTCCCGGCTCAGCGTGGTAGGTCCCGCCAGATCCGGAGCCCATCCTTCGAGCTCGGCAGGTTGCACCGGCTGAATGTCACCGAAACCTCGGTCCCCGTCGAGGGCTCGGCACCGCCATTTGGCAAGGACTGCTTTGTGCTGCCACGGACCAAGATCCCTCGAACGTCGTACCGTCGAGGATCGGTCCATCGGAAAACGCCGCATCCCGGCAAAGTGGGGGGTGCCCGCGACCATGTGCCACCGACTTCCATAACAAAAATCTGCTGTGATGTTCCGCTCTCCCCCACTTCGTCACCTGACGTCGAGAAAGTGTTATGAACCGCGCCCGTCGAAAGTCCGTACCCTAAGCGGACTCCGCATTGGTCGGTTTTGGCGTACGCATGCCCGTGCACCTCTTGCCCCGGGGGCTGCGATGCGCCACCCGGCCGGCGAACCCGGGACGTTACGACTTGACGAACGTCATGTTATCGCTCACAGTCGATGGTCAAAGGATGACGACGCCTATGGCTTACCGGGCGAGCCTTGCTTCGTCGCACCTTGGGTCAGGCGTGCGTGACGGCCCACGAACACCTTTGTTAGCGCCCACATACTCGAAGCAGGCGTCCGGCGGTGCGTGGCGGCACACCCCATCTTCGGGCAGACCGTTCGGCTCTTTGGTCATTGGAGGAGGATCATGTTCGTCTTTGGTACGTCTCCATCGATCGCGCCGCCGTCTCGGCGGCGCGGGTGGTTGACGCGGATCGTCGCCGCCGGCGTGACGGCGGTGGTGGTCGGCGGTGCCGCCGCGGTGGTGCTGTCCACGCCCGCCGCCGCGGCGACGGTCGACACGAGCGCGTGGTACGTGTTGGTCAACCGCAACAGTGGCAAGGCGTTGGACGTGTACAACCTGGCCACGAATGACGGTGCGCGGATCGTGCAGTGGGCGCGGAACAACGGCA
>NZ_JAWQRR010000031.1:0-91077 GCF_033446045.1 Plantactinospora sp. KLBMP9567 | reverse complement strand
ACCAGGTGGCGTAGGTGGAGAACTTGTAGCCCTTGGTGTAGTCGAACTTCTCGACGGCGCGGATCAGGCCGAGGTTGCCCTCCTGGATCAGGTCCAGGAACGCCATGCCCCGCCCCGTGTACCGCTTGGCCAGCGAGACCACCAGCCGCAGGTTCGCCTCGAGCAGGTGGTTCTTGGCCCGCTCGCCGTCCCGGGAGATCCACATCAGGTCGCGCTGCATCTCCCGGACGAGCTTCTCCTCGCCCTCCTCCGCGGCGCGCAGCCGCTCGGCGGCGTAGAGCCCGGCCTCGATCCGCTTGGCCAGCTCGACCTCCTGCTCGGCGTTGAGCAGCGGAACCTTGCCGATCTGCTTGAGGTAGGCCCGGACCGAGTCCGCCGAGGCGGTCAGCTCGGCGTCCCGGCGCGCCTGCTTGAGCGCCTCGGACTCCTCGTCGTCCCACTCGAAGTCGTTGTCGGTCGCGGCGTCGGCGGCGTCCGCCTCGGCGGCCTTGGCCAGCTCGGCCGGCTCCTCGACCACCACGTCCTCGATCTCGGCGGCAAGCTCCTCCGGATCGATGTCGTCGCCGGGACCGTCCGGGGCGCCGCCCTTGGCCGGCGCGCCGGCCTTGGCGCCCTTGGCCGGTCCGGTGCCGGCAGCCTTGCCGGCTGCCCGGCCGGGCTTCGGCGGAGCCTTGGCGGCCGTCTCAGCGGCCTTCGCGGCCGGTTTGGCGGCACCGGCCGGGGACGCGCCGTCGGCCGCGAGCGTCGGCTTGCGGGTCGCCGGCTTGCGCGTCGCGCCGGCCGACTCGTCGGCGGCGGGCGCCTGCTTCGGGGCCGGCGGCGCCGATTTCTTGGTCGCCTTGGCGGTGGTCGCCCGCGAGGCGGGAGTGGCGGACCGGGCGGCGGCGACCCGGCGACGGGTACTCGCCGAGCCGTCGACCACGACGGTCACCCCCGCGTCCGAGAGCGCACGCAGGATTTTCTTGGCCTGGGCCGGAGTCACCTCAGCAGACTCGACCGTACGCGCCAGCTCGGCCGACGTGAGCTGGCCGCCGGCGCTCTGCGCGTGGGCGATCAGGGTGTCGGTGAGCGAGCGTACGTCGGCGCCGATGTGGCGGGGTTCTGTCACGAATGACCTTCCGGAGGCGATGAGCGAGCACGGCCGGGATCGGCCGGCGCAGCGCTATGCGTTGTGTCGGGCCGATGTGGTTGAGGGACCCCCGTGTCCCGGGCCGGCCGGTGCTCGGCGGTCCGTGGCGCGTGGGCAGGCGTGAATTGTAGCGCCGTCTGCGGCGATCATCCCGCGCCGCACGCCGGAGACGTGGTCCGGGGCCACCGACCCGATGCGCGTGTTGACTTTGTAAGGATGATACTCGCGCCGGGGGCGGGACGTCACAGGCGTGCGGGAAGGGGACGTCATGGACGGCACGACACCGGCTCCGGAGGAGCTGCTGAAGATCGCGGTCGAGGTGGCCCGGGAGGCGGCGGAGAGCGCGTACCGGATGCGCGCCGACGGCGTCTCCGGGGTGGCCACCAAGAGCACCGCGACCGACGTGGTCACCGCGGCCGACCGGGCGGTGGAGCGGCAGGCGGTCGCGACCCTGCGGGCGGCCCGGCCCGGCGACGCCGTGCTGGGCGAGGAGTACGGCGACGCCGAGGGCGCCGGCCCGGCCGGTGGCAGCGGCGTACGGTGGATCCTCGACCCGATCGACGGCACCGTGAACTATCTCTACGGGCTGCCGCACTACGCCGTCTCGCTGGCCGCCGAGGTCGACGGCGAGGTGGTCGCCGGAGTGGTCCGGAACGCGGCCACCGGGGACGAGTGGACGGCCGTCCGGGGCCGGGGCGCCTACCGGGCCGGTCGGCGGCTGGCGGGCTCGGTGGAGACCGATCTCGGACAGGCGCTGATCGCCACCGGGTTCGGGTACGACCCCGCGCGCCGGGCGCACCAGGCCGGGGTGCTGCACCGGCTCATCCCGTACGTCCGGGACATCCGCCGGTTCGGCGTCGCCTCGATCGACCTCTGCCTGGCCGCCGAGGGGCTGGTCGACGGCTACTACGAGAAGGGCCTGAACCTCTGGGACCACGCGGCCGGCGGGCTGGTCGCCACCGAGGCCGGGCTCCGGGTCGACGGGCTGTCCGGTGCCGCACCCGGGCCGGACCTGGTGATCGCGGCCCCGCCGGCGCTGTTCGGCCGGCTGCACGACCACCTGGCCCGGCTCGACGCGGCCGGCGGCCCCTGACGGTTATTTCAGGTTGGGGTCGGCGCAGGTCCGGGGTGGCAGTTGCGTGCTGTCGCTGTCCCGCTGGGTCAGCGCCTGGTTGACCTCGGTGATGGTCGCCAGTTGCTTGAACTCCCCGCCGATGACGACGTCGACCACGTCGTCCTTGCGGTCGAGCTGGAACTCCGGCTCCGCCTTGTTCAGGAAGTAGGCCCTGAGCACCTGGTAGGAGCCGACACCCTTCGGTCCGAACCGCAGCACCGCGACCTCGTCGTCGATGCCCTTCTTGGCCGGCTCGTTGCCGGCCTTGAGCACCTTGAACTGCCGGTTCTGGAAGTCGGTCTTCACCGTGTTGGCCAAGCCGGCGGTGTCGGTCGCGTTGTAGACATTGATCTTGATGTCCTTGGCCTGCCGCAACCGCGTGTCGGCGAGCTTGTCGCCTTCCTGGCAGTCGCTGGCGACCTCCTTGCCGGCCTGGGTGTCGCGGACGAGGGTGACGGCGACGAACACTATGGCGATCACCGCGAGCACGCCGACGACGAGGAGGGCTCGGACGCGCGCGAAAGTCATCTGCTTGGCTCCTGCGAAGCTGGTGTGGAACAGACACCGGGCGGCCGACCGGACGGGCCGCCGTGGCTATCGAGTATGCCGGTGACGCCAGCCGTTGTCCGACCGGGTGCTGAATCCGCCAGATTTGTCGGCGCGCCGACGCCGATCGGCCGACCACTACCCCTATCTTCGTGTCGCCTGAGTCACATTGGGAACAACTCCGCGCGCTCGGACGTACATGTCTGCCGCAGGGACGGTATACATGCCTCGCCCGAAGGGGGGTAAGGTACCCCGCTCGCCGGGGGAGTTCCGCCCGGCGGCCACGACCCGGAACGTGCGCCGGGTCGGGCGACCGGAAGTGAAGGCCGGCCAGCGGGAACCGAAACAGCGTCCTCCGGCGTTACAACCGGAAGCGACTATATCGATATGGGAGAGTGAGACCGATGGCCACCGACTACGACGCCCCGCGTCGCGACGAGGTCGACCTCGGCGAGGACAGCCTGGAAGAACTCAAGGCTCGGCGGGTCGACTCACAGTCGGCCGCCGTGGACGTCGACGAGGCCGAGGTCGCCGAGAGCTTCGAGTTGCCCGGTGCCGACCTGGCCGACGAGGAGCTCACCGTGAAGGTGCTGCCGATGCAGTCGGACGAGTTCCGCTGCGCGCGCTGCTTCCTGGTGCACCATCGCAGCCAGCTCGCGGTGGAGCGCAACGGTGAGCTGATCTGCCGCGAGTGCGCCTGACCACTGCGGCCGGAGCGGTCTTCCCGGGCAGGGGAGCCCGTCCGGCGGGTACGGGGTGAGTCTTCCGGTACGGGGGGAGCGGCGACCTCCACGGCTGGAGGTCGCCGCGCGTGATTCGACATGCGGGGCTGGCGGGTAACTGCTTGACTCGATGCGCGTGGTGGCACGCCCCACCGACGACACGCGCTGGAGGTCATGATGAGCCGCTCCGACCGGGCGTCCGACGCTTCCTCGCCGGGACCGACCGACGCCGCCGCGCCGGGACCGACCGACCGGGACGGGCCCGCCCTGCCGGTCGACGGGACGACCCCGGCCACGCCCGCCGGCCGGGGCGCGACGCCAGGTGCCGAACTGGCGTCCCGGGACGACGAGCTGAGTTCGACCGTCGCCGCGCTCACCGCCGACGAGCTAAACCGGTCCCGTCGGCGACGGCTGCTCGGCCGGCTGGTCGGCCAGGTGCGTACCGGGCGACCCGGAAACCTGTTCAAGCCCAAGGCGGCGGTCCGCTGGCTCACCGACACGGTGACGGAGATCGCGCCGCACATCCCGGTGCGCGACCGGGAAACCCTGCTCCGGCACTTCGACGGTCTCGACGGGGACGCGCTGGCCGAGCGGCTGGTCCGCAACGCCGTCAGGGCGACCGCCGGGGTGGGCGCGGCCGGTGGCGGCGTCGCGGCGGTGGAGTGGGTGGTCACCCCGACCCTGCTGTCGGCACCGGTGCTGCTGGCCGCCGAGACCGTCGCGGTGGTCGCCATCGAACTCAAGCTGATCGGCGAACTGCACGAGGCGTACGGCGTGCGGCTGCCGGGCGGCGGCAGCCAGCGCGCCGTCACCCTGATCCGTTCCTGGGCGGGCCAGCGCGGAGTCAATCCGCTGCTGCCCGGGGTCGGCGTCGGTGCGGTACTCGGCACGGCGGCCCGCAAGGAGCTGCGGGACCGGCTGCTGCGGCGGTTCGGCCGCAACCTGACCACCCTGGGGCCGTTCCTGACCGGCGCGGCGGTGGCCGGTTTCCTCAACGGCCGGGCCACCCGCGGACTCGGCGACCGGGTCCGGGAGGACCTCCGCCAGGGGCCCAAGGCGCTCGGCGGATGACCGACCGACTCGGCAACCGGCTGGCTCCGGTGCCTTGCCCGGGTGCGGATACGGCCGGGCGGTGGACCGAGTGCGGATCGGGCGGCGGTCAGTCCGGGTCGCGGGCCGCGAGGATCGCCTCGGCCAGGCGTACCGGATGGCGGGAGCTGATTACCCAGTAGGGCGTCGGGTCGGCCGGGTCGTCGAGGACCACCTGCACCGCTCCCGGCACCCACGGACGCTGCACCACGAACGCCAGCGGATCGGCACCGACTCCGAGTACCTCGCGCCGGCCCTCGGCGTCCAGCGGGATCGCGTCGGCGACGAACCGCACCGGCAGCCGGGCGTCGTCGACCAGCAGTTCGCCGTCGCGTACGGCGATCCGGATCCGGCCGAGCCAGCCGAGACCGACGGCGGCCAGCGGCAACAGCACCACGAACGGCAGCCAGGCGCGTACGCCGGTGGAACCGAGCCAGAGTTCGGTGGCCAGCAGCCCGGCGGCGGCGATCCCGGCCAGCCAGAGCCACCAGGGCAGGGTCAGCCGCTCGGCGTACCGGGCACGGGCCGGGACGACGGCGGGCTCGGAACTTGTCGGGGCCACGCTGGAAGGGTACGACCCGACGCGCCCGGTCGACCCGGCAGGATGGGGGCAGCACCGGTGGATCCGCGAACCTGCCAGGAGAGTGAGAGCGTGACGCACGTCCTGCCCGTACCCGTCCGGCTACTCGACCCCGACCTGCCGCTGCCGGCGTACTCCCATCCGGGTGACGCCGGAGCGGACCTGGTCGCCGCCGAGGAGGTCGAGATCCCGCCCGGCCAGTGGCGGCTGGTCCGGACCGGTGTCGCGCTGGCCCTGCCCGCCGGGTACGTCGGGCTGGTCCAACCGCGCTCGGGGCTGGCGGCCAGGCTCGGTGTGACCGTGCTCAACGCGCCCGGTACGGTCGACGCCGGTTACCGGGGCGAGATCCTGGTCAACCTGATCAACCACGACCGGGTCTCCCCGGCGAAGATCTCCCGGGGGGACCGGATCGCGCAGCTCGTGGTGCAGCGGGTGGAGCGGGTCGAGTTCCTGCCCGTCGACGAGTTGCCAGACTCCGTCCGGGGCGCGGGCGGGCACGGCTCGACCGGCGGGCACGCCGGGCTGGTCGCCGCCGACCACCGGGGCGAGCGGGTCGAGGGGGCGGGAAGCCGGTGAACCCGCCGGAAAGGGTGGACCTTTTCAACCTGGACAGCGCGGTGCGTGCGTCCCGACTTCCACCTGCGGCCACGGCGGACCGCCAGGGGAGGGTGAAAAGGTTCAGTGCCCCGGGTCGGACGTCGCCGTACGCCGTGGCCGACAATGCGAGTGATCCGCCCATCCGGCAGCCGGAAACGGAAGGTAGCAGGTAAGCACATGATCTTCTCCCGAGGACGCGGCGGGCGCCACTCCCGCGACGAGCGCTCCGGTCGGCAGTCGGCCGACACCCAGGACCTCGCCGCCGCGGCCGAGCCCGAGGGGCCCGGGCGCGGGCCGTACGACATCGGCGACGCGCCGCCGGACGTGCAGCGGCTCGACCTGGGCAGCCTGCGCATCCCGGCCGTACAGGACGTGGAGGTACGCGTCCAGGCCAACCCGGACGGGGTGATCCAGCAGGTCGTCCTGGTGCACGGCGAGAGCGCCCTCCAGTTGGGGGTCTTCGCGGCGCCGCGTACCGAGGACATCTGGCCGGAGTGGCGGGAGGAGATCCGCACCTCGCTGGCGGCCGACGGGGTGGTGGCCGAGGAGGTGGACGGGGAGTACGGCACCGAGCTGCGAGCCCGGGTCCGTACCCCGGACGGCGGCGTCGCCGACCTGCGGTTCGTCGGCGTGGACGGGCCGCGCTGGATGATCCAGGGTGTCTTCCAGGGGCGTGCCGCCAGCGACCCGGCCGCGGCCGGGTCGCTCGCCGAGTGCCTGAACGGGCTGGTGGTCGACCGGGGCCAGGAGGCCAAGCCGGTCCGCGAGCCGCTGCCGCTGCGGCTGCCCCGCGAGGCGGCCGCCGGGGCCGAGCCGCAGTCGGAGGGCGACGGGTCCGGGCCGCCGGTCAACGGGGTGGTCTCCGGCCACCAGCACCCGCACCGGCCCGAGCCGCGACCCCGCCGCGACGGCGCCT
The DNA here is from genome assembly GCF_033446045.1 of Plantactinospora sp. KLBMP9567. NCBI lineage: Bacteria > Bacillati > Actinomycetota > Actinomycetes > Micromonosporales > Micromonosporaceae > Plantactinospora > Plantactinospora sp. KLBMP9567. The sequence goes on along the minus strand of NZ_JAWQRR010000031.1, from coordinate 84,384 downwards.
GACCAGTGCCCGTCGGGTATCCCTGCGGTGGGTGCCGGAACGGTCGTGGCGGCGCTTTGGTGCGGCCGTCGGCGGGCGCCCGGGGGTAACCCGGACGCGCCCGGCCGTCGGCGGGACCTGTCCGGGCGGATTCCGGAGGTCAGGGGGTCGCCGATCCGGGCGCGGGCGGCGGGCGGGTCGGCAACCCGCCACCGGGCGGCAGGTGCGCCCGTGCCGACCGGCGTACGCTTGCGGGACGGCTTCACGCCAGTCGTGTCGAGGACGCGCCGGGCGGGCGCGTCGAGGAGGGTGACACCGGGTCATGGCGACCGACCAGGGCCGAGTCTCGTGGCGGGGTTTCCTGCAACGGCTCACCGCGAGCGAGGCCGAGATCGAGGCCGAGGAGTTGCTCCGGGAGAGCGCCGAGTGCGGCAGCACCCCGGCCGGGCAGTGCCGCCGGGGCCAGGTGGTGTCGGTCTCGGGCCGGCTCCGCACCGTGGTCTACACCCCTCGGACGAACCTGCCGACCCTGGAGGCGGACCTCTACGACGGCAGCGACATCGTGACCCTGGTCTGGCTGGGCCGCCGGCACATCTCCGGGATCGAGCCGGGCCGGCAATTGACCGCGCGCGGTCGCATGGCGGTACGGGATGACCGTAAAGTCATCTACAACCCGTACTACGAGCTGGAGTCGCCGCGGTGAGCACGGACGGCGTCGACTCCGGCCGCGACCGGAAGACACACAGATGACCGCTGGACAGCCCCGCACCGACAGCACGGGCAGCGACCCGACGGCAGGCCGGACCGAGGAGGAGGAACCGCTTCCCAGCCTGACCGAGCAGATGGCCGAGCAGCTCGGCGGCTGGCGGGGGATGGTCGAGTCCAGCGTCCCCGTGGTCGTCTTCGTCGCGGTCAACATCATCACCGAGCTGCGTCCCGCGGTGATCGCCTCGGTGGCGGTCGCGGTGCTGATCGCGGTCGTCCGGCTCTTCCAGCGGCGGCCGGTCCGGCACGCCGTCAACGGCCTGGTCGGGATCGGCATCGGCGCCATGATCGCCTGGCGTACCGGTGACGAGCGGGACTTCTACCTGCCCGGCATCCTCTACGGCATCGTCTACGGGCTGGTGCTGCTCGGTTCGGCGGTGGTCCGCCAGCCACTGGTCGGCTGGATCTGGTCCATCATCGCCGCCGGTGGCCGGTCCGAGTGGCGGCAGGATCCCCGGCTGGTCCGCACCTTCACCCGACTCACCGTGCTGTGGGGCGTGGTGTGGCTGGCCAAGGTCGGTGTGCAGGCCGGGCTCTACCTGGCCGACATGGACACCGCGCTCGGCATCGCCCGGCTGCTGCTCGGCTATCCGCCGTACGCGCTGCTGCTGGTGATCACCATCTGGGCGGTCCGCCGGGTGAACCGGGTGCCGGCCGTACCGGCCCCGCTCGGCGGCTGACCGCCGCCGGCAGGCCCCGCCCGATCGGCCTGGCGGCTCAGCCGCTGCTGCTGCCGCGGGTCCGTTCGACGCTGTCCGGACCGAGGATCACCTTGCGGACCTCGTCCTCGACCTCGGCGGTGCAGACGAAGATCAGTTCGTCGCCGGCCTCCAGCGGGTCGTCCGGGCTCGGCACCAGCACCCGCTTGCCGCGCAGGATGGCGGTGAGCGCCGAGTCCCGGGGCAGCGGCACGGAGTGGACCGGGTGCCCGACGTACGGGGCGGTCGGCGGCAGCGTGATCTCGACCAGGTTCGCCTCGCCCTGCCGGAACGTCATCAGCCGGACCAGGTCGCCGACGGTCACCGCCTCCTCGACCAGGGCCGCCATCACCCGTGGCTTGCTGACCGCCACGTCGACACCCCACTGGTCGGTGAAGAGCCACTCGTTCTCGGCCCGGTTGATCCGGGCGACCACCCGGGGGACCGCGAACTCCGTCTTGGCCAGCAGCGAGACCACCAGGTTGACCTTGTCGTCGCCGGTGGCGGCCACCACCACGTCGCAGCTCGCCAGGTCGGCCTCCTCGAGGCTGGCCAGCTCGCAGGCGTCGGCGAGCACCCACTCGGCGGCCGGTACCCGCTCCGGGCGGAGCATCTTCGGCTTCCGCTCGATCAGCATCACCTGGTGCCCGTTCTCGATCAGCTCCTGGGCGATCGAGCGGCCCACGTTGCCGGCCCCGGCGATGGCGACCCGCATGTCAGCGCCCTCCTTCCGGCGGCGAACCCGCCACCGTCGTCACCTGGTCGGCGATGTCGTCGGTGACCAGCATGGAGAGCTGGTCGCCCTCCTGGAGCACGCTGGACGCGGTCGGCAGGGCGGCGATGCCGAACCGGGTCAGGTATCCGACCCGGGCGCCGGTGGCCTCTTCCAGCCCGCGTACCGGCCGGCCGATCCAGTCGTCGTGCACCGGCACCTCGATGATCGACACGGTGCTGGTCGGGTCGCGGAAGATCTCCACGTGCCCCTCCGGCACCAGATGCCGGACGATCCGGTCGGCGGTCCACCGGACCGTGGCCACGGTCGGGATGCCGAGCCGCTCGTAGACCTGGGCGCGCTTGGAGTCGTAGATCCGGGCCACCACCCGGGAGACGCCGTACGTCTCGCGGGCCAGCCGGGCCGAGATGATGTTGGAGTTGTCGCCGCTGGAGACGGCGGCGAAGCCGTCGGCCCGCTCGATGCCGGCCTGGCGGAGCACCTCCGCGTCGAACCCGGCGCCGGTGACGGTGATCCCGCCGAAGTCGGGGCCGAGCCGGCGGAACGCGTCGGCGTCCTGGTCGATGACGGCCACCGAGTGGCCGCGCGACTCCAGGTTGTGCGCGAGGGTCGAGCCGACCCGGCCACAGCCCATGATCACGACGTGCAAGGTAAGTCCTCCCGGGTCACCGTGGGACCGACCCGTCCGGTGGGGTGATGTCACCCTGAGCGTAGTCATCCGGCCCCCCGCCCGTGCCGCCCGACCTCCGCGTCGCCGGATCTCCGGGCGCGCCCCGAACTCCGGAGGGGGCGCGCCACGGCCCGTCGCGACGTGGCCCGGCGCGGGCCGGTTGCCAGCCGTGACCGGGCTTGCCCTCCCGGTGCCGGGCTACCGGGTGCCGGGTCGGCCGGCCCACCGGGAAGATCGGCCGCACCGCCCGACCGGGCGAATCCGGCAGCCGTACCCTTAGCGGTTGTGGCCAGTCCCACCTCGCTAGTCAAGCGTCTGCTGCTGGGCCGACCCTTCCGGTCGGACAAGTTGCAGCACACCCTGCTGCCGAAGCGCATCGCGCTGCCGGTCTTCGCCTCCGACGCGCTCTCCAGCGTGGCGTACGCCCCGGACGAGATCCTGCTGACGCTGTCGATCGCCGGCACCTCGGCGTACCTCTTCTCGCCGTGGGTCGCCCTGGCCGTCGTGGTGGTGATGCTCACCGTGGTGGCGAGCTACCGGCAGAACGTGCACGCGTACCCCTCCGGCGGTGGCGACTACGAGGTGGCCACCGTCAACCTCGGGCCGAAGTTCGGCGTCGGGGTGGCCAGTGCGCTGCTGGTCGACTACGTGCTGACCGTCGCCGTCTCGGTCTCCTCCGGGGTGGCCAACCTCGGGTCGGTGCTGCCGTTCGTCTCCGAGCACCGGGTCGGGGTCGCGGTGACCGCGGTGGTCGTGCTGAGCGCGATCAACCTGCGCGGGCTGCGGGAGTCCGGCACCGCGTTCGCGATCCCGACCTACGGCTTCATGATCGTGATCATCGGGATGATCCTCACCGGGCTGGTCCGGATCTTCGTCCTCGGCCACGACCTCCGGGCGCCCAGCGCCGACCTGGTGGTCAGCGCCGAGCACGCCAACCTGACCGCCTTCGCGATGGCCTTCCTGCTGCTCCGGGCCTTCTCCTCGGGCTGCGCCGCGCTGACCGGGGTGGAGGCGATCTCCAACGGCGTACCCGCGTTCAAGCCGCCGAAGAGCCGCAACGCCGCCACCACGCTGCTGCTGCTCGGTTCGGTGGCGATCGTCATGATCATGGGCATCATCTGGCTGTCCCGGCTGACCGGCCTGCAGTTCATGGAGAACCCGGCCCGGCAGCTCGAGCACGGCCCGGTCGACTACGTGCAGCAGACCGTGACCGTCCAGCTCGGCCAGGCCATCCTGGGCAGCGGGGTCCTGCTCTTCGTGGTGGCCGGCGCGACCGCGCTGATCCTGTTCCTGGCCGCCAACACCGCGTTCAACGGCTTCCCGGTGCTCGGCTCGATCCTGGCGCAGGACCGCTACCTGCCCCGGCAGTTGCACACCCGGGGCGATCGGCTGGCCTTCTCCAACGGCATCGTCTTCCTCGCGTTGACCGCGATCCTGCTGATCGTCGCCTTCCAGGCCGAGGTGACCCGGCTGATCCAGCTCTACATCGTCGGCGTCTTCGTCTCGTTCACGCTCTCCCAGGCGGGGATGATCCGGCACTGGAACCGGATGCTGCGTACCGAGCGGGATCCGGTCGTCCGGCGGAGGATGGTCCGGTCCCGGGCCATCAACGCCTTCGGGATGGGCCTCACCGGGGCCGTACTGGTGGTCGTCCTGATCACCAAGTTCCTGCTCGGCGCCTGGATCGCCATCGCCGCGATGGCGGTGATCTACGCCATGATGCTGGGCATCCGCCGGCACTACGACCGGATCGCCGCCGAGCTGACCCCGGCCGAGGGGCGCCCGGTGCTGCCGGCCCGCAACCACGCGATCGTGCTGGTCAGCAAGGTGCACCAGCCGACCCTGCGGGCGGTCGCCTACGCCCAGGCGACCCGGCCGGACACCCTGACCGCGCTGACCGTGAACGTCGACGAGGCGGACACCCGGGCGGTGCAGGCCGAGTGGGAACGGCACGGGGTGGCCGTGCCGCTGACCGTGATCGACTCGCCGTACCGGGAGATCACCCGGCCGATCCTCGACTTCGTCGCGTCGGCGCGCCGGGAGTCGCCGCGCGACGTGGTCACCGTCTTCATCCCGGAGTACGTCGTCGGGCACTGGTGGGAGAACCTGCTGCACAACCAGAGCGCGCTGCGGATCAAGGGCCGGCTGCTCTTCGAGCCCGGGGTGATGGTGACCAGCGTGCCGTGGCAACTCGCCTCCACCGCCCGGAAGAACCTGGACCGGTTCGACGCCACGCTCAGCCGCGGACCGGCCCGGGGCCCGCGCGGCGGTGCCGTCGGTGGCCTGCTCGGCCCGCCTCCGCCGTCGAACACCGCCGCCGCGCCGGCGCCGCCGCCCCCGCTGGCCGGTACCGACCTCGACGAGCCTCCGCCCGCCCCCGGGCGGGACACGGCCGGTCCCCGATGAGCACCGGGGAGCGGTCCGGGGTGTCCTCGGTGGGCCCCGGTGAAGCGGAGCGGGTCGAGCTGACCGTCGGGCCGGTGGCGCACGGTGGGCACTGCGTGGCCAGGCTGGACGGGCAGGTGGTCTTCGTCCGGCACGCGCTGCCGGGGGAGCGGGTGATCGCCGAGATCACCGAGGTACGCCGGGACTTCCTGCGGGCGGACGCGGTGACCGTACTCGATGCCTCGCCGGACCGGGTCGTCCCGCCGTGCCCGTGGGCGGGGCCGGACCGGTGCGGCGGCTGCGACCTCCAGCACGTCGCACCTGCGGCGCAGCGGCACTGGAAGGCCGAGGTGGTACGCGAGCAGCTACGCCGGCTGGCCCGACTGTCCCCGGAGGAGGTCACCGAACTGGACGTCCGGGTCGACGAACTGCCCGGCGGTCCGCTCGGCTGGCGCTCCCGGGTCCGGTACGCCGTCGACGCCGCCGGCCGGGCAGGGCTGCTCAAGCACCGCTCGCACGAGGTGGTCCCGATCGACCGGTGCCGGATCGCCCGCCCGGCGATCCAGGACCTGCCGGTGCTGGCGCCCAGCGGCCGGCTCTGGCCCGACGCCGACCTGGTGGAGGTGGTCGCCTCCTCGGCCGGCGACGTGACCGTACGCGGGCGGCGCGGCACGGCGGCCGGGGACGGCACGGCGGCCGGGGACGGGGCGGCGGAGCGGGTCCGGGAGATGGCGGTCGGCCGGACGTGGCGGCTGCCGCCGGAGGCGTTCTGGCAGGTGCATCCGGCGGCGGCGGAGACGCTGGCGACGGCCGTACTCGACCTGCTGGCGCCGCGGGCCGGCGAGTCCGCCTGGGACCTCTACGGCGGCGCCGGACTGTTCGCGGCGGCGCTGGCCGGCCGGGTCGGCCCGGCCGGCCGGATCACCCTGGTGGAGTCGGCGGAGCCGGCTGTCGAGGCCGCCCGGGACAACCTGCGCGACCTGCCGCAGATCGAGGTGGTCCGGGCGTCGGTCGGGCCGGCGCTGCGGCGGCGCCGGATCGTCGGGCCGGTCGACCTGGTGGTGCTGGACCCGCCGCGCGCCGGTGCCGGTGCCGAGGTCGTCCGGGCGGTCGCCGCGGCCACCACCCGGGCGGTGGCCTACGTGGCCTGCGACCCGGCCGCCTTCGCCCGGGACGCCCGGACGTTCCGGGAGGCGGGCTGGCGACTGGCCGCGCTGCGCGGCTACGAACTCTTCCCGATGACCCAACATGTGGAGCTGGTGGCGCTGCTGCTGCCGGGCGAGGGCTGAGCCCGGCCGGGGGGGGGGGGGGCCCCCCCCCCCCCGGGCCCCCCACCCCCCCCCCCGCCCCCGCCCGGGGGGGGGGGGGCCCCGGGCCGGCGGCGGCGGGCCCCCCCGGGCCGGGGCACCGCCCGCCGCCGCCGGCTCAGCGGCCGGTACGGCGGCGCTTCAGGGTCCGCTCGTAGTCCTGGAACCGCGCCTTGGCGATCGTCGAGCGGGTCTCCGAACGCAGCACGACGCCCTCGGCGCGGCCCGGCGTACCGTCCAGGGCCACCGTCGTGGCCGGCAGGAGTTCGCCGAGCAGCCGGTGGGTCTTCTCCAGATCGGTCGGCAGCTCGGCGGCGTCGACCGTGGCCAGCCGGGGTACCGTCGGCAGCCCGGCGGCCTCGGCCCGGGCCAGCAGCTCCGGCTCGGCGAGGAACGGCTGACCCGCCGACTCCCGCCAGGACGAGATCCGCTCGGCCGGCCAGTCCAGCAGCTCGGCGTAGTCGTCCAGCACGACCACGTCGAAGAGCCGGGCGCCCACCGCCCGGGTGTCGGTGTAGTGCTTCGACGCGGCGGTCACCTTGCCGCCGTAGACCTCCAGGTAATGCACCACGATGGCGTCCCGGCCGCCCGGCGGCAACCGGTCGGCGATCGGCCGGAGCGCCTCGACGATGCCGAGCGCCGGGTTGCCGATCAGGTCACCCCGGGCGTAGAGCAGCTCCTCGCGGCTGCCGATCAGGTAACTGCCGTCGGGCAGCGAGACGATCCGACCGTTGACTCCGTCGACCTTCTCGGTCAGCTGGACCCGGCCGGAGAAGGCGACGGTCTCGTCGAGCAGTCCGCCGTTGCGCGGGTCGAGCGAGTGGTAGGTCGGGATGGACGGGTACTTCGTCAACGAATTGACGGCGGCCAGGTTCGCCGTACGGACGTTGAAGTCGGACATGCTGCCTCCCCGTGATCTGCGCTGCCGTCCACCTGCCGGTGGTTCCGGCAACTCTGCGGGACCGCCGACCGGGCAGGCAACGCAGATTCGGCACGGGTACGCGGGCACCCAGCCGGATCCAGCGGCGGAGGACGCGGGGCAGTGGTGGTCGGCGCGGGCGGTGCTGCCGGGGCGGGGCTCAGGGAATGGCGTGCAGGGCGGACCGGGGCGCCGTGGGGACCGCCTCCGTATCCCGGCGGGCGGCCCGGGCGGCGGCCCGATCGCGGAGCCGGATCCAGGCGATGATCAGCAGAATCAGCGGCAGCAGCGGCAGTGCGACCAGCAGCACGATACCGACCGCGATGACCTGGCCGACGGCGTACTGGCCGGAGGCCGGGGTGGTTCGGGTCCGGCCGGGGGACCACTCGGGGCGAGAGCCAGCAGGCGACATGTCGAGACCTTAGGGGAGGGTGGGTTACCGGCCATGCTACGGCCCTTGGCAGCATCTGCCCGATTTTTCGGTCGTTCGGCGGATCCCGGACCCGCCACTCGCGGTGTGGAGTCGTCGACTGTCCGCAACGGCCGCGCCGTCCGGTCAACGGGACTCTGCTGATCGCCAGCCGCCCGGAACCGGCCGGCGAAGCGGTTCGCCCGCCGACCCGCTTCCGATCGGCTACCCTGCGCGCCGGGATGCGCACCGAACCTCTGCCACCTGGGCGGCGTGGGGCCATCCGTGGCACTGCTTCGGCGGCCCGGCTGCGGGCCGGTCCGGCCCCGATAGACTCTGCGGCTATGAGCCTGTGTAGGGAGCGAATCAGCCAGCCCAGCGCCGTGCGGCCCGATACCCCTGCCGAGCGCGGCGAGGTGACGGCATGACGGTGGAGGAGTCGGAGACGTCCGCCGGACGGTTGTTGGGCGCGGTCCGTGGACCGCAGGACGTCAAGCGGATGTCCGCCGAGGATCTGGCGTCGCTCGCCGCCGAGATCCGGGACTTCCTGGTCGCGAAGGTGTCCCGGACCGGCGGGCACCTCGGCCCGAACCTCGGGGTGGTCGAGCTGACCCTGGCCATGCACCGGGTCTTCGACTCGCCCCGGGACCGCTTCCTGTTCGACACCGGTCACCAGGCGTACGTGCACAAGATGCTCACCGGGCGGCAGGAGGGCTTCGACCAGCTCCGCCAGCGGGGTGGCCTCTCCGGCTATCCGAGCCAGGCGGAGAGCGAGCACGACCTGATCGAGAACTCGCACGCCTCGACCGCGCTCTCCTATGCGGACGGGCTGGCCAAGGCGTACGCACTGCGCGGCGAGTCGCGCAACGTCGTGGCGCTGGTCGGCGACGGGGCGCTGACCGGCGGCATGTGCTGGGAGGCGTTGAACAACATCGCCGCCGCCCGCAACCCACTGGTCATCGTGGTGAACGACAACGGACGGTCGTACGCGCCGACGATCGGCGGCCTGGCCGACCACCTGGCCACGCTGCGGCTCAACCCCGGCTACGAGAAGGTGCTGGACGTCGTCAAGGAGGCGCTCGGCTCCACCCCGCTGGTCGGCAAGCCGATGTACGAGGTGCTGCACGCGGTCAAGAAGGGCATCAAGGACGCGGTCGCGCCGCAGGCGATGTTCGAGGACCTCGGCATCAAGTACCTGGGCCCGGTCGACGGGCACGACGTGGCCGCGATGGAGTCGGCGCTGCGCCGGGCCAAGGGCTTCGGCGGGCCGGTGATAGTGCACGCGGTGACCCGCAAGGGTCTGGGCTACCGTCCGGCCGAGGAGGACGACGCCGACTGCCTGCACAGCCCGGGCACGTTCGACGTGCAGACCGGCAGGCTGCTCGCCACCCCGTCGGTGAAGTGGACGCACGTCTTCGCCGACGAGCTGGTCGCGATCGCCGACGAGCGGCCGGACGTGGTCGGCATCACCGCCGCGATGGCCGAGCCGACCGGCATCGCCGCGCTGGCCCGCAAGTACCCGAACCGGGTCTACGACGTCGGCATCGCCGAGCAGCACGCGGCCACCTCCGCCGCCGGCCTCGCCATGGGCGGCCTGCACCCGGTGGTGGCGGTCTACGCGACCTTCCTCAACCGCGCCTTCGACCAGGTGCTGCTCGACGTCGCGATGCACAAACTGCCGGTGACGTTCGTGCTGGACCGGGCCGGGATCACCGGCCCGGACGGGCCGAGTCACTACGGCATCTGGGACATGTCCGTCTTCGGGGTGGTGCCCGGGCTGCGGATCGCCGCGCCCCGGGACGCCGCGACGCTACGGGCGGAGCTGCGCGAGGCGGTCGCGGTGGAGGACGGGCCGACGATCCTGCGCTTCCCGACCGGTGCTGTCGTCGCCGACCTGCCGGCGGTGCGCCGGGTCACCGCCACCGGCTCGGGCTCCGGCGGGGTGGACGTGCTCGCCGAGTCCGCCCGGACCGACGTCCTGCTGGTCGCGGTGGGTGCGTTCGGGCAGCTCGGCGTCGAGGTGGCCGCCCGGGTCGCCGAGCAGGGCTACGGCGTGACGGTCGTCGACCCGCGTTGGGTCCGGCCGATCCCGCCGGAGCTGGTCACGCTGGCCGGCAGCCACCGGCTGGTGGTCACGGTCGAGGACGGCGTACGCGCCGGTGGGGTCGGTGACGCGCTGGCCAAGGCGCTGCGCGACGCCGACCTCCGGGTGCCGGTACGCGACCTCGGCGTGCCGCCGGTCTGGCAGCCGCACGGCACCCGGGCGCAGATCCTCGCCGACCTGGGGTTGACCGCGCAGGACGTGGCCCGGGACGTCACCGGCTGGGTCTCCCAGCTCGACGACGAGCCGATCGCGCCGGTGCCGGTGACCGCCCCCAACGGCGACCGGGCGGCGAAGGGACGCAACGGCCGGGGCTGACCGCCGGACGTGTCGGCGCCGACGTCCCGGTCCACCCGACCGGACTCGTCGGCGTCGATCCACGTCCGCCCCACCGGCAGGCGTACGTCCGGTCCCGGCGGTACGTGTCCGCCCTCCCGCCGACCAGAGCCCGCCCTGCCGGGCAGGCACGGTACGACGACGGCCAGAGCTGCTGGTCGAGTGGTCGTCAGTTGCCGCCGGCAGAGCGGTCGGTGGTCTTGTCCGAGGCGATCAGGCTGAACGTCTCCCGGGTGGCCGGCTTCGGCACCACGACCAGGCCGGGGCGGTCGACCAGTCGGGTCGTGTTCGCCGGCAGTGCGAGGCTGGTCTCCGGGCTCGGCTGCCAGACCAGCACCACGACGGGGCTGGACAACGGCAGGACGTACGCCTGGAGCGGCTCGAGCCGGTCGGCGGCCGAGACCAGCGGCGGACCTCCGGCGGGCCGGAACAGGGCCGCCGTCATCATGCCCTCGTCGGTGCGCCAGCTGAGCTGTTCGAGCTTGGCCGGCTCCTCCCCGGCACCCACCAGCTCGACCTCGGCCAACTCCTTCGTCGACAGCCGGTCGATCGGCCAGGAGACCGGCACCGATCCGGGGTGGGCCTCGCCGTGCACCCGGTGCGGGATGCTGCCGAACGGCCCGGTCCTGGTGCCGAGAGCGCAGGTGTCGAGGCCGTCCAGCACCTTCGCGCCGGAGCCGGTGTCGTCGCCGACCAGTGGGTAGCGCGGCCCCTCGATGCCGGTGCCGAGGTCGATGAGCCGGTCGGCGGCCTTGCCGCTCGGCAGCGACTCGCTGGGGCGCAGCCGGGCGGTGACGGTGCGGGCGGCGCAGGCCGGCAGCGCGACCGGGCCGGTCAGGCCGTCGGTGACGGCCAGTGGCCGGCGGTCCGGCCCGAGGAGCCGGTCCACCCGGGCGGAGACGAGATAGCGCCGGCCGGTGGGCAACTGCACCGGCAGCACGTCGGAGTAGACCAGGTAGCCCGGATCGGTGTATTCGACCGCCCGGTCGACCGTGAAGTCCGCTCCGTCGCCGGTCAACTGCAACAGCCAGGACCCCGCCTCGCCGGGCACGTCGGCGGCGACCAGCGCGAGCCGGCCACCGTCGACCTCGCCGAGCCAGAGGATGCCGGAGGAGGGCAGGTGCACCCGGTCTTCGACCGGGGAGCGCCACTCGTCGACGGCCCGGGCCACCGCCGCGGTCGCTTGTGGATCACCGGCCAGGGCGCCCCGCGAGGGCCACACCTGGAGGGTGCCGTCCAGCGTGTCGTAGCCGACCCGGAGCGCGACCGGAGGTTCCTTCGGGACGGTGCCGCACCCGCCGGTGAGCAGAGCCAGCGTGAAGGCCGCGCCGACGATCCCGCTACGAGGGAGTGAACCCACCGCTGTGCTCCCGATCCGCCTCAGTCGTCAACAGAAGCCACATCCTACGAGATCTCGGACGCGGCTCGGGCGCGACCCGGGAAAGCTCGACCGATCGGGGACCAGGGTCCCGGCGACACGACTCGCCCTGCGGAAACTCGCCGCCCAGGCAACTGGGACCAATGGGGTACTCCTGTAGACTCCGCCGACTGTGACGCTTGCCGAGCCACGTCTGCACACCACGCCGGACCCGGAGGGCCCCGAGTCAGGAAGCCGAACGGCGACCGGAACCGACGGGGGCGCGGCGGAGTCGGCGGGTTCGGGCGCCGGTTCCGAGACCGGCTCGGATACCGCGGCGGCGGCCGCCGCCGACGAGGAGCGAACGCGGCGTCCCGGCGACGCGGGCGAGGACGCGGGTACCCCGGACCGGAACACCGGCCAGCCGGCCACCCGGCCGGCCCGCTGGCCCACCTGGCGGCGCGACCTCGCCGTCTACGCCGCCTTCCTGGTCGCCGGTCTCTGGGTGACCAGCCAGATCTGGCTCGACCCGGCCGGCCGGGTCGCCTCGCTCTACAGCAGCGATCCCGCACAGGTGCAGTACTTCCTCGCCCACTCCGTCCGGGTGGTGCTGCACGGCGAGTTTCCGTTCTTCACCGACCGGTTGAACTATCCTGACGGCGTCAACCTGATGGCCAACACGGCGATCCTGGGGCTGGGCATCCCGATGGTGCCCGTGACGCTGCTGTTCGGCCCGGCGGTGTCCTTCGTGGTGCTGGTGACGATCGGCCTGGCCGGCACCGCCTCCGCGTGGTACTACGTGATCTCCCGGCACCTGGTCAGCGTCCCGATCGCGGCGATCGTCGGCGGCTGGCTCTGCGGCTTCTCCCCGGCGCTGCTGTCGCACGCCAACTGGCACCCGAACATCATCTCCCAGTTCCTGCTGCCGTTCATCGTCTGGCGGGTACTGGTGCTGACCCGCTCCACCCGGCCGGTCCGGGACGGCGTGATCCTCGCGCTGCTCGTCACCTACCAGGCGTTCATCAACGAGGAGATCCTGCTCTTCACCGCGATGGCCTGCGGGGTCTTCCTGCTCGCCGTGCTGGCCCAGGAGCCGGCCCGCTGGAAGGCGACCTGGCGCCCGCTCGGCGCCGGCCTGGCGGTCTGCGCCGTGCTCGCCGGGGCGCTGCTGACGTACCCGCTGATCGTGCAGTTCGCGGGCCGGCAGGCGTACCACGGGCTCAGCGACGCGGTGCGGGACTACGGCAACGACCTGGCGGCGTTCTTCGTACCCGGCTCCACCACGCTCGGCGGCAACCAGCGGGCCAATCTCGACCTCGCCCCGAACTACTCCGAGGAGAACGCCTTCTTCGGCTGGAGCCTGGCGCTGCTGACCGTGGCGATCGTGGTCTGGCTCCGCCGCGAGGTGGTGATCCGGGCGCTCGCGGTGACCGGCCTGCTCTTCGCGATCTTCTCGCTGGGCGAGCGGATCTCCTGGTGGAACCGGGGCGCCTTCTGGGGGCCGTGGGACATCCTGGTGAAGGCCCCGCTGCTCGACGCGGTGGTACCGACCCGGTTCGGCCTGATCACCACCGTGGTGATCGGGTTGATCCTCGCGCTCGCCACCGACCGGGCCTGGAAGCTGGAGATCGCCGACCAGCGGGCGCTGCGTGCCGTGGTGGTGGCGGCGCTGGCGATCGCGCTGGTGCCGATCCTGCCGCTGCCGTTGCGCGAGGTGAGCCGGCCGGCGGTGCCACACTTCATCACCTCCGGACAGTGGCGGCCGTACGTCGGCCCGGACCAGACGCTGGTGCCGGTGCCGATCCCGGCGATGGGGCACACCAACGGGATGCGCTGGGCCGCCGCCACCAACCTTGACTTCAAGATCCCGGGCGGCTACTTCCTCGCTCCCCGCAACGGCAACACCGGCGACCCCGGCCGGTTCGGCGGGCGGCCCAGCGGGCTCAGCGCGGTACTCGACCGGGTCGCCACCAGCGGCCAGCCGGCGACGCTGACCGACCGGCAGCGCCGGCGGACCCTGGACGAGCTGCGGCACTGGCGGGCCGCGATCCTGGTGCTGCCGGTGCGGCAGGACAACGTCGAGGCGCTGCGCAGCACCGTCGACCAGCTCGCCGGCCCGGCCCGGCGTACCGCCGACGTGTGGCTCTGGGACGTCCGCGCACTGACCAACCGCACGCCCGGGTGAGCGGGCCGGGTCGACCCGCCGAGACCGCGCCGGACGTCGCGGTCCCGGCGGCCGTGCCGGCGACCAGCGGCGCCGGCCGCCGGGAGGTGGTGCGGCGCATCGCCGCCGACCGACTCGGCGCACTGCGTGCCTGGTCGACGCGGCGGCGGGGTCCGCTGGTCGACGCGGCGGTCGTGCTGCTCTGTCTGGCCGCCGCCGGTTACGTCACCTCCGGACTCTGGCTGCACCGGGACCGGATGACGTACGCCAGCAACGACATGATGCTCTTCGAGTGGATGCTGGCCCGGGCCGCCCGGGCGGTGACCCACCTGGAGAACCCGTTCTACAGCACCGCGCTGAACGCGCCGGACGGGATCAACCTGATGGCGAACACCTCGGTGCTCGGCCTGGGCGTGCCGCTGACCCCGGTGACCCTGCTCTTCGGCTCGCAGACCAGCTATCTACTCGCGGTCGTGCTCTCGCTGGCCGGTACGGCCACCGCGTGGTATCTCTTCCTGTCCCGGCGGATCGTCGACTCCCGCCTCGGCGCGGCCGTCGCCGGCCTGTTCTGCGGGTTCGCGCCCGGGATGATCTCCCAGGCCACCGGGCACCTGCACATGATCTCGCAGTTCCTGGTGCCGGCGATCCTCGCGGTGGTCTTCGACCCGCGCACCGACCGGGTGGTCCGGCGTGGCGTACTGCTCGGAGTGCTGGTCGGCTATCAGGTCTTCCTCGGCGAGGAGGTGCTGGCCTTCCTGGTGCTGGCCTGCGGGCTGTTCACCGTCGGCTACGCGGTCTCGGCCCCGCGCACCGCCCGGCGGCTGGCTCCGGCGTTTCTCGGCCGGCTCGGCGTCGGCACGCTGGTCGGGGTGGTGCTGCTGGCGTACCCGCTGTGGTTCCAGTTCTTCGGGCCGGGGCACTATCGCGGGCTGCCGTTCGACCCGAAGGCGTACCCGCTGGACCTGGCGTCGTTCACCGCCGCGTCCCGGCAGTCGATCACCGGTCACGACTCGGTGCCGGGCCTGCTCTCGCCGAACCTGACCGAGGAGAACTCCTTCTTCGGGCTGGCGCTGATCGTGCTCTGCGCGGTGGTGGCGATCTGGCAGTGGCGGCGGCCGCTCGTCCGGGCGCTGGTGCTCTGCGTACTCGTCTTCGCCACGCTGTCGCTCGGCGAGGACCTGCGGCTGGGCGGGGAGGTGCTGGACCTGCCCGGCCCGTACCGGCTGGTCTCCGGGCTGCCGCTGATCGATCTGGCGGTGCCGGCCCGGTTTCCGCTGATCTGCGTACCGGCCCTGGCGATCCTGCTGGCGCTCTCCTTCGACGGGGTGTTCCGGCGTACGGCCGGCGGCGCGGCGGACAGCCGTGCGCTGCCGGAAGCCGGGGCAGGGGTGGCCGGCGGGCGGATACCGGTCCGGCTGCTCTGGACCGGGGCGGTGCTCGCCGTACTGCTGCCGCTGGCGCCGACGCCGCTGCACACCAGGCCCGTCTGGCCGGTACCGGACTTCGTCGCCAGCGGCGAGTGGCGGTCGTACGTGCCGCCCGGACGTACCCTCGTGGCGGTGCCGCCGACCAGGGGCTCCGAGGCGATCGCCGGGATGTTCTGGTCGGCCCGGACCGGGCTGACCTTCACCGCCCCGGGCGGCTACTTCATCGGACCCACCGGGCCGGACGATCCGCAGGCCCGCTGGGGTGCGCCGGACCGCCCGACCGCGGTGCTGCTCGACCGGGTCGCCGCCACCGGTGAGGTGCCGCCGATCGGTGAGGTCGAACGGCGGCAGGCGATCGAGGACCTGCGGCACTGGCGGGCCGCCATCGTGGTGCAGGGTGGCCTGCACCGGGGCGTGCCGGTCAAGGAGACCCTCGACCAGTTGCTCGGGCCGGGCCGGGACATCTCCGGCGCCTGGGTGTGGGACGTCCGCGCCCTCGTCGGCTGAGTCGTCGGCCGCGCCGCCCGGCCGGGTTCTTTGCCGGCGTACGGTCCCAGGGGAGTCGTAACGGCGGTCAGCCGACGAGCGGTCGGACGTCCCAGAGCCAGACGTCGTCCACCCGCTGCCCCGGGCCGAACAGTCCGGCCAGCAGGACGTGCAGGGCGGGGGTGGCCGGGTGGTCGCCGAGCACCACCACCGAGGCCCGCCAGAACCGCAGGTCCTCGATGGCCTGACGACGGTTCTCCTCGGTGACCACCGGTGCGGCGCCCCGGTCCATCGTCCCGTAGATCAGCAGGCTGGTCGGCCGGGACGGGGCGCCGAACACCCCGTAGCCCTGCGCGTCCGGGCCGATGAAGTAGCCGGCCGGGATCGGGAACGCCTGCCCGGTCAGCGCGCTCCAGCGCAGCGTGGAGAGGCCGTGCACGTTGCTCGGGATGGGCACCGGCACCAGGGTCCGGCCCGCCGGCACGTAGGGTCGCCAGGCCCCGGAGGTGATGAACCGCGGCGGCGGGTCGATGTGCATGGCCGGCAGCGGGCGCGGGACGAGCGGCAGCAGCGCGAGCGCGATCGCGGCGTACGCCAGGATCCGCAGCCGGGGCCGGGCCGGCTCGACCCGGCCGGCGACGTCGAGCGGGACACTACCCGGCGCCGGGCCGCCGTTGGCCGTCGCGCTGCCGTCCGGCGTGCCGGACGCTATCTGGTGCGGCGCGCCGGAGGTGGCCGCGACGCCGTTTCCGGAGCCGCCGGCCGGAGCGCCGCCGTTCGAGGCGGCCGGTCGCGGCCGGCCCTTCGCGACGTCGTTCCAGGCGAGCGCGACCAGGAGCCCGACGGTGGCGACCGTGACCAGACTCAGCCGGGTCGGCATCATCATCTCGATCAGCGGCAGGTCCTCCGGCAGCAGGTGCCACGGCCCCTCCTGCTCGGTGAGCCGGCCGTCGTAACGGATCTGCCGGCCGAGCGAGGCGAGCGCGAACCCGGCACCGAGCAGCGCGGCGATCCGGGCGGCGACCGAGGTCCGCCAGAGCAGCACGGCGACCAGCACGACCAGCCCGACGAGCGGCCAACCCAGCCAGGTGTTCTGCTCGGTGACCCCGATGGTCTTCTCCACCTCCGGCGAGCCGGCGATGGTGTCCCGGGAATAGGTGACGAAGGCCCGCAGGTCCTCGCCCCAGTTGTGGAAGACGCCGCCCTGCAGGCCACGGTAGGACTGCGGGCCGTTGAACTGGTACCAGATCGGGTAGCCCGCCAGCAGCAGCGCCACGGCGCCGCCGACGCCGAGGCCGCGCAGGAAGATCCAGATCCGGTGGCGCATCAGCGACCAGCGGAAGGCGACGTAGAGCGGCACGGCCACCGCGCAGGCCAGCGCGGTGAGCAGCAGCATCTCCTCGTTGATGAAGATCTGGTACGCGACCAGCACTCCCAGCATCAGCCCGTTGCGCAGCCAGCGGCCCGGCTCGGCGAGCCGGAACACCCGGACCACGATCAGCGGCAGCAGGAAGTTGGAGACGAAGTTGGGCTGCCCGTTGGCGTGGTGGATGATGCCGGGCGCGAAGCCGAGGAACGCCCCGCCGACGAACGCCGCGCCCCGCGAGGAGACCAGGTGCCGGGAGAGCGCCCAGTACGAGGTGGCGGCCGTCGCCGCGAGCGCACCGCCCAGATACAGCGCGTACGTCACCTGCGGACCGAACAGCCAGGTGAGCGGGGCCAGCGGCAGGGTGACGCCCAACAGCGAGGTGTTGGCCATCATGTTGACCCCGTCCGGCGCGTTCTGCCGGGCCGAGAAGAGCGGGTTCTCCAGGTGCTGCACCGAGTACGCGCCGTGCGCGAAGAGCCACTCGAACCAGCTGTGGTCGGTCGGCAGGTGCGACGACACCCGGTGGTTGACGTCGACCCAGTAGTTGGCGCACACGAAGATGCCGAGTAGGACGTACGCTCCGATGGCCAGTACGTCGACCCGCGCGGGAGTTCGGAAGATCCGCCACCGTCGAGATCGACCGACTTCGGTCGAACCGGCTTCGGCGTCCGAAGAATTGTCCACCACCGGAACTGCCACGAGGCGCCATCGTACAGGTGGCTTCGCGTCCGAATTGCCGCTACCCGCTCCGGGATATCCGGAGTGTGCCGGATCACCGTGCCGGCTCGCACCGGACCATCCGGACGGAACGCGCCGGGCTGGTCGGCGGAGTCGGGGAGGGAGGGAGATGCCCACCATCGAGCTGGGTGAGTTGGCTGCGGGGTCCCGTCCCGGGCCGGTCGGGTCGGACCGGGCCGCGCCGCGCCGGGCCGGCCGGCGCCGGTCGGCCCGGCCGGGGTTGCTCGCGGCCGTGCTGGTCGGGGTGCTCGGCATGGTGGCCGCTGGCAGCCCGTTTTCCCGGCCCTGGCCGGAGGCGGCCGTACCGGCCTGGCTCGGCTCCATCGTCCACGCCGACCGGGGCTGGATGTTCGTCGTCGACCCCGAGCGGCCCCGTGGGGGCGGTCCGGAGCTGGCCGCGTACCGGCTGCCGGCGGCGGAGCTGGGCTGGCGGGTGACGCTGCCGGCCGGCGACATCGGGAGCCTCCAGGTGGTCGGCGAGCACCTGCTGCTGGCGCGCTATCCGGAACCGTTGCTGGACAGGGTCGCCCGGCTGACCGTGCTGGAGGTGTCGGCCGGCGCCGTGGCCTGGGAGCGCGAGGCGAGCCTGATGGTGGTCAGCAGCGGCGGTGACCTGGTGCTCTGGGCGGCAGCCGAGGATTGGCGGCCGGGCGCGGAGAACCGGCCCGGCACGCTGGAGGCGGTGGACCCGGCTTCCGGTGCCGTGCGCTGGTCGCTGCCGGTGCCGGCCGGCGCCCTGCCGTCGTTCGACGTGTCGGCGGCCGACCCGAGGGCACCCGTGCGGGCCTCGACCCTGGTCCTCGCCCTGCCGTCCGGCCGGGTCGAGGTGCGCGACCTCGGCACCGGCGCGGTCGTGCGGGCCGTCCAGATGCCGCCGCCGGGCGCCGGGCCGCGGACCAACTGGCGGGCCGCGGTCGCCGCCGGCCTCTTCGTGGTGTACGAAGAGAGCGCGGTGACCGCGTACGGGCTGCCGGGGCTGGACCGGCGCTGGTCGCTGCCGGCCCAGCCCGGCGTGGAGCGGGGGCCGTTCGCCTGCGGGGCCGACCTGTGCAGCCTGCGCTCCCAGCGCGGCGTACGGGTCTGGGACGCGCAAACTGGCCGTACCCGCTGGTCGGACGAGCGTTGGATCGGCATCTGGAGGGTCGGTGACGCCCTGGTCGCCGCCGAGGGGGCCGGGGCCGGCGAGACCGAGGCGCTCTCCGTGCTCGATCCGGCCAGCGGACGGGTACTCGCCGACCTCGGTGCCTGGGGACTGTTCACCCCGCACGGATCGCGGTTCATCGGCGTCCGGTACGGCGCGGACCGCCGGGCCTGGGTGGTGGAGTTCGATCCGGCGACCTGGCGGGGCCGGCTTGTGACAGTGCTGTCCGGGGTCTCCGGCGACTGCGGGCTGACCGCGACCGCGCTGCACTGCCGGCGGCTGGACGCCTCGATCGGGGTGTGGCGGCTGCCCGGATAGCCGGCCGGGCCGGCGCCTGCGAGCTGTCACTTGTCGGGCACGGATAGGTTGTCCCCTACAGGCAGCCGGGGAGGTCGTGGTGCGGGTACTGGTGGTGGAGGACGAGCGCAACCTTGCCGATGCGATCGTCCGTGGGCTGCGCCGGCAGGGCATGGCGGTCGACGTCGCCTACGACGGCTCGGCCGGACACGAGATGGCCTTCGTCACCCGCTACGACGTGGTGGTGCTCGACCGGGACCTGCCGGGCGTGCACGGCGACCAGATCTGTGCCGACCTGGTCACCTCGGGCGCGCTGACCCGGGTGCTGATGCTGACCGCCAGCGGTACGGTCGCCGACCGGGTGGAGGGTCTCCAGCTCGGCGCCGACGACTACCTGCCGAAGCCGTTCGCCTTCGACGAGCTGGTCGCCCGGGTGCAGGCCCTCGGCCGCCGGGCCACCCCGGTCACCCCGCCGGTGCTGACCGTGGCAGACCTGGTGGTCGACCCGGCGCGGCGGGTCGCCACCCGGGCCGGGGCGGCGGTGGACCTGACCCGTAAGGAGTTCGGCGTGCTGGAGGAACTGGTCAAGGCGCGCGGGGCGGTGGTGTCCAGCGAGGAACTCCTGGAACGGGTCTGGGACGCCAACACCGACCCGTTCACCACCACCGTCCGGGTGACCGTGATGACGTTGCGGAAGAAGCTCGGTGATCCTCCACTGATCGAGACGGTGGTCGGGGCCGGCTACCGGGTGCCGGACCCGTACGTGCCGGGGCAGGTGAGCGTGTGACCGTCTATCTGACCCGCCGCCGGCCCCGGGTGCGGCCCACCCTCCGGCTCCGGCTGACCCTGCTCAACGGCGTGCTGCTGATCGGCGCCGGGGCGATCCTGGTGCTGCTCGCCTGGCTGCTGGTCGGGGACGCGCTGACCCCGGACATCCAGCTCAGGTCGAACCCGATGCTCGAACTCTCCGACGGCCGGACGGTCGGGGCGCGCCAGTGGCAGCAGGAGATGGCGCAGACGGCCACCCGGGAACTGCTGGTCAAGGGGCTGCTGGCGCTGCTGGTGATCAGCATCGTCGGGGTCGCCGGGGCGTACGCGGTGGCCGGCCGGGCGCTCCGCCCACTGCACCAGGTCACCTCGACGGCTCGACGGCTCGGCGAGGCCACCCTCGACCAGCGGATCCGCTACTCCGGCGCGGACGACGAGGTGGCCGAGCTGGCCGGCACCTTCGACGCCATGCTGGACCGGATCGGGGACGCCTTCGAGGCGCAGAAACGCTTCGTCGCCAACGCCTCGCACGAGCTGCGTACCCCGCTGGCGGTGATGCGTACCGAGATCGACGTCACGATGGCCGACGACGAGGCGGACGTGGCCGAGTACCGGCGGATGGCCACGGTGGTCCGGGACGCGTCGGAACGGGCCAACAACCTGGTCGACGCGCTCCTGGTGCTGGCACGCAGCGAGGCCCAGTCGGGCCGCCGGCTGGCCCGGAAGGCGCCGACCGATCTCGCCACCGGGGCCAGTGCGGCACTCTCGGCGGTCCGGAACGAGACCAACCGGCTCAAGCTCCAGGTCGAGACGGCGTTGGCCCCGGCACCGGTGGTCGGCGATCCGGGCCTGCTGGAGCGGCTGGCCGGCAACCTGATCGAGAACGCGGTGCGGTACAACCACCTGCACGGCCGGATGTGGGTGCGTACCGGCTCGGGTCCCGAGCACGCCTGGCTGGTGGTCGGCAACACCGGTTTCGAGGTGGAGCAGGCGGACGTACCAGGGCTGTTCGAGGCGTTCCGGCGGGGCGGCCGGGAACGTACCGGTGCCCGTGGCTCCGGGCTGGGGTTGTCGATCGTCCGGGCGGTCTGCGACGCGCACGGCGGCACGGTCAGCGCGATCGCCCAGGACGGCGGCGGGCTGGAGGTGACGGTGACCTTGCCGGCGGCCGAGACGACCCCGGTGGTGGCCGCGTCGGCGGCGGTCGGCGGCAGTCCGGTCGCCGTGCCGGTCCGGCCGGTACCGGCGAACAGCGTGGTCAGTACGGCCAGCACCGTCCCGCTGGGCTCGGCGGCCAGCCGGGCCGCCCCGGCCGGCGTGCCGGTCCCGGGTACGCCGGCCGAGCCCGGCACCCCGACCGACCTGGCGGAGGCCGGCCCCGGTGCGGACCCCGCATCCGGCTAACGGCTCTGCGTTCAGGCGACGAGGTCGAGTTCGCGTACCTCGCGGCGGATCGCCCGTAGCCGGGCGGTGGTGATGCCGAGTTCCTGCGCCACGTCGGCGTCACTGGCCTCGGGCCGCTCCGCCTGGATCGCCGCGGCCAGAGCGGCGGTCTCGGTGATCGGCCGGCGTGGCCGTGCTGCGGCGCCCGGCCCGGCCGCGCGGCCGGTCGAGCCCCGCTTCCGGGCCGCTCCGGTCGGCGCCTTCCTGGTCCTGGCGGCGGTTCCGGCGTCCGGTGGCGCTGCCGCGCCGGTCGTGCCGGGCGCGCCTGCCTGCGTCCCGCCGGACACGCCGGTTTCCGTGTCGCCGGACGGGATGGCGAGGATTTCGCCGATACCCCGGCCGAGCGGCTCGACCGCGCCGAGCGGTCCGCCGTTCGATGCCGCCGGGCGCCGACGGGTCCCGGCGTCCCCGCCCGGTCCGGCGGCCCGCTCGGTTCCCAGGATGACCCGGTCGAACTCCCCGGTCCGGGTGAAGGCGCCGGCTTCGGCGGACTCTGCCGCCGGACCGGACCGGGTCGCCTCGGCGGAGGTCGCGGCCTGGGCGGCGGAGATCCGGCCGCCCAGCTCGACCAGGCAGATGCTGGCCACCACGATCAGGCCGTCGACCGACAGTGGCAGCAGGTACGGCGACGCGCCCGTCTCGCCGTACCGGGCGGCCACCCCGACCATGTGCCAGTACGACACCCAGGCGGCGATCCCGGCGATGGTGGCGGTGGCCGCCATCCGGGCGAACGCCAACGAGCGGCGGTGCACCGGTACCCGTGAGATCAACTCGACGGTGAGCAGCAGGGCCAGCGGCGGCCAGGCGGCGATGGCCTGGCTGATCGGGTTGTCCCGGGCGTGCAGGATGTTGGCGACCACCGAGGCGGCGACCCCGAGGGCCAGGGTGGCGCGTACGGCCCAGCGGACCCGGCGAAGCTGTGGGAGGGGCACCGGTCGCTCCTTGCCTGTCGTCGTGCTTCCTCTCGGCCCAGCGGACCAGCCGGCCTGACCGCTCATCCTTACGGCCGAAGCGGTCCAGCCGGTGTACCGGCGGGATTTCCGGCGTGTCGCTCACCGCCTGGTGGCCATCCATGTGCTTGGCGTTGCCACCCCTTGCCGGGTGGTTGCCCGCCCTTCGCGGTCAGTGGTGTCCGCCCGGCTGCTCGGCGTCGCGTTCGGCGGCGTCCATCCGGTCGTCGGTGACCACGATCATCCCGGCGAGCAGGCCGAGCTGGAGCATCGGTGGAGAATTACACACCGATGGAGAACACTCCATCGGTGGATTGGTTCCACCGGTCGACTACGCTTTCGCCATGCGCGAACAGGGCACCGGCCGGCAACCGACCGGCACCATCGCCGAGGCTCCCGGCACCGACGCCTCCCGGCGGCGTCGTCAGGCGACGGAGCGGCGCGAGGCCGAGCAGCGGCCTCAGGCGACGGAGCGGCGGGAGGCGACGGTCCGGGAAGCGAAGGCGCTGGCCCATCCGCTGCGGCTGCGCATCCTGCGGCTCTGCCACGAGCAGGAGTTGACCAACAAGCAGTTGGCGAATCGGTTGGACCGGGACCCGGGTACGGTGCTCTACCACGTCCGGCACCTGGTGGACGCTGGGCTGCTGGAGCCGGGATCGGTGCGTGCCGGGAACAGCGGCGCGCTGGAGAAGCCGTACCGGTCGACCCGGCAGTCCTGGTGGCTCACCGATGCCACCCGGGTCTCCCGGCTGGCTCCCATCGAGGCGTTCCAACACGAGCTACGCGAGGCCGGCGGCGACTCGGTGCAGACACTGGCACGGTTCGCGCTGCACCTGTCGGTCGAGGACATCGCCGAACTCGACCGCCGGATCTGCGCGCTGCTCGACGAGTACGTGAGCACTGACGAGCAGCGCCTCGACCAGCCCCGGCACGGCGGGCTCTTCGTGCTGCACCGACTCGCCGACTGAGCCGCCCGGCCGCACCCCGCTCGTCGAGCCGGGCCGCCCGGGTCCGGCCCGACGACGGTGGAAAACCCGGTTGCCGATCCCGTCCCGTCGTGCCAGGCTTGCCGCCGTCAGCCCGGATCATCGGAGGGAGGTGCGGTAGATGGTTGCGCTGTCCTGTCCCGCGCCTCGCCTCGGCCACCGCTGACCGATCCGCGTTCCTCCGCGAGGCGCACACTCCAGCATGGAGGATTCGTGAGTTCCATCATCCACAACATCAGCTTCGACTGTGCCGACACCTACAGGCTGTCCAGCTTCTGGGCGAAGGTGCTGGACCGGTCCCTGCGTCCGGAGGACCAGCCCGGCGACGACGAGATCACGCTGCTGGCGCCGGACGGCGTCGGGCCGCAGGTCTTCTTCCAGCGGGTGCCGGAGGGCAAGTCGGGTAAGAACCGGCTGCACGTCTGCCTGCAACCGACCGACCGGACCCGGGACGAGGAGGTCGACCGGCTGTTCGGGCTGGGCGCCACCCTGGTCGCGGACCACCGGCGGCCGGACGGCACCGGCTGGGCGGTGCTCGCCGACCCGGAGGGCAACGAGTTCTGCGTCGAGCGGAGCGCCGCCGAGCACGCCGACTGAGCTGCGGCGTACCGGCGCGAAACGGTAGTACCGGACCCCTCCGCACCGCAGCGGTGTGGCGGGGCCCGGGCTAGCCCGGCAGCCGGGCGAGCAGGGCGTACGCGTTCGGCAGCCGTCCCGCAGCGGGGCACCGGGCAGCCGGGCGACGACGTACCGGCACGGGACCGCCAGGTCGGCCGCCCGGCGGGCGGCGGCGGTGGTCGCCACCGAGCTGAAGTCGACTCCGAGCACGGCGCGTGCCCCGGCCCGGACCGGCGCGACGTCGTCGAGATCCATGCCGTTGGATGTCGACGGGCGCGAGCGACGGCGCAACCGGATTCGCCCCGCCCTCGCCGGCCCGGCCACCACCGCTGCCCGCGGGCCGCTCGCCGAAGCCGCCGAGCACCGCCTCCAGCAGCGGCAGGGCGTGCAGCACCCGGCCGGCCCGGATAACCGCGTCCCAGGCCGGCTCGAACTTCTTCCAGCCGCCCGCGTACGCCACATGCCGCAGCCGGCCGCGCAGGCTCTCCTTCGTGGCGGCTCCGCGCCAGATCGCCGGCCAGCGGTAGAAGTCCCGGTAGGCCCGCCGGTAGCCGTCGGTGAGCTGGGTCGGGGTGAGCCGCTTCGGCCGGTAGACGACCTGGCGGGTGTCGTACCGGTCCCAGTCCCGGTGCAGGATCCGGTCCTGTGCGGCCATCCGGTCGTACAGCGCGGTCCCCGGGTACGGGGTGAGGATGTGGAAGGTGGCCGTCTCCACCCCCTGCTCGACCGCCCAGCCGACCGTACGGTCGAAGACATCCGGCTCGTCGTCGTCCAGCCCGAAGACGAAGCTGCCGTTGACCATCACGCCGTGCTCGTGCAGCCGCCGCACCACCGCCGAGTAGTCCCGGCCGACGTTCTGCCGCTTGCGGGTGGCCGCCAGGTTGCCGTCGTTGACCGTCTCGAAGCCGACGAAGAGGCTGCGCAGCCCGGCGTCGACGGCACGTTCGAGCAGGTCCGGCGTGAGTACCGCGTCGACGGTGCCGGCGGCCTGCCAGAGCCGGCCCATCCCGGCCATCCCGTCGATGAGGGCCCGGGCGAACCGCCGGTTGCCGAACAGATGGTCGTCGAGGAAGTAGAGGTGCCGGCCGGGGAGCCGGTCGATCTCGGCCAGCGCGTCGTCGACCGCCTGCGTGTAGAACGACTTCCCACCGGCGAAAAAGGCGTCCTTGTAGCAGAAGTCGCAGTGGTGCGGGCAGCCCCGGGAAACCACAATCGAGTTCGGCACCAGGTAGCGGTGCCCGGCGATCAGGGAGTACTTGATCGGTCGGAAGAACGGGCTGGTTGCCTCGGTCAGGGCCGGCAGGATCAGCTTGACACGCATGTCACCGACGCTAGGCAGCCGGTGCGGGGCGGGTGTGTGCCCGTCGTGGAGACTCGGTGAAGGAGACCTCCCGGGTCCTCCCGGCGGGACGAATCCAGTCGACGTCCAGTGGCAGTTCAGTCCGGTACGCGAATCTCGATGCCTGCCCGGCCGGCGCCCCCGCCCGGTCGGGCGGGCAAATCGCCGCACGCCGCAGGCGCCCGGGCAGATCGCGGTGATCAGGGATCAGGGTCGCACAGCGCGCCGTGCGACTCGCCGGGACAGGTCCCTGATCACCGCGATCGTGGGGGGATGGGTGGGTGTCGGTCAGGCGGGCAGGCTGGCCGCGCCCCGGGGCAGGAAGCGGCGGCCGGTGACCCGCTCGGAGGTGCCGGTCCGATCCAGGTACGGCGTGACGCCGCCGAGGTGGAACGGCCAGCCGGCACCGAGGATCATGCAGAGGTCGATGTCCTGCGGCTCGGCGACCACACCCTGGTCCAGCATCAGCCGGATCTCCTGGGCGAGCGCGTCCAGCGCCCGCCGGCGTACCTCTTCGGCGTGCAGCGGCGCGGAACCGACCTCCAGCAGCCCGGCCACCTCGGGGTTGACGTCGCCGTCGACCACCAGCGGCTTGCCGGACTCGGCGATCCGCCTCAGGTTCTCACTGACCGCGAACCGGTCCGGGAAGGCGGCGTGCAGCGTCCCGCCGACGTGGTACGCCACCGCCGGCCCGACGAGCTGGAGCAGCGCCAGCGGGCGCATCGGCAGGCCGAGCGGGTCGAGTGCGGCGTCCGCCACCTCGGGCGGGGTGCCGGCGTCCACGGCCGCGATGATCTCGCCGAGGAACCGGGTCAGCAACCGGTTGACCACGAAGGCCGGCGCGTCGGCGACCAGGACACAGGACTTGCGCAGCTCCTTGCCGACCGCGAACGCGGTCGCCAGGGTGGCGTCGTCGGTCCGCTCGCCCCGGACGATCTCCAGCAGCGGCAGCACCGCGACCGGGTTGAAGAAGTGGAACCCGACCACCCGCTCCGGGTGCTCCAGGTAGGCGGCCATCGCGCTGACCGAGAGCGACGAGGTGTTGGTGGCGAGTACCGCCTCCGGCGAGACGATCTTCTCCAGCTCCGCCCAGACCTGCTTCTTCACCGCCAGGTCCTCGAAGACCGCCTCGATCACGAAGTCGGCGTCGGCGAAGACGCCCTTGTCGACCGAGCCGCTGACCAGGCCGCGCAGCTTGGCGGCCGTACCCTCGGGAAGCCGGCCCTTGCCGACCAGCTTGTCGATCTCGGCGTGCACATAGCCGACGCCTTTGTCCACCCTGGACTGGTCGAGGTCGGTGAGCACCACCGGCACCTGGAGCCGGCGGGCGAAGAGCAGCGCGAGCTGCGAGGCCATCAGGCCGGCGCCGACGATGCCGACCTTGGTCACCGGCCGGGCCAGGCCCTTGTCGGGGGCACCGGCCGGCCGCTTGGCCCGGCGCTGCACCAGGTCGAAGGAGTAGAGGCCGCTGCGCAGCTCCTCGCTGAAGACCAGCTCGGCCAGCGCCTCCACCTCGGCGGCCATTCCCTTCGGCAGCCGGTCCGGGTCGCCCTCGGCGGGCCCGTCCGGCGCCTCGCGGGCCAGCTCCAGCAGCTCCAGCGCCTGGTAGGCGGCCGGTACCGCGCCGTGCAGTCGCTCGTCCAGCGTCTGCCGGGCGAAGTAGAGCACGCCGTCCCACATCTCCCGGTCGACCTCCGGCCGGGTCACCTGGACCTCGCCGCGCACCACCTGCGCGGCCCACTCCAGCGAGCGCTCCAGGAAGTCGGCCGGCGCGAAGAGTACGTCCGCGATGCCCAGCTCGGCGGCCTGCTTCGGCTTGAGCATCCGGTTCTGCATCAGCGGGTTCTGGATGATCACCTGGGCGGCACCGGCGATGCCGATCAGGTTGGGCAGCAGTTGGGTGCCGCCCCAGCCGGGCACCAGGCCGAGGGACACCTCGGGCAGGGCCAGCGCGGCGGCGCCGCCGGAGAGCGTCCGGTAGTGGCAGTGCAGCGCCAGTTCCAGCCCGCCGCCCATCGCCGCGCCGTTGACGAAGGCGAAGGTCGGCACGGCGCTGGTGCGTAGCCGGCCGAAGACGCGGTGCCCGAGTCGGCCGATCTCGCGGGCCTGGTCCCGGTCCGCGAGCAGCGGCATGCCGGTCACGTCCGCGCCGACGCAGAAGATGTACGGCTTGCCGGTCACCGCCACGAACGCCGGCTCGGCGGCGAGCGCCTCGGTGATCGCGCTGTCCAAGCTGGACAGACCGGCCGGGCCGAAGGTGTTCGGCTTGGTGTGGTCCAGGCCGTTGTCCAGGGTGATCAGCGCGGCCGGGCGGTCCAGCCCCGGCAGGTTCACCAGCCGGAGCAGCGATCGGGTGACCACCTCGTTGGGGTTGCGCGGAACCGTCACTTGTCGTCGCCGCCTTCCCAGTTCGGGTTCTCCCAGATGACTGTGCCGCCCATGCCGATCCCGATGCACATCGCGGTGAGGCCGTACCGCACCTCGGGGTGCTCGGCGAACTGCCGGGCGAGCTGGGTCATCAGTCGTACCCCGGAGGAGGCGAGCGGGTGGCCGATGGCGATCGCCCCGCCCCACTGGTTGACCCGGGGGTCGTCGTCGGCGATGCCGAAGTGGTCGAGGAAGGCCAGCACCTGCACCGCGAACGCCTCGTTCAGCTCGAAGAGGTCGATGTCGTCAATGGACAGCCCGGCGATCCGCAGCGCCTTCTCGGTCGACGGGATCGGGCCGTAGCCCATCACCTCCGGCTCCACCCCGACGAAGCCGTACGACACCATCCGCATCGACACCGGCAGCCCGAGTTCCCGGGCGACGTCCTCGGCGGCGAGCAGGCTGGCGGTGGCCCCGTCGTTGAGCCCGGCCGCGTTGCCGGCGGTGACCTTGCCGTGCGGGCGGAAGGGTGTCTTCAGGGTGGCCAGCTTCTCCAGTGAGGTCTCCCGGGGTGCCTCGTCGGCGGTGGCGAGTCCCCAGCCGGTCTCCGGGTCGCGGGTCGCCACCGGCACCAGGTCGGGTTGGAGCTTGCCGTTGGCGTACGCCTTGGCGGTCTTGACCTGCGAGGCGAGCGCGAACGCGTCGGCGCGCTCCTTGCTGATGTGCGGGAGCCGGTCGTGCAGGTTCTCCGCGGTGGAGCCCATCACCAGGGCGGAGGGGTCGACCAGCTTCTCCGCCAGGATCCGCGGGTTGGGGTCCACGCCCTCGCCCATCGGGTGCCGGCCCATGTGCTCGACCCCACCGGCGATCGCCACGTCGTAGGCGCCCATCGCGATCCCGCCGGCCACCGTGGTGACCGCGGTCATCGCCCCGGCGCACATCCGGTCGATGGCGTACCCGGGCACCGTCTTGGGCAGCCCGGCGAGCAGCGCGGCGGTACGGCCGATGGTGAGGCCCTGGTCGCCGATCTGGGTGGTGGCGGCGATCGCCACCTCGTCGACCCGCTCCGGCGGCAGTTGCGGGTTGCGCCGCAGCAGTTCGCGGATGCAGCGGATCACCAGGTCGTCGGCGCGGGTGTGGGCGTACATCCCACCTGCCTTGCCGAACGGGGTGCGGACGCCGTCAACGAAGACGACGTCCCGGACTTCACGGGGCACTGGAGCCTCCTTGCCGCAGGGGCCCGGGTGGGCGGGTACCTCGGATGCTACTAGCCAGTAACTAGTGTCGTTCGTGCCCCCCGTGTGGCTCGGACCACATATTGTCCGGCTGGGTGCGTCGGTAATCCCGCTATTGCCGGCTAAACGCCGAGCAATTGTGAAAAAGCCTCCAATCAGCCAGGAGTCCGGGTGAAGGTGCTGGTCGCCGGTGGTGCCGGCTTCATCGGCAGCACCATCGCGTCGGCCTGCCTGGACGAGGGCATCGAACCGGTGATCCTGGACAGCCTCTGCACGGGGCGGGTCGAGTTCACCCGGGGACGGACCTTCTACCGGGGCGACATCTCCGACGGCGTGCTGCTCGACCGGATCTTCACCGAGCACCCGGAGATCGGCGCGGTGGTGCACGCGGCGGCGCTCATCGTGGTGCCGGAGTCGGTCAGCGAGCCACTGCGCTACTACCGGGAGAACGTCGCCAAGTCGCTCGACTTCCTCGACCACATCCTCCGCAACGGGGTCACCCGCTACGTCTTCAGCTCCTCGGCGGCGATCTACCGTACCGGTGCCGACCTCTCGGTCGACGAGAGTTCACCGCTGGAGCCGGCCAGCCCGTACGCCCGGACCAAGGCGATGATGGAGACGGTGCTAGCGGACACCGCCGGGGCCACCCCGCTGCGGGCGCTCTCGCTGCGCTACTTCAACCCGATCGGTGCCGACCCGCTGCTGCGTACCGGTCTCCAGGTGCCCCGGCCGACGCACGCGCTGGGCAAGCTGATCGACGCCTGGACCGACGGCGGGGAGTTCCCGATCACCGGTACCGACTGGCCCACCCGGGACGGCTCGGGAATCCGCGACTACATCCATGTCTGGGACCTGGCCAGGGCACACGTCTGTGCGCTGCGCCGGTTCGACGAGATCCTGCCGCCCGGCGGCGACCGGTCGGTGGAGGCGGTCAACCTCGGCACCGGCGACGGGACCACCGTCCGGGAACTCGTCGCCGCCTTCGCCGAGGCGGTCGGGCCGGTACGCACCCGCGAGGCGCCGCGCCGCCCCGGCGACGCGGCCGGCTCGTTCACCCGGAGCACCCGGTCCCGCCTGCTGCTCGACTGGAAGCCCGAGTATTCCGTTGCCGACGGCATCCGGCACGCCGTGCAGTGGTGCAGGATCCGCGACGAGCTGCTCGGCATCCGCCGGCCCGCCCTGCACCTGCACCACTGACCTGTGCCGCCGCTCCGGCCCGGCGGAGAACTGCGCCGCTACTCTGGCCCGCCGGAGAACCTGCTGCCGGCGGGCCGGAGTGGGCGGGTCAGGTCGGCCCGACCAGTGCCAGCGCGAGTTCCTCGGCGATCAGGCCGACCTGCCAGCTCCGAGCGCCGTACCCACCCAGGGTCTCGGCCACCGTCTCCGGAGTGATCTCCTCCGGCGGGATCCAGGCCAGCCGGCGTACCGAGTCGGGAGTGATCAGGTTTTCCGGCGGCAGGGTGTGCGCCGCGGCGATCCGGGTCACCACCTCGCGGCACCGGGCCAGCCGGGCGGCTGCCACCGGGTCCCGCTCGGCCCAGCGGTGCGGCGGGGGCGGCCCGTCGATCGTCGGGCTCACCGGCAGCGCGTCGTCCGGCAGTTGCCGAGCGTCGGCGAGGGCGTCCAGCCAGGTCCGGACGAGCCGGCGTACCGAGCGGCCGCCGAAGCCGGGCAGCATCAGCAGGGTCCGCTCGTCCTTCGGGTCCATCTCGGCGGCGGCGATGATCGCGGCGTCCGGGAGCACCCGGCCGGGCGCGGAGTCACGGCGGGCAGCGATCTCGTCCCGGGCGTACCAGAGCGACCGCACCCGAGCCTGCGCCCGGGCACCGCGCACCCGGTGGATGCCGGAGGTCCGCCGCCACGGGTCCGGCCGCTGCCGGGCCGGCTGGGCGCCCCAGGCCACCAGCGCGGCGAACTCCTCGGCCGCCCACTTCGCCTTGCCCTGCCGCTCCAGCTCGGCCGCGAGCTTGTCCCGCAGTTCCGTGAGCATCTCCACGTCCAACGCGGCGTAGGTCAGCCAGGACTCCGGCAGCGGCCGGCTGGACCAGTCCGCCGCCGAGTGGTGCTTCTCCAGGGTGAAGCCGAGCAGTTGTTCGGTCAGTGCGGCCAGACCGACCCGTTCGAAGCCGGCGAGCCGGGCGGCCAGCTCGGTGTCGAAGAGGCGTCTCGGCCGCAGCCCGAGGTCGGCGAGGCAGGCGAGATCCTGGCTGGCGGCGTGCAGCACCCATTCGGCATCCGCGATCGCCTCGTCGAGGGTGCGTAGGTCGCCGAGTGGCAGCGGGTCGATCAGCACGGTGCCGGCCCCGGCCCGCCGGAGCTGGACCAGGTAGGCCCGCTGGCTGTAGCGGTAGCCGGAGGCGCGTTCGGCGTCGACGGCGACCGGGCCGGTGCCGGCCCCGAACCGGGACACCACGTCGGCCAGGCCGGCGGGTGTCTCGACGGGGGCTGGAGTGCCGTCGCGAGGGGTGAGAAGCGGTACGGGCCCGCCGGGCGTTGGGTCGGGCCCCACTGTCTCGGGATCCGGCGCGGACACCGGAAGGCTGTGCGGCTCGTCCCCTGCTCGGCGTTGCGCGGCCCGACGGCGCAGGGGTGGTTCGTCGGTCACCTGACAACCCTAGTCTTCGCCAGGATTCGGGTCGCGCAGCCGGTCCGGCGAGTCGGGTCCGGTGGGGCGGCTGGGGCCGCCGAAGCGGTTGGGGCGTACGAGGTTCGGCAGAAGTTGCGGCTGGTCAGGCGGCGCCGGCCGGCCGGGAGTGCGGCAGCGCGGTGACACCGGGCGGCGGCAGCCCGGCGGTGGAGGCGAGCAGCGTGCACCAGGCCAGCAGATGTGCCCGCAGGTCGTCGTCGACCGGGGTCCAGGAGGCGCGGATCTCGATGTCACCGGCAGCCGGCGGGCCGGCCAGCTCGCCGAACCGGGTCGACATGGTCTGGGTCACCGTGCCGCCGAGCGCCCGGTGGGCCGCGTCCCGCGCCTGGAGCGCGTCGGTCAGCCAGGTCCAGCCGACGGCGGGCAGCAGCGGGTCGGCGGCGAGGTCGATCTCCAGCTCGGCGGTGACGTAGGTGACCAGGCGCAGCGTCCCCTCCCAACCCTCGTGTCCGGCCGGGTCGTGCAGCAGGATCAGCCGTCCGGTGGCCACCTCCTCGCCGTCGCGCCGCACGCTCGCGGCCAGCGCGAAGGCGTACGGGGCCAGCCGTTGCGGGGCGCCCACCTCCTCCAGCACGATCTCCGCGCGCGGCGCCGCCGACCGCAACCCGGCCACCGCGCGGGCGAAGGTCTCGGGCTGGACGATCGGGGAGGCCATATCCGCAGCCTAAGCCGATCGTCGGCGCGGTGGTGGGGCGCCGCGCCGGTCGGAGCGGCCGGTCGGCCCGGCGCACCGCACATCGGGTACGTCTGGCACGCCACAAAACCCGGCGGTGCGCGTCGCCGGGAACGGGGCGCGTGGCACGATGGCGCCGATGACCACCACGACTGCGGGCGACGTGGCCCGAGACGACCAGCCGGCCCCGGGCGGCCCGGCCGATTCGCCGTTCGTCCGGGCCTGCCGGCGCCAGCCGGTGCCACACACCCCGGTCTGGTTCATGCGGCAGGCCGGGCGCTCGCTGCCGGAATACCGCGAGGTGCGGGCCGGGATCCCGATGCTGGAGTCGTGCCGCCGGCCGGAGCTGGTCGCCGAGATCACCCTCCAGCCGGTACGCCGGCACGGCGTCGACGCGGCGATCCTGTTCAGCGACATCGTCGTACCGGTGGCGGCGGCCGGGGTGGACCTGGACATCGTGCCCGGCACCGGCCCGGTGGTGGCCGAACCAGTACGCACCCTCGCCGACGTCGACCGGATCCGGGCCATCGACCCCTCCGACGTGTCCTTTGTGGACGAGGCGGTCCGGCTGCTCGTCGCCGAACTCGGCGACACCCCGCTGATCGGCTTCGCCGGAGCGCCGTTCACCCTGGCCAGTTACCTCGTCGAGGGCGGGCCGTCGCGCAACCACGTACGCACCAAGGCGCTGATGCACGGCGCACCGGACGTCTGGCACGCGCTGCTGGGCCGGCTGGCCGAGATCACCCTCGCCTTCCTGAAGGTGCAGGTCGGCGCGGGCGTGGCGGCAGTGCAGCTCTTCGACTCCTGGGCCGGGGCGCTCTCCGAGGCCGACTACCGCCGGTTCGTGCTGCCGCACTCGACGGCGGTGCTGCGCGGGCTCGCCGACGCGGGCGTGCCCCGGATCCACTTCGGGGTCGGCACCGCCGAACTGCTCGGCGCGATGGGCGAGGCCGGGGCGGACGTGGTCGGGGTGGACTGGCGTACCCCGCTGGACGCGGCGACGGTGCGGATCGGGCCGGACAGGGCGGTGCAGGGCAACCTGGACCCGGCCGTGCTCTTCGCGCCCTGGCCGGTGGTCGAGGCCGAGGTGCGCCGGGTGCTCGGCGAGGGTGCGGCCACCCCCGGGCACGTCTTCAACCTCGGGCACGGCGTGCTGCCGGAGACCGATCCCGACGTACTGACCCGGGTCGTCGCCCTGGTCCACGAAGCGTCCGCGAGCTGACCGAGAGGCGGGCACCGGGGTGAACGACACGACACGGTCCGGCGGGCCGCGGATCGCGGTGGTCGGCGGCGGTATCACCGGGCTGGCCGCCGCGCTCCGGCTGCGGGACCGGCTCCCCGCCGACACCGAGATCACCGTGTACGAGCAGTCCGGTGCGCTCGGCGGCAAGCTGCGTACCGGGTCGCTGGGCGGTGCGACGGTCGAGTTCGGCGCCGAGGCGTTCCTGACCCGGGATCCGGCCGGCGGGGACTCGGCGGCGGTCGCCCTGGCCCGCCGGGTGGGGCTGGCCGACGCGCTGGTGCACCCGGCGATCGGGCGGGCCGCGCTGGCGATCGGTGGCGAGCTGCGGCCGATGCCCCCGGGCACCCTGGTCGGGGTACCCGGTGACCTGGCCGCGGTGGCCCCGGTGGCCCGGCCGGCGGCGGAGCGGGACACCGACGGAGGCCGCCCGCTGCTCGGTCCGGACGAGGACCCGACGGTCGGCGGGCTGGTCCGGCGGCGGCTCGGCGACGAGGTGGTGGACCGGCTCGTCGACCCGATGCTCGGCGGGGTGTACGCCGGCCGCGCCGACGAACTGTCGCTGGCCGCCACGATGCCCGGGCTGGCCCGGGCGGCGCGCGTCGAGCCGACCCTGACCAGGGCGGTCCGGGCGGCGATGGCCGCCGCGCCCCGACCGGCCGGCAGCCCGGTCTTCGCGACCGTCGACGGCGGAGTGAGCCGGTTGGTGGCCGCCGTCGCCGAGGCGGCCCGGGCCGAGATCAGGCTGAACGCGGCGGTCCGGGAGCTGCTGCCCGTCCCGGGCGGCTGGCGCCTGGTGATCGGTCCGACCCGCGACCCGGAACTGGTCGAGGTCGACGCGGTGGTGCTGGCCCTGCCGGCCCGGCCCGCCGCCCGGCTGCTCGGCGGGGTCGACGTGGCGGTCGGCGCGCTGGTCGGCCGGCTCGACTACGCCAGCGTGGCGCTGATCAGCCTCGCCCTGCCCGGCCCGCCCGACAGCGCGGCGGCGAGCGACCGCGGCGTGCTCTCCGCGACCGGCGGCGCGGTGCCGACGGACCTGTCCGGGTTCCTGGTGCCGGCGACCGAGCAGACCCTGGTCAAGGCGGCCACCTTCTTCACCAGCAAGTGGGCGCACCTGCGCCGCCCGGACGGCACGCTGCTGCTGCGCGCCTCGGTCGGCCGGCACGGCGAGGAGCACCTGCTGCAACGCGCCGACGACGAGCTGGTCTCGGCGGTGCACCGGGAGCTGTCCGAGCTGCTCGGCACGGAACTGCCCGCACCGGTCGACAGCCACGTGCAACGGTGGGGCGGCGCGCTCCCCCAGTACGCCCCCGGCCACCTGGACCGGGTGGCTGCGGCCCGGGCCGCGCTGCGGACCGCACACCCGACCCTGGCGCTGGCCGGCGCCGGCTACGACGGGGTGGGGATACCGGTCTGCGTACGCTCCGGCGAGACCGCGGCCGAGGAGATCATCAAGGTGCTGGGAGTATCGGGGACATGACTGCGGAACAGACCGGTGGCTCGGAGCAGACCAACACTGCTGGCTCGGAGCAGAGCAACGCGGCGCGGCTGCGCGAGCTGAACGAGAGCATTCGCTACACCATGTGGTCGGTGTTCCGGGCGACCGGTCCGCTGCCCGAGGCGCGGGACGGCATCGCGGCCGAGGTCGGGTCGCTCTTCGAGGAGCTGGCCGGCAAGGACGTGGTGGTGCGGGGCAGCTACGACGTCTCCGGGCTGCGCGCCGACGCGGACCTGCTGATCTGGTGGCACTCGTCGTCCAGCGACGCGCTCCAGGACGCGTACGGGCGGCTGCGGCGTACCGCGCTCGGCCGGCAGTTGGCGCCGGTCTGGTCGCAGATGGCGCTGCACCGGCCGGCGGAGTTCAACAAGAGCCACGTACCGGCGTTCCTGGCCGGTGAGGCGGCCCGGGGTTACGTCTGCGTCTACCCGTTCGTCCGCTCCTACGAGTGGTATCTGCTGCCCGACGCCGAGCGCCGGGAGATGCTGGCCGAGCACGGCATGATGGCCCGCGGCTATCCGGACGTCCGGGCCAACACGGTCGCCTCGTTCGCGCTCGGCGACTACGAGTGGCTGCTGGCCTTCGAGGCCGACGAACTGCACCGGATCGTCGACCTGATGCGCGACCTGCGCGCCTCCCGGGCCCGTCGGCACGTCCGCGAGGAGGTGCCGTTCTTCACCGGCCGGCGCCGGAGCATCGGCGAACTGGTCAACGCGCTGCCGTGACGCGAGCCGGCCGCCGTGCCGTCGGTGGTGCCGGGTCGTCGCGTCCGGATCCGACCGCAGCCGGGCAGCACCTGGTCGGAGAGGAGTAGGGGGCAACGGCGTCACGCCGCTGCCCCCTACTCCGGTGTTGCTGGAAGCGTCAGTCGACGACCGTGACGATCCGGCGGCGCCGGGCCACGACGACGCCGACCACACCGGCGGCGAGCAGCAGCGCGCCGCCGAGCGCGACCAGCCCGGCCCGGGCACCGGTCACCGGCAGGCCACCGCCGGCGCCACCGGTCTCCAGGGTGATCGGAGCGGTGTTGTTGCCGGTGTTCTTGTCCTGCACGCCGCCGTCGACGACGATCGAGCCGGCCGCACCGGGCTCGCCGGCAATCTTGACCGTGAAGTTGAAGAGCCAGGTCTTACCCGAGCGGAGTTCTTCCGGCGGCCAGCAGTGGTACGACAGACCGTCCGCCACGCCCCGCCGGTCCTCACCGTTCGGGTTGTCGGTGTTCGGCTCGCAGTTCTCGTCGACCTTGAGCACCGACAGGCCGGCGGGCAGGACCACCTCGGCCGACGACGACCACTCCTCGCCCGGGGTGAGGGTGTTCGCCGGGCCGTCGTTGCGGATGCCGACCCGGATAGACCTGGTCTCGTCGACAGCACCGTCGACGGTCGCCCCGATCGCGACGCTGTCCGCCTCGTGCAGCGGCACCTTCACGGTGAAGCTGGTCTCGTTGTCGTCGTAGTTCAGGTCATCCGCCGGGGCACGCAGCGCCCTGCTGGTCGGGACCAGCCGAAGCCGCTTGCCGCTCGACCTCTTCTCCGCCTTGCTGAGCCGCTGCTCGGCCTCCTCGTCGGTCAGCGGCAGCACGGCAGCCCACGCACCGTAGGTGTCCGGGCCGGCAGCCTTGTCGGCCACCTTGAGCCGCAGCGGCGTCGCGGGATCGATCTCGAAGGTCTCGTCCGGGCCGACCGCTCCGTCCACAATGCAGGTCAGCGCCAGGTCGTCCTGGCTGTAAAGGCAGTTCTCGTACGGGTTGGGCAGTTCCAGGTGGTGGGTGGTGCTGATCACCACGGCGACCGCGTCGGCGGCGACGGTGCCCTCGTTGCGGGCCGAGATCGGCACATTGGTCGAGGCGCCGGCCTTCAGTTCGACGTCGGCGAGCTGACCGATTGCCAGGTCGATGCCGGGGGCGCTGACCTGGACGATGCTCTCCGTGCTGCCCTCGCCCTGGGTGTTCTCCCCGCGGGAGGTGGCGGTGATGGTGCCGCTCCACGGAGTCTCGTCGAGGTTTCCGGGGGCGAGCCCGATGGTGTAGGTGTGCACCGTGTCGGCCGCGAGTTCCGCGAGCGTGCAGGTGGCCACCGCGCCGGAGATGACGCAGCCCTGGTCCTTACCGGGCAGCGTGGCGGTGATGGCGGCGGGCAGCCCGGAGACGTCGATCTTGACGGAGACGTTGCGGGCCGCGACCTGCGAGTAGTTGTTGATGGTGAGCTTGGCCGGCTTGGGCTTGGTCGCGTCCTGAGCGACGTTGACCACGAACGGCAGTGACGGCCACGCGGCGGCGTACGGTGAGTCGGGCTCCTCGGCGCTGGCCGGCGTGGCGGCGGCGACCGTGGTCAGTGCGACCAGGGCGACGGCCACGCCGATCCGGGCGAAGGGCAGGAGGGGGCGCATGTACACCTTCCATGGGGGTTACGTAGAAAGGCGCCGGGGCAAGATCTCCACGGCGGTGATCGGGAGGCTAGAGGTGGCCCGGTCGGGCCAGCAACCCCGCCCGGCACAAACCCCGGCAAATGATCGCGATAGGCGGGCAGTTCCGTCCGAACCGCCGGTCTGGGCTGGCCAGGCAGACTAGTCCGCCGCCTCGGCCCGGTCCGCCGGGTCGCGGCGCATCGGCACGTGCGGGATGCCGTCCTCGACGTACTCCGGGCCGCTCACGGTGAAGCCGTAGCGAGCGTAGAAGTCGACCAGGTGCGACTGGGCGTCGAGTACGCAGGGCCGGGAGCCGACCACGGCCAGCGCCTCGGTCATCAGTCGTCCGGCGTACCCGCCGCCCCGGGCCTGCCGGGCCACCACCACCCGGCCGATCCGCTCCACCCCGCCCGGGTCGGCGAGCAGTCGCAGGTACGCGATCGGCACGCCGCCCCGGGCCAGCCACAGGTGCCGGGTGCCCGGCTCGACGTCCCGGCCGTCGAGTTCGGGATAGGCGGCCTCCTGCTCGACCACGAAGACGTCGACCCGCAGCTTCAGCAGGTCGTGCAGGGTCCGGGTGTCGAGGTCGGCGAACGAGGCGACCCGGAGCTCGACCCGCTCCGCGGGGTCCGCCTGGCGCGGTGGCGTCTGCGACTGCTGCATCCCGCGATGGTAGGCGCGCGGCGGCGCGGGCTGCCGCCGGGGCGATCCGACGGCGTCGGGACCCGGTGCGGCGTCAGGCCGTGATTGGGGTGCGGGATCAGGCCGGGCGGGCGCCGACGGCGTCCCGGATCTCCGCCCCGCGCTCGCCCTCGACGACCCGGGCGCAGTGCCCGCAGCAGAAGAACCGGCCGGAGACCTCGACACCGTGCCCCATGATCCGGATGCCGCAGTGCTCGCAGACCGGGGCGAGCTTGTGCGCCGCGCACTCGAACGAGTCGAAGGTGTGCACGTCCCCGCTGGTGGTGCGGACCTCGAACGCCATCCAGTAGTCGTTGCCGCAGACCTCGCAGGTCGCCATGTCGAATTCCCCCGTTTCACCGCATCTGCGGTGATACTACGTGCTCGACGGGTCGAGGCGCACCGAGATCGAGTTGATGCAGTACCGCGCGTTGGTCGGGGTGAAGCCCTCGCCGTCGAAGCGGTGCCCGAGATGGGAGTCGCAGTTGGCGCAGCGCACCTCGATCCGGACCATGCCGAGCGAGCGGTCCTCCAGGTAGCGGATCGCGCCGGGCAGTGCCTGGTCGAAGCTCGGCCAGCCGCAGTGCGAGTCGAACTTGGTGTCGCTGGAGAAGAGTTCCGCCCCGCAGGCCCGACAGTGGTAGGTGCCGGCGGTCTTGGTGTCCACGTACTCGCCGGTCCACGCGCGTTCCGTGCCCGCCTGGCGGAGCACCCTGAACTCCTCCGGAGTGAGCCGGACCCGCCACTCCTCCTCGGTGGTGGGCAGCTTGCCTGCCTGGTCGTCCCGGACGCTGTTGTCAGCCATACCCCCAACGGTACGGCGGAGATCGTCGGGCGGCTAAGCGCCTCGTCGGGGCGGCCGAGCACCGCAGAATCATCGGAAAACAGCGAGAAACAACTGATTAATCACCGCCCGGCGACCGAGTCGTTGACAGGACATGCGGGCGGCCACCGGGCCGGGCGGAGAGCGACGGCGACGCGAGCACCGGCCGGTGCTGGCCGAGTTCCGGCTGACCTGGCGGCAGGCGGTGGTCCGGGGGCTGCGCTGGGGTGGTCTGGGCAGCGGCGCCGTGATCGTGATCGCCAGCGCGCTGCCCGGGCATCGGGAACTCTCCGAACTGGTCTGGGTCGCCGTGCTGGCCCCGTTACCGCTCGGGGTGCTCTGCGGCGCCGCCGACCGGCTCCGGGCCCGGGTCCGGCTGGACGAGGCGGGGCTGCGGGGCCGGGCGTACGGGGGGTACGCCTTCGTGGCCTGGCAGCGGGTGGTCGACGTCCGGGCGGAGCGCCGCCGGGGTCGTACCGTCGTCGCCGTCTACCTCGGCGACGCCGGGCCGCTGCGGCTGCATGCTCCGTACGACGGCGGCCCGCTGGACCGGGATCCCCGGTTCGAGCAGAAGCTCGTGCTGATCTGCCAGGTCTGGGAGGCGCACCGGCACGGCAGCCGGGAGCGGGAGGCGCGACCCCTGGCCTGAGCGGCCGTGGCGGCTGTCCGGCCGTGGCGGCGGGCGGCGTCTCCGTGTCGGGTCACCTGTGTCGGAGCGGTGGCATAGGGTCGGCCCATGGCTGGTGGCAGCGCGAAGGCGAAGCCCGTCGAGGTCGAGGTGGCCGGGCACACGGTACGGCTGAGCAGCCCGGACCGGGTCTACTTCCCTCGTCGCGGGTTCACCAAGAAGGACATGTTCGACTACTACCTCGCGGTCGGCGACGGGATCATGCGCGCCCTGGGCAACCGGCCGACGGCGTTGCAGCGCTTCCCGGAGGGCATCGAGGGGGAGATGTTCTACCAGAAGCGGGTGCCGGCGCGGGGCGTGCCGCCCTGGATCCAGACTGCGAAGATCCAGTTTCCGAGCGGCCGGAGCGCTGACGAGCTGTGCCCGGCCGACCTGGCGCACGTCGCCTGGGCGGCCCAGATGGGTACGGTGGTCTTCCATCCCTGGCCGGTCCGGGGCACCGACGTCGACCGCCCCGACGAACTGCGGATCGACCTCGACCCGCAGCCCGGCACCGACTTCGCCGACGCGGTGGAGGCGGCCGGCGAGGTGCGCGGGCTGCTGGACGAGCTGGGCGCGACCGGCTGGCCGAAGACCTCCGGCGGCCGGGGCGTGCACGTCTATCTGCGGATCGCGCCCCGCTGGACCTTCACCGAGGTGCGCCGGGCGGTGATCGCGTTCGCTCGGGAGGTCGAGCGGCGCCGCCCCGACCTGGTCACCACCTCGTGGTGGAAGGAGCAGCGCGGCGAGAAGGTCTTCATCGACTACAACCAGATGGCCCGGGACCGGACGATCGCCTGCGCCTACTCGCTGCGGGCCAACGCCCGGGCCACCGTCTCCACCCCGGTCAGCTGGGACGAGCTGCCGGACGTGGAGCCGGACGACTTCGACCTGAAGACGGTGCCGGAGCGGGTGGCGAAGATCGGCGATCCGCACGCCGGCATCGACGACGCGCCGTGGGACATCTCCCCGCTGCTGGAGTGGGCCGACCGGGACGACCGGGACGGCTCGGGCGACCTGCCCTATCCGCCGGACCATCCGAAAATGCCGGGGGAGCCGAAGCGGGTACAGCCGTCCCGGGACCGCGACCGCAAGGAGTGAGCGGGCGAGCGTAGGCCGACAAGGCCGAACTAGCTGCGCCACGGGCAGGTCCCCGCCACGCTCGGGCGGGGCGCCGGTGCATCCCCTGGGCGGCGGAGGCGAAGACGCCCCGGTGAACGAGTGTCAGGCGATGAGGGCGATGACACCTGTGATGACGGCGGCGGCGAACACCGCCACAGCGGTGAGCACGCCTCGGCTGCCGAAGCGGCGGCGGATCTGACGTCCGGTCTGGGTCATGGAAGGGGCCTCTCTGCTGCGACCTGCCATACTGTTATTCTGCTAGCAGTGTAGCAGAATGGGAGTAGGCGTGATCACGTTCCGACTGGACCGCCGGTCCGGCGTCACCCCGTACCTGCAGCTGGTTCAGCAGGTACGACAGGCGGTGCGGCTGGGCTGGCTGCAGGAAGGCGATCAGCTCCCGACGGCGAGGGAGGTGGTGGCCGCGTTGGGTATCAACCAGAACACGGTGCACAAGGCGTATCGAGAGCTGGAACGCGACGGTGTGGTGCTCTCCCGGCCGGGCGTGGGCACCTTCGTCCTCGCGTCGCTGTCCGTGCGGCGCGCGGCGCAGGACCCGGCGATCCGCAACCAGCTCGATTCGTGGGTCACCGCAGCACGTGACGCGGGCTTGGACGATGACGACATGCGCGCGGTCTTCGAGGCGGCACTGGCCGAGGGCGAACCTGCGGCACCACGGCAGGCGGGACAGCAGTCATGAACGCGTTGGAG
This sequence comes from Plantactinospora sp. KLBMP9567, assembly GCF_033446045.1. Taxonomy (NCBI): domain Bacteria; kingdom Bacillati; phylum Actinomycetota; class Actinomycetes; order Micromonosporales; family Micromonosporaceae; genus Plantactinospora; species Plantactinospora sp. KLBMP9567. The sequence goes on along the minus strand of NZ_JAWQRR010000031.1, from coordinate 42,932 downwards.
ACCACCGGCCTGGGCAAGCGATACGGCCGGACGTGGGCGCTGCGTGACTGCACCCTGGCGGTACCGTCCGGGACGGTGACCGCCCTGGTAGGACCGAACGGCGCGGGCAAGAGCACGTTGCTGCACTTGGCGGCGGGCCTACTCACACCCACCGTGGGTGAGGTACGCGTCGCCGGCCGCAGGCTCAGCCAGCAGGGCCAGGATCTGGCCCGGGTTGCGTTCGTGGCGCAGGACAAGCCGCTGTTCGCGACCTTCACCGTCGAAGAGATCCTCCGCTTCGGACGGGCAACCAACCCCGGCTTCGACAACGCCTCGGCCCGAGCCCGGCTCGACGCCTACCGAATTCCCTTGGACAGGAAGGTCGGCCACTTGTCCGGCGGGCAACGTACCCTGGTCGCGCTGACGCTCGCCCTGGGCAAGCGCGCCGAACTGCTCATCCTCGACGAGCCGCTGGCCGACCTCGACCCGCTGGCCCGTCAGGAGGTGATGGGCGCGATGATGGCCGCCGTCTCCGATACCGGGGCCACCGTCGTGCTGTCGTCACACATCCTGACCGACCTTGTCGACACCTGCGACTACCTGCTGCTGCTCAACAGGGGCCGGCTGCAACTGGCTGGCAGCTTCGACGAACTCATCGAAGCCCACCGAATCGTCACCGGGCCCGCCGAACTCGCCGCGCAACTGCGCAATGCCCCCGTCCCGCCCGTGCACCTGAGCGCCACCGCCCGCCAGGCCACCGCACTCGTACGTGGGGATCCCGCCGACGCCCGCAGCAGCGGCCAGGCACCCGCCCTGGAGGAACTCGTCCTGGCCTACCTCCGTAACCCGGACGCCTCGTGGATGCCAGCACCCATCCTCGCCAGAACCGAGACGGAGGCCGCATGATCTGGCTCGCCTGGCGCCAGCAGCGTTTCCCCTTCACCGCCGCCGCTGTCCTGACCGCCATCTACGGCGCCTTGGCCACCGCAGCGCACTTCGATACCGAGTTCACCACGATCACTCAACTGTTCGCCGGCTACCTGACCATCGGAGTCTGCATGTTCTGGGGCGTACCGCTGGTGGCACGCGACATCGAACACGGCACGCACCGCCTCGCCTGGACCCAAAGCCAACCCCGTACCCGGTGGCTCGCCGCCAGGCTAACGGTCGCCGCAGCCGGAGCGCTGGCCGCAGCGACAGCGGTCACCGCCATCGTCAGCTGGGCACTACCCACAACCGCCGCCGATCCGATGCACTGGTTCTACTACGAATCCCACGACCTCGTCCCGTTCGCCCGGGTCCTGTTCGCCCTCGCCCTGGGCGCGGCACTCGGTGCGCTGACCCGCAACACCCACATCGCCATGGCCATCAGCGTCCCGATACTGGGCATCGTGCAACTGGGCGGAGCCCGCGCACTGCGCGAGAGCGCCACTATGACCTACTGGCAACTGCAGCTCGCCGAGGCGGCCATATACCTGATCGTCGCGGTCGCGCTCACGACCGTCACCTTCCTGGCGGTGCAACGCCGCCCCTGACCGAAGCGCGCAGGCCGAGGCGCGGCCCCACCGGCCACCGCCCTCACCCGGGGCAGCCCGACTCCTGTCCCGCGGAGTGACGGGGTTCCGGGACGGCTGGCGGGCCGCCCGGTCGGGAGACGTTCGCCGGCCCGGCCGGGCACATTCCTTCCGCTGCTGATACCACCGAGTCATCATGATGACTCGGTGGTATCAGGCGGATCGGTGGAACCACTCCGGCTGGATCAGATCCGGGGTACCTCGGCCACGAAGGACCGCCAAGCGTTGTACTCGAAGGCCAGCACCGGGCCCTCCCGATCCTTACTGTCCCGGACCAGTACCCGACCCGGCAGGTTGTCGGCCACCTCCACGCAATTGCCGGCGTTGGCGCTGGAACGGCTCGACTTGCGCCAACGGGCGACGCTCATGTCCATGTCTTCGCCACTTCCCTGATCAACTCGATGGACTGCTGGACGGGTAGCGCAACGCCGCGCACCTTTTCCCACGCCTCCCGGACGGGCAGGATGTCGTTTGGCCGCTCCGAAACCAGTCCCTCAAGCTGATGATCCAGATAGGCCAGTTCCCGGCTGTCCGGCAGCGTGGCGATCACGAACGCGCCGTTCAGTCCAACGTACGCCCCGGTGCTGGCGGGGACTATATGGATATTCACGTTCGGTCGCTCGGACGCCATCAGCAGGTGGTCGAGTTGCTCTCGCATCACCGCCGCGCCGCCGACGGCCCGGCGCAACACGGTCTCGTCGATCACGGCGAAGAGTAGCGGGGGGTTGTCCTGGCCGAGCACCTGCTGACGGTCGATCCGAGCGCGCACCTGCGGGTCGAGTTGTCCCGCCGGCAGGGTGCCGGTGCTGAGCAGCGACCGGGCGTATGCCTCGGTCTGAAGCAAGCCCGGGATCACCAACGGCTCGTAGGACTTCAGCACGATGGCGTCCCGTTCGACCTCGATCCACGGCCGGAGCCAGACGTGCACGACTTCCAGCGTGTTGATCCGCACCAGTAGCCGGCTGAAGAGGCCGCCGGTCTCGAAGACTCGGTCGACCGCCTCGAGGTATTCCTCGGTGGGCGGGCGTTGACCGGTCTCCACCGACGAGACGTGGCTGCCGGAATACTTGATCGCCTTTCCGAAGTCTTCCTGACTCAGGCCACGTGACGTCCGTAAGATCCGCAGTTCAGTGATCAGGAACTCAGACATGCTGCCCACGATCGCTCACTCTCGATTGGGGATATCGGCGCAGTTCCGATCTCCGGCACGCGAGACCGTCCTCGTTGGACTGCCGACCCTATGAGGTGGTGATTGTGCTGTAAACACCGAATCGCCGGGAGCCGATGCGATGGGAGATGAGTGAGCAACGGAGGTCCATGATCGAGCAAGGCGACGCTCTTGCGATCGTCGTCGCGATCCGCTAGGCGAGGATGGGATTAGGCCTGAGGGATGAGGCCGGCGGACGCGAGTTCACCCCAATGGTGGGCACCGGCCCGGAAAACACCGGCTACGCTCCCTTCATCCGATTCCTACTGGAGGGAGTACCGTGCGCCGCATCGTCAGAAGTGTGGTGACACCGGCGATCCTGGTCCTCGCGCTGGTCGCGACCCCGGTAGTGGCCCGGGCCGCCAGCCCGTTCGACCGCTACCTCGACCAGGAACTGAGCTGGGGTGCCTGCCTGTTCACGCCGCCGGAGCAGGCCCGCCCGTCGGAGTGCGCCCTGGTCACCGTCCCCCGCGACTGGGCGGCGCCCGACGCGGGCGTCGACCTACAGGTTTCGATCAGCCGGGCGAAGGCCACCGGCGAACGCCTCGGCGCCATCCTCACCAACCCGGGCGGACCGGGAGGCCAGGGCAGCTCCCTGGCCGGGGCCCTGGCCGCGCTCCAGCCGACCGTGAACGAGCGGTACGACTTCATCGGCATGGACCCGCGCGGCACCGGCCATGAGGGCGGGACCGCCCCGGACCAGCTCGGACTGGTCTGTGAGATCCCGACCGGCCGACTCTCGACCCGGACCGACCTAGACGCCCGGGACCGGTCCCCGGAGAGCATCGCCGAGCACCAGAAGGCACCCCGGGCCATCGCCGAAGCCTGCCAGAGCAAGGCGTTGACCCCGTTCATCACCACCTGGCAGACCGCGCACGACATGGAACTCATCCGGCAACTGCTGGGCGACTCCACTCTCAACTATGTCGGCTACTCCTACGGCACCTGGCTGGGTGCGAAGTACGCCTCACTCTTCCCGGCCAGTGCCGGCAAGATGGTGCTCGACTCCAGCGTCAACTGGCAGGGCCGGCTCCAGGCCGCCTTCGAGGCGTTCCCGATGATCGGGCAGCGGCAGCTCGACGACGTCTACCTGCCGTGGACGGCGCGGCAGTTCCCCGAGATCGTCGGCGGCACCCCGGCCGAGGCGGCGCGGACCTGGGAGCAGGCCCGCGAGTACGCCAAGACCCTGGGGATCGCCGGTGACAACTACGACGCCCTTTTCGTCGGCATGGGCGGCCAGCTCCAATGGCTTCTCGCCACCCTGGTCTTCACGCTGGCGGCACAGGAGATGAACGGTGACACTCCCGAAACCGGGCTGCCGGAGGCCCTGCGCACCGAGCTGGACGCGCTGGCCCGGGCGGAGTACGGCGTGCCGCTCGCGGAGCTGACGGTGCGGCGGATCGCGGCCGAGGTCCCCGAGGACTACGTGACGTTCCCCGGTACCCGGGTTTCCGTGGCCTGCGGCGACCAGCCCACCCGCTCCGCCACCTGGTACCGGAAGCTCAGCGACCGGCAGGGCCCCCGCTACCCGCTGTTCGGTTGGGCGTACGGGCTCTCCGAGCCGTGTGGATTCTGGTCCGACGCGCCCCGGCAGACCCTGCCGAACCTCCCCGCGTCGGCCGCCTCGAAGATCCTGGTCGTCCAGGCCGAGTTCGACCCGCAGACCGGCTACGAGCAGGCGCGGGCGGCGGTCCGCGCGGCACCGGGGGTCAGCATGGTCTCGATCGACGACGCCACCTTCCACGGGCAGTACGCGCTGAACGGCAACCCGTGTGTCGACGGGATGGTCAACGTCTTCCTGCTGCGCAACTCGCGCCCGTCCAATGTGACCTGTCCCGGCGTGCCGCTGCCGGGTGAGGCCGAGGTGTACCCGGTCGCCGGCCCGGTGAAGCGGGACAGCCGGAAGCTCGACTCGCCGGCGCGGCTGTCGGCCGAGAGCCTGACCGAGCTGCGCGAACAGGTGCGGGAGCGGATCGCTCTGGTCAACTCGGACCGGCCCGTCCGCTGACCTCGCACGGTCGCCCCGTGGCCCGATCCGGTGGCCACGGGGCGACCAGCGCCGCACGCCGCCGTCAGCGACTCGTACCGACGGTCGGTCGGCGTCAGAGCGCCAGCTTCATGCCCTCGTGGCTGGCTGCGAATCCCAGCGAGGCATAGAACCGGTGCGCCTCCGTACGCCGTTTGTCGGTGGTCAATTGGACCAGCCGGCAGTTGCGTTCCCGGGCCTGGTCCACCGCCCAGGTCATCATCCGCCGGCCGATCCCACCGCCGCGCAGATCGGAGCGGACCCGGACCGCCTCGATCTGCATCCGTTCGGCGCCGCGCCGGCTCACTCCGGGGATGAAGGTGAGCTGCATCGTGCCGACCGGCTCGCCGTCGAGTTCGGCGAGGATCAGCTCGTTGCGCGGGTCGGCGTCGACCGCCTCGAACCCGGCCCAGTAGGCGGCGTCGACCTCTTCGCCGGTCGGCTCCGCCGGTTCCCGGCTCGCGGTCACCTCGTCGTCGAGCAGCATCGCGACGATCGCCGGTACGTCGTCCCGGCGGGCGGTCCGGAAGATCAGCTCACTCATGCCCTCAGCCTGGCACATCGGCCATTGTCACCCCGGTCGACTCGGCGGCCGGCTTGCCTGGCGGCGCAGCGTCCTGGCATCATCCCGGTCATGATCGAAAGAATCGAGTCCTCCGTCCGCCGGTGAGCGAGACGCCCGAGCCTGGACCGCTCGGACCCCGGGTCACCCTCTTCGACCACGCCCGGCGGCTGCATCGTCAGCACCCGGACTCGCCCCTGCCCGAGGACGGGCGTCCCTATCCGGACGAGGATCTGGAGCGTCAGCGTCCTGAGCCGGATCCGCCGGACGATCGGCGTCATCAGGGCATGGCGGCCGCCGCCGTCCTGGACGCACACTTCGTGATGGACGGTGCCCCGCCGAGCGAACTCGCCGGAGCGTTCCGCGAGGTCGACGTTCCCATCCACCGCAACGACCACATCGCCGCCGCGGCCCTGCGAGCCGAGCGGGAACGCGTGCGCCGTACCGGCCGTTGGCTGGTACGGCATGCCACCGATCGACGTGGCGCTCTCGTCGGGCTGGCCCTGCTGGCGACCGACCGGACACCTGACGACATTCCGCTGATCCGGACCATCGCACTGCTGTCCGACACGTTCGGCCCGTTGGCTGCCGACGCACTACGGCGACGTACCCGCGACGGTGGCGACGAGGCGCTGCTCTGGCTCGCCGGTCGGATGACCGGATGGGGCAGGGTCTACCTGGTCGAGGCGCTCTGCCCGCTGGCCCACAGAACCGCGGTACGGGGCTGGCTGCTGCGCCGGACCTGTGACGGCGACGTCCTGGAGGGCTACTACGCCGGCAAGGCGGCCGAGGCGGCCCACCTGCACGAGGCGATCGGCGCGGAGGACGCGGACGACGAGTTGATCGACCAGAGCGGCCAGTTGCTGGGGACCATGACCCAGTGCTGGGGCCAGGGACTCACCCTCGACCGGTATCCGTCGGCCAGGCTGGCGCTCGACGGGTACGCCAGGCATCTCGGCCGGCAGCGGCCGATCCTGAACCGGTACATCGCGGCCGTGACCATCGCCGCGTACCTGACGGACCGGACGACAGACGAGTGGGTGAGCTGCTCCGCGGGGCAACGGGAAGAACTCGCGGGCCGGATCCTCGCGGTACTCGACCGCGAGGAGTGGTGCGAGGTGGTTCGGGCCAGCCTGGATCCGCAGAACGGCTATCACAGGTGGCTGGCCGAGACGGTGGGGCGCAAGCTGCGGCTGCGCGCATTCGCCGGTTTCAGGACCGCGGACTGAGGCGGCTGGCGGGACGCCGCACTGCGTGGCGGCGCGGGATGCCGCGCGCGAACCGCCGAGCCAGGGACGTTCGTCCAGCAGACTGTAGAGCTGCCCCGCCTGTGCACCCATCGGGTAGGCGACTGGGTGCGGACCCCAAGCCGTGACTCGGCGAGGATGCCGAGGCGAGGGGAGCCCGAGCCTGGGTACCACCCGGGCGGCGTCCCTCGCCGTTCGTCGCCGACGTCGTTCCCCGCTCCTCCGGACGTCTGCCCCGGCTGTGCACCCAGCTCGACAGTCGGCGACGGAGGTTATGCCCGGCCGGCGTCGCCGGCCGGGCGCCAGGCGGGCTGGTCGCCAACCGCTCGCCACCCGCGCGCCGATCGTCGGCAAGCGCCGGGCAGCGTCCGAGGTCGGGAGCGCCGGACGCCGGCAGCGCCCGACGCTGGCAGCGCCCGACGGAGCGCCGGGCGTCAGCGGGGGGACTTCACCGGGCCGGGCAGGTGGTGCCGGCGCTCGGTGGCTTGAGGTCGATCAGGTAGCCGTCGACCGCGTTGCTGATGCAGCGGGTCTGCGGATAGGCGGTGTGCCCCTCGCCCTGCCAGGTCAGCACCACGCCGACGTCGAGCATCTCGGCCAGCTTCGGCGTCTGCTCGTAGGGCGTGGCCGGGTCGCCGGTGGTGCCGACGACCACGATCGGCGGGGCGCCGGTCGCCGGGCCGGTCGGGTACGGGTCCCGCTGGCCTGGCCAGAACTCGCAGCTCAGCATGCCCACCGCGAGCGGGGCGCCGAACAGCGGGTACTTCTTGCGCCACTCCGACTGCAACGACCGGATCCGGTCGAGGCCGACCCTCTTCTCCTCGTCGGCGCAGTTCACCGAGAGGTTGGCGTCGAAGAGGTTGGTGTAGCTGCCGTCCTCGGCCCGCTCGGCGTACGAGTCGGCGAGTTCGAAGACCTCCTTCGGGTCCCCGTCGGCGAGCGAGTCGATCGCGGCGGCGAGCTTCTGCCAGCCGGCCTCGGTGTAGAGCGAGGAGATCACCGCGTAGAAGATCCAGCCGGCGGTCGCCTCCCGGCCACCCTCGCCGCGTACCGGGGAGACCCGGGCCTTCTCCAGCGCCTCCGTCACCGCACCTCGGGCGTCCGGGGCGATCGGGCAGCGGCCCGGTGTCTCCCGGCACCAGGTGGTGAAGTTGCTGAAGGCGCGCTCGAAGCCCTTGGCCTGGCTCTCCGAGCCGGCCACGATGTCCTGCTCCGGGTCGATCGCGCCGTCGAGCACCAGCGCCCGGACGTTACGCGGAAAGAGCTGGGCGTACGTCGCGCCGAGCAGGGTGCCGTAGGAGTATCCGAGGTAGCTCAGCTTCTCGTCGCCGACGGCGGCCCGGATGGCATCCATGTCGTGCGCGGCCTGCTCGGTGGAGTAGAGCCGGAGCCGCTCGCCGTACTTGCTGCCGCAGGTGTCACCGATCTTCCGGTTCAGCGCCACCAGCTCGTCGAACTCCGCCTGGCTCTCCGGATCCGGCTCGAAGCCGAAGGTGCTGTCCAGGTCGGCGTCGGAGACGCACTTGACGGGGGAGGAGCGGCCCACGCCCCGGGGGTCGAAGCCGATGATGTCGAACCGCCGGGTCACCTCGTCGGGGAGCCCGCCGAAGCCGGCCCCGAACGACAGGTAGACCGCCGAGTCGACGCCGGAACCGCCCGGCCCGCCCGGGTTGATCAGCAGCGAACCGATCCGGTCCTGCTGCTTGGTGGAACGGATCCGCAGCAGCGAGATCTCCAGCTTGTCGCCGCCCGCGCCGGTGCCGCCGGCGGTGCTCCAGTCCGCGGGTACCCCGATGGTGGCGCAGTCGTACCGCATGTTGGGCGCGCCTCGGCCGACGAGCTTGCGCGGCACCTCCGGACAGGGTTTCCAGTCCGTGGCGCCGGCACCCTTCGACGCGGCGGCCGGGCCACCGCGCTCGCTCTCGTCGTCGGGCCGGAAAATCGGGATGGTGCAGCCGGCGACGAGCATCACGACGGCCAGGAGACCGGCCAGGGGCAGCCGGCGAAGATGCGAGCGGGCCAAGAGAAATCCTCCGTGATCGTATCGACCGTCAGGCTACGCGCCGGGGGCGAGCGGGTCGCCGCGGAGCACCTGGTCGACGTCGAACCGGATCGGGCGGTCGAGTTGGTCGTACCCGCAGGAGGCCGGCTCCCGGTCGGGCCGCCAGCGGACGAACTGGGCGGTGTGCCGGAACCTGTCCCCCTCCATCGCGTCGTAGCCGACCTCTGCCACCAGCTCCGGCCGGAGCGGCTCCCACTCCAGGCTCTTGGTGCCGGACCACCGGCTCGGCCCGCCTGGGATGCGTTGCCCGCTGGTGTGGTCGCCGTGCACCCACGGGTGCTCCTTGACGCCCTCGCGGTACGGCGCCAACTCGTCCAGCAGCTCGGCCCTGCGGGCGGCGCTGAACGACGCCGACACGCCGACGTGGTGCAGTGTCCCCGCCTCGTCGTAGAGGCCGAGCAGCAGCGAGCCGACCACCGGGCCGGACTTGTGCCAGCGGAAGCCGGCGACCACCACGTCGGCGGTACGGGTGTGCTTGACCTTGAACATGAGCCGCTTGCCCGGCTCGTACGGGATGTCGGCCGGCTTGGCGACCAGCCCGTCCAGCCCGGCCCCCTCGAAGATCTCGAACCACCGGGCCGCCGTCTCCGGGTCGGTGGTGGTCTGGGTGACGTGCACCGGGGGTACTACGCCGCGCAGCTCCTCGACGAGCCGGGCCCGGCGCCGCTCGTAGGGCTGGTCGACCAGCAACTCGTCGCCGACGGCGAGCAGGTCGAAGGCGACCAGGTCGGCCGGGGTCGTCTCGGCCAGCATGTTGACCCGGGACGCGGCCGGGTGGATGCGTTGGCTGAGCAGGTCGAAGTCGAGCTTGGGCTCGCCGTCCGGGCCGTCCCGGCGAATGACGATCAGCTCGCCGTCGACCGCGCACCGGGTCGGCAACTGCGCCCGGGCCTGCGCCACCACCTCGGGGAAGTAGCGGGTCATCGTCTTGCCGCCCCGGCTGGCCAGCTCGACCTCGTCACCGTCGCGGAAGACGATGCAGCGGAAGCCGTCCCACTTCGGCTCGTAGCTCATCCCGGGCCCGGTGGGGATCTTCGGCACGCTCTTCGCCAGCATCGGCTCGACCGGCGGGTTGATCGGCAGTTCCACCCGGCCAAGTCAACCAGATGGGCGCCGGGCCGGGGTGCCCCGTGCCCGTACCGGAGGTCCCAGGGGTCACATCCGGCTCAGCAGCCCCGAGTCGACCACCGCGAGTGAGACGTTTTAGCAGGTCAGAGCTATCTTCGCCGGATGCGGGGCTGGGTGTGCGTCTGCTGCGGCCGGTGGCAGGTGAGTGTCGAGCGGATCGCCGGGAGATACCTCTACCGGCTGGCGTACCGCTATCGCCCGGACGTCGGCGGGGTGGACGTACTCGGCGAGGTGGGCACGATCGCGGCGCTGGAGCGGCTGCTGCTGGCCCGTACCCCGGTGACCCTGGCCGACCTCCGCGAACGTCCGGCCGGCCGGGCCTCGTGAACCGATCTGCGTCTGTATCGGGGTCGTCGCGGTACTAGAGCGCTTTCGCGATCTCGGCCAGTACGTCGGCCGGGACCTCCACCGCGGTTTCGTGCGCCGGAATGTCGAGCTGGGCCAGCGCCTCCGGGTCGGAGACGCGCCAGCCCTGCACGATGAAGGTGTCACGGTCCGTGCGGTACAGCGACGGGCAGTTGTTGATCTGGGATTGCGCGGTCTTACGAATGAAAGTGAGCTTCACGATCGGGCCTCTCGCTCCTTTTGTGCCGCTTTGGGCCGGATGCCCCAGCGGTCTGTGTTGCATTATGGGCTAATCAGGACGTTCGGGCACGGATCACAGAAACGTAGTTGCGTGAATGTAGGTGAATGGCCGATTCATCTCGCGTCGGATGCGGGGCTTTTTCTGCTATTGCGACGGGAACTGGTTCTTCTGCGCCTGTAGAAGGGCATACTACAGGCGTAGAAAAGCCCACTGGAGGGAGCCGCGGGTGACCGCACGGCCGGACCGGTTCGCCGTCATCACCGACGCCGCGATCGAACTGGTGGCGGAGCTGGGCATGCGGGGGCTGACGCACCGGGCGGTGGACGCCCGGGCCGGACTGCCGCTCGGCTCCACCTCGGTGTACTTCCGGACCCGCAAGGCGCTCGTCGAGGCGGTCGTACGCCGCCTCGCCGACCTCGACCGCGCCGACTTCGAAGCCACCGAGCTGCCCACCGAGGCGATGACCGGATCGGCCGTGCTGCCCGGCGAGGGCAAGCAGCAGCTCGGACCCCGGGAACTCGACCAGCTTGCCGGTCGGATAGCCGGACTGCTCGACCACTGGCTGACCGCCGGGCGTACCCGGACGCTGGCCCGGTACGCCTGCCTGCTGGAGGCCACCCACCACCCCGAACTGCTGGAGATCCTGTCGTACGGCATCGCGTCCCGGAACCAGGCCCGCGCGCTGCTCGCCCAGGCCGGAGCAGCAGATCCGGAGCGGAGTGGCAACCACCTCGTCGCCTGCGTGGACGGGCTGCTCTTCGACCGCCTCTGCGGCGCCGGTTCGCTCACCGCGCCGCCGCCGGGGAGCGAGCAGAGCCGGCAGGACCTCTACCGGGCCGTCCGGACCATACTGTTCGCGACGGCCGGCATCTCGGAGACCGGCGCCCCGGACACCGGTCACGCCTGACCGGGATCCGCCCGGCGGCGGCGCGGCGCAGCGCGGCGGGCAGCTCGGCCGCCCCGCCCGCGCCCGCCGGATCCACCGCCGGTCGCGGCGGCCGGCAGGGCCCGGTCAGCGACGGCGACCGCGCCGACCCGTCGACGGTGTCCGCCTCCCGGCGAGGATGGCCGCCGCGCAGGTGCCGAGCACGATGCCGGCGAACGGCAGGAGTCTGGCCACGGCTCTCACGATCGGCGCTCCCGCCTGCCGGTGCGGGCCACCAACCGTTCCCGCTGCGGCTCCACGGTGTACTTCGGATCCCGGGCCGAGGCCACCCCGGCCTGGAAGATCCCGAACCGGAGGCAGATCGAGCCGGCCAGTAGCACCGCCGCGCCGGTCGCCGTCACCGCCCGGCCGCGCCCGGCGCCGGCCGCCAGCGCACCCGCCCCGCAGAGCAGCTTGCCGGCCCGCAGCAACCCGCCGGCCAGGCCCTGCCGCATCGGCTCGGCCACCATGCCGAGCCGGCGCTCCATCCGGTACGCCGCCGCCAGTTCGGTGGCGGCGCCGAGCACTGCGGCACGGCGGGCCGGCCCGCCCTCCGGACCGGGGGCGGCCAGCAGCCCCAGCGCACCGGCCGAGGCCGCCGACGAACCCGCGAAGAGCACCGGGAGTTCCCGGTACCCGTCGTGCCAGACCGGCACGGCCGTGTCCGCGAAGAGCGTCGCGGTGTACGACGCGACGGCCGGCCCGAGCGCGGCCGCGCCGAGCGTGCCGAGCCGGCCGAGCCGGGGCAGCCGGCCGGTGACCGCGCTGCCGGCGGCGAGCAGCGCCAACGGGCCGTACCCGGCGAGCAGCCAGGAGCCGACGCTCATCGGCGAGGTCACCTTGACCACCCGCAGCATGTGCAGGAACCGCTCCGGGCGGCCGAGGTCGTGCACCAGGGAGTAGAGCGAGCCGGCCAGCGCGACCGCGGCACCGGCCTTGAGGCCGCGGGCCAGTCCCGGCCGGCCGGTGAGGTCGGCGGTGGCGGCCAGGGTGGACGAGGCGCCGGCCAGCCCGCCGAGGAAGAGATAGCCGCCGATGTCCGCCGCCTCCCAGGTCGGCGGCTTCAGCACCGGCCGGCCGTAGTACGACCGGAACTCGGCCCTCGGCACCATCAGCCGCTCGCCGCGCTGCCGCCGCCCCGGGCGGCCGGCGGAGCCGATCAGCGCGTCCCGCTCCACCGGCAGGTCGGCTGCGGTGTCGAGGCGTACGTCGGTGTGGGTCATCGGCGTGCTCCCGGAACTGACACGGCGACCAGTGCGGCCAGCAGCCCGACGGCGACCAGTCCGGTCCGGCGCCACATCGCCGGCAGGTCCCGGGTGGTGACCACCGGGTCGGGCGGCAGCCCGTACACCTCGGGCTCGTCGAGCAGCAGGAAGAACGCGCCGGCCCCGCCTACCCCGTCGTACGGGTCGGCGCCGTAGAGCCGGGCGCTGTCCACCCCGGCGTCGTGCAGGTCCGACACCCGGGCGGCGGCTCGGGCCCGCAGCTCGGAGAGCTCGCCGAACTGGATCGAGTCGGTCGGGCAGCTCTTGGCGCAGGCCGGTTCCTGGCCGACCGAGAGCCGGTCGTAGCAGAGGGTGCACTTCCAGACCCGCCCGTCTCCCTCGCGTACGTCGAGCACGCCGAACGGGCAGGCCGGTACGCAGTAGCCGCAGCCGTTGCAGATGTCCTGCTGCACCACCACGGTGCCGAACTCGGTGCGGAACAGCGAGCCGGTCGGGCAGACGTCCAGGCAGGCGGCGTGCGTGCAGTGCTTGCACACGTCGGAGGACATCAGCCAGCGGAAGTCCATCCCGGGCACGGCGTCGACGTGCCCGTCCGGCGGTGCCGAGCCGGGCATGCCGAGCGAGACCGCAGTCCGGCCACCGGCGGCCCGGCGCAGCCCGGCGGGGACCTCGGCCGGGGCGAGCTGCGCGTCCTGCCGGCCGAGCCGGCGCGGCTGCTCGACGAAGGCGACGTGCCGCCAGCTGTTCGCGTCGAGCTGGCCGGTGTTGTCGTACGACATGCCGGTGAAGGCCAGCCCGTCCTCGGGGATCGCGTTCCACTCCTTGCAGGCCACCTCGCACGCCTTGCAGCCGATGCAGACGCTGGTGTCGGTGAAGAAGCCGACCCGGTCCGGCGGTTCGGCGTACCCGCCGGCGGTGGCCGGATCGCGCCGGTCCCCGGTCGCCTCGCGCAGGTCGGGAGCCATCCGCTCACACCTCCGTTCCGGTCGCGACGGTGATCCCGGCCCGCCGCTGGTAGTCCCGGACCAGCGCCACCCGCTCCGGCCCGCGCGGCCGCCGCCCGGGGCGGATGTCGGCGGAGAACGCCTTGCTCTCCTGGATGTGCGAGTTCGGGTCCAGCGAGATCGAGGTGAGTTCGTTGGCCGCGTCGCCCCGGCTGTAGCCGTTCGGTCCCCAGTGGAACGGCAGGCCGATCTGGTGCACCACCCGCCCGTCGACGCGTAGCGGAGCGACCCGCTCGGTCACCAGCACCCGGGCCTCGATGGCGTTGCGGGCGGTGACGATGGTGGCCCAGCCACAGTGCACCAGCCCGCGTTCGGCGGCCAGTTCGGGGGATACCTCGCAGAAGAACTCCGGCTGCAACTCCGCCAGGTACGGGGTGTGCCGGCTCATCCCGCCCGCGGTGAAGTGCTCGGTGAGCCGGTAGGTGGTCACCACGTACGGGAAGGTCTGCGCCCCGCGCTGCGACCCGTTCGGGTGGTACCTGTTCTGCTCGTGCGGCCGGAGCAGCCGGGCCGGGTTGCGCTGCTGGCCGTAGAGCGGGTTGTCCACAGGGGAGTCCTGCGGTTCGTAGTGGGTGGGCAGCGGGCCGTCGGAGACCCCGGTCGGCGCGAAGAGCCAGCCGAGCCCGTCGGCCTGCATGATGAACGGGTCGGTGCCGCGCAGCGCGGCGACGCCCCGGGCGCCCTCCGGCGGCACGTAGTCCGGCGCCTTGGTCGGCTCGAAGTCCGGTACGTCGTAGCCGGTCCACCGGCCGGCGTCGGCGTCCCACCAGACGTACTTCTTGCGCTCGCTCCACGGCCGCCCGTCCGGCCGGGCCGAGGCCCGGTTGTAGAGCAGCCGCCGGTTCGCCGGCCAGGCCCAGGCCCACTCGGGGGAGACCCAGCTCTGCTCCTCGGCCGGCTTGCGCCGGGCGGCCTGGTTGAGCCCGTCGGAGTACACCCCGCAGTAGATCCAGCAGCCGCAGACCGTCGACCCGTCGTCGGTGAGTTCGGTGTACGTCGACAGTGGCCGTCCGTCGGCGTTCCAGCCGTTGATCTCGGCGAGCACCGCCTCGGCGTCCGGTTCCGCGGTCCGGCCGAGTGTCGGGTAGTCCCAGGTCAGATCGAGGATCGGCCGGTCTTTCGGATCGGTCGAGCCGGCCAGCTTCTGCCGGATGATCCGGCCCAGGTGGTACATGAACCACAGGTCGCTGCGCCGGTCGCCGGCCGGCTCGACCGCCTGGTGGTGCCACTGGAGCAGCCGGTTGGTGTTGGTGAAGCTGCCGTCCTTCTCGGTGTGCGCCGCCGCCGGCAGCACGAAGACCTCGGTGCCGATCTGTTCGGTGACGAGTTCGCCGGAGGCGATCTCCGGCCCGTCCTTCCACCAGGTGGCGCTCTCGATCATGCTGAGGTCCCGGACGACCAGCCAGTCCAGCTTGGCCATGCCGAGCCGCTGCATCCGGGAGTTGGCCGAGCCGACCGCCGGGTTCTCGCCGAGCAGGAAGTAGCCCTTGCAGGTGCCGCCGAGCTGCTCCAGCACCGTGTCGTAGTGCGAGTGGCTGCCGGTCAGCCGGGGCAGGTAGCCGAAGCAGAAGTCGTTCTCCGGCCCGGCCGCCGCCCCCCACCACGCCTTCAGCAGGCTGACCGTGTAGGCCCGCATGTTCGCCCAGAACCCCTTGCGGGCGGCGTCGGCGATGATGAAGTCGGCCAGGGTCTGGGTCTTGTGCGCGTGCGGCATCGGGATGTAGCCGGGCAGCAGGTTGAACAGCGTCGGCACGTCGGTCGAGCCCTGGATGCTGGCGTGCCCGCGCAGCGCCTGGATGCCGCCGCCGGGCCGGCCGATGTTGCCGAGCAACAGTTGCAGAATGCTGGCCGAGCGGATGAACTGGGAGCCGTCGCTGTGCTGGGTCCAGCCGACCGCGTAGACGAACTCGCTGGTCCGCTCGGGGCCGGAGTTGTCGACCAGGTGCCGGCACACCTGCGTGAAGACCTCCGGCGGGATGCCGCAGATCCGTTCCACCATCTCCGGGGTGTAGCGGGCGAAGTGCCGCTTGAGGATCTGGTAGACGCAGCGCGGGTCGGACAGGGTCGGGTCCTGGCGGGGCTGGCCGTCCAGGGCGGCGCTGCCGGAGCCGAACTTCTCGGCCCGGCCGGCGCCGTGCCCGTCGTGCTCCGCCGACCGCCTCGGGTCGTCCTGGAGGCTGCGCCCGGCCGCCACCCGCGCCTCGAACTGGCTGTCCCGCTCGCCGGTCGCCGAGACCAGTTGCACGCCCTCGTACTGCCAGCTCTCCTCGCGGTAGGTGTGGCTGTCCGGGTCGAAGCCGGAGAAGAGCCCGTCCAGGTCCTCGGTGTCCCGGAACCGCTCGTCGACGATGGTCGAGGCGTTCGTGTACGCCAGCACGTACTCCCGGAAGTCCTTCTCCTCGGTCAGGACGTGGTTGATGATCCCGCCGAGGAACGCGACGTCGGTGCCGGCCCGGATCGGCACGTACAGGTCGGCCAGTGCGCTGGTCCGGGTGAACCGGGGGTCGACGTGGATCACCGTGGCGCCCCGGGCCTTCGCCGCCAGCACCCACTGGAAGCCCACCGGGTGCGCCTCGGCGAAGTTGGAGCCCTCGATCACGATGCAGTCGGCGTGCTGGAGATCCTGCATGAAGGTGGTCGCACCGCCGCGCCCGAACGACGTACCGAGGCCGATCACCGTGGAGCTGTGGCAGACCCGGGCCTGGTTCTCCACCTGGATCACCCCGAGCGCGGTGAGCAGCTTCTTGATCAGGTAGTTCTCCTCGTTGTCCAGGGTGGCGCCGCCGAGGCTGGCGATGCCCATCGTCCGGGCCACCCTGACGCCCTCGTGCTCCTCCTGCCAGGTCTCCCGCCGGGTCCGGATCACCCGCTCGGCGATCATCTCCATCGCGGTGTCGAGGTCGAGGTCCTGCCACTCGGTGGCGTACGGCGGCCGGTAGCGCACCTTGTCCAGTCGGCCCGAGTCGGTGGTCAGTTGCAGCGAGGCGGCGCCCTTCGGGCAGAGCCGCCCCCGGCTCACCGGCGAGTCGGGATCCCCCTCGATCTGCACCACCCGGTCGTCGGAGACGTAGACGTTCTGCGCACAGCCGACCGCGCAGTACGGGCAGACCGACTTGACCACCCGGTCGGCGCCGGCGGTACGGGCGCGCAGGTCGGCGCTGTGCCGCGACTTCACCGACGCCGCCCGGCCGGCCCGGTCCGGACCGGTGAGCTGGCGCCAGACCGGCCACGAGCCGATCGGTAGACCGCGCACCTGCGCCTCCTGTCGTCGAGGGCCGCCACCGCCGGCACTTCCCGCGGGCGGCGGCCGGTTCGTCACCGGTCCGGTCGACCCAGCCCGTCGGCCCGGGCCCGATCCCGCATCCAGTCGTGTACCTGCCGCGACGACATCGGGTTGATCTCGCGCGGATTCACCAGGACCTGGGTGCGGGACGGCAGGACGCCGGGGCGCTGCCGTTGTGCCCGGGTCACCGTGCCGCCGCCGTCGGCCGGGATCCCGGTGCCGACCAGGTACGCCTGCCCGGCCGGGATGCCCAACTCGGCGCCGATCTCCTGGTAGCTCCGGCCCAGGCCGACCAGGTGCAGCACGCTCTCCTTGCTCGCCACGCCGCCGCCCCCCGCTCGCCGTGCCGACCGTCAGCGACCGATCGACCGCCAACCACCGACAAGCCTCTCATTTCGCCCAGGTCGCCGGAGCCGGTTTGCGCTCTCCGCACCGCGACGGGTGGTGGCCGACATGACGCAGGGCCGCTCCCCGTCACCGTCGGACGGGAAGCGGCCCTGCGTGCCCGGTCAGCCCTGCGTGCCCGGTCAGCCCTGCGTGCCCGGTCAGCCCTGCGTGCCCGGTCAGCCCTGCGTGCCCGGTCAGCCCGCCAGCGGGGTGTGCCCGGCCGGTACGGTCTCGTCGGCGCGCGGAGGTGGTGGCGGGGTGCCGTCCCCGAACGGGCGGCCGCCGAGCGCCTCCCGGCCGTGCGGGTCCAGCCAGTTGCGCAGGTCCGGCCCGAGCGGCACGATCCCGGTCGGGTTGATGTCCCGGTGCACCTCGTAGTAGTGCCGCTTGATGTGGTCGAAGTCGATGGTGTCGCCGAACCCGGGCGTGCTGAACAGATCCCGGGCGTACGCCCACAGCACCGGTTGCTCGGTCAGCTTCTGCCGGTTGCACTTGAAGTGCCCGTGGTAGACCGCGTCGAACCGGACCAGCGTGGTGAACAGCCGGATGTCCGCCTCGGTGATGCTGTCCCCGACCAGATAGCGTTGCCCCTCCAGCCGGGCCGACAGCCAGTCCAGCCGGTCGAAGAGCCGCCGGTACGCCTTCTCGTACGCCGGCTGGCTGCCGGCGAAACCGCACCGGTACACCCCGTTGTTGACGTCGGCGAAGACGACCGCGTTCACCTCGTCGATCTCCTCCCGCAGCGCCTCCGGATAGAGGTCCGGCGCACCGGTCCGGTGGTACGCCCGCCACTGCGTCGACAGGTCGAGGGTGATCTGGGCGAAGTCGTTCGTCACCACCTGCCCGGTCGGTACGTCCACGATCGCCGGCACGGTGATCCCGCGCTCGTACCCCGGGAACCGGGCGAAGAACGCCTCCTGGAGCCGCTCGATGCCGAGCACCGGGTCCCGGCCGCCGGGGTCGAGGTCGAAGGTCCAGCTCCGGGCGTCGTGGGTCGGCCCGGCGATACCCATCGACAGCACATCCTCCAGCCCGAGCAGCCGGCGGACGATGACCACCCGGTTGGCCCACGGGCAGGCCCGGCTCACCACGAGCCGGTACCGGCCGGGTTCCACCGGATAGCCGTCCCGCCCGTCAGCGGTGATCCGGGTGGCGATGTAGCGCTGGTCCCGGGTGAACTCCCCACCCCGGTTGACGTAGCTGCCCTCGGTGGTGCTGCTGCCCTCTGCGGTGTTCGACATTCCGCTATCGTTCCCCAAACTTGCCTCGGATCCACCGCCGGAACGCCCCGGACCCGGCGATCGCCAGCCGGATGCGCCTCGGCAGGCGTCCGCGCCGGAGTCAGCGGCGCATCAGCTCGTTGACCGACCCGTAGTCCAGGGCGCCGGCGAGGGCGTCGTAACCGCCCGACCCGTACGCCTCCTCGGCGGCCCGCCGGACGACCGCGTACGCGGCCTCGGCGACCGCCGAGCCGAGGCTGATCCGGGCCACCCCGAGCTTTGCGAGGTCGGGCACGGTCGGCGCACCGGGCCCGGCGAGGATGTTGACCGGTGCCGGGATGCCGGCGACCAGTGCCGCCACCGTCGCCGGATCGACCACTCCGGGCACGAAGATCCCGTCGGCACCGGCCCGCAGGTAGGCGGCTGCCCGGTCGAGAGTCTCCGGCAGCCCGCCGGCACCGCGCAGGAAGGTGTCGACCCGGGCGTTGACGTACAGCGGCACCCCGACCCCGTCCGCGACGGCCCGGGCGGCGGCCAGCCGGCCGGACTGGTCGGCGGCCTCGCGCAACCCCGGGCCGCCGCCCGGCGCCGCGTCCTCCAGGTTGACCCCGACCGCACCGGCGGCCAGCACCGCGCGGACGGTCTCGGCGACCCGCTCGGGGGTGGTCCCGAAACCGGACTCGATGTCGGCGGTGACCGGCACCGAGACCGCGCCGGCGACCCGTCCGACGAGTTCGGTGGCCAGTTCCCGGCCGAGGACGTCACCGTCCGGGGCGCCCAGGCTCCACGCCACCCCGGCACTGGTGGTCGCGACGGCTCGGGCGCCGGCGGCCTCCACTATCCGGGCACTCGCCGCGTCCCACGCGTTGACCAGGACGATCGGGTCGGACGGGATGTGCAGGGAACGGAACAGCTCGGCGCGGCTGCGTTGATCACTCATGCCCGGTAGTCTCCGCCGCCCGCGCCGGGCGCCGTATTCTTTCAGCTCTGGCTAAAACGACGGGCCTGTCGAGTAACGTGACGGGCCTGGCGACGAAGGGCCTGCCTGGAACGAAGGGTCGGCGTGGTTTCCATCGGTCTGCCGGGCGGTGCCGTCGCCCGGATCCGGTTCGCGGTCTCCTGCCTCTGGGAGGTCGCGACCAGCGTCCGGGTTCTGCGCGACGCCGGCGACCACGCCGTGCACCTGCCGTGGGTGACCCGGGTACGCCCCCGGCTGGTCGACGCCGGCCTCATCCCCGCCGGCGGTGCTTCCCCCGGCCCGGTCGACAGTGCCGGGGCGGCCGGGGGCGGGCTGCTCTGGCAGTTGATCCCGGCCGGGCCGCACTATCTGCCCGACTTCCTCACCCCGGCACCGCAGGGGCTGAACCCGGACCTGGACACCGAACTCGCGACGCTCCGGGCCACCCCGGTCGAGGCGGTCCGGGCGGACCTCGACGGCTACGCCGGCCGGGGCGCCCCGGCGGTGCGGCACCTGCACGCCGACCCGGCCGACGGGCTGCGCCGGCTCGCCGACGAGATCGTCCGGTACTGGCGGATCGCGCTCGCCCCGGACTGGGCCCGGATCCGGCTGCTGCTCGACGCCGAGGTGCATCACCGGGCCCGACGGCTGGCCGCCGACGGCGCCGCCGGACTCCTCAACGACCTGCACCGGCAGGTCCGGTGGGAGGGGGAGACACTGGCGATCGCCCAGCAGCACTGCACCGCCGCCGACGTGCCGGACGGGGACGGACTGGTGCTGATCCCGTCGGTCTTCGTCTGGCCGTCGGTGCTCAGCGTCGCGGCCGGCCCGGCGCCGCAGCTCGCGTACCCGGCCCGGGGCATCGCCACACTCTGGGAAACACCCCGACAGGCGTCCGACAGCCTGGCCGCGGTGCTCGGCCGGGGCCGGGCCCGGGTACTCGCCGAGATGCGGTCACCGGTCTCCACCACCGAACTGGCCCGGCGTACCGGGCTCTCGGCCGGGGGCGTGTCGCAGCACCTCGCCGTGCTCCGGGCCGCCGGGCTGGTGGCCACGTAGCGGACCGGCCGGACCGTGCTGAACAGCCGTACCACGGTCGCCGAGGCGCTGCTCTCGGTGGCCGGCTGATCGCGACTGTTCCCGGCACCACGTCCGGCAGGGCCCCGATGCTTGGGCTAACCACCCGGGCACGGGCGGCAGGGACGTACCACCTCTGTCGGGCGGGCCTTGCGGGGCCGCTCAAGGCACCGCCTCCCTCGTTGGTGAGCGGGCACCGACACGCAGACGTCCGCGAGGAACTCGTCGTAGTCCTCCGCGTCCCAGTCGAAGGCGGACCACACCCGGTGCGCGTCGTCGGGATCGAAATAGACCCGGGCGCCCCGGCGGCCGTGCTCCCGCCGCTTCTCCGCTCGTTGAAGTCACCTGCTGGCGGCGGCGACCCGAAGACTCAACGACGCGCCTCCGCACGTTCAGGGTGGGTTGGTGGCCCTTGTTACGATCTTGGCCGTGCATCCCGATCCCGCATCACCGGGCCGGATCCAGTCCGCCCACGGACGGCCAGCCGAGCAGCGATTCACCGGAAAGACTCCCGCCGCGTTCGGTTCGCAGCGATTCGGCCCGGCCGGGGCGCCACCGACCGGTTCCGCCCCGTGGGCGGGAGCCTGGACGGCGGGCAAGTCGGCCAGAAGGACGGCGCTGGTGGTGCTGTTCGGCCTGGCTTCCATCGGGCTGAACACCGCCATCGCGTACGCCACCGTCGGGTCGAGGGTCGTTTCGATCGTGACGGGACTCGCCTTCTGCCTGGTCTTCATGGTCGTCGTACGTCTGCTACACCGGGCGATGTGGCTGTCCCTGCTCTCGTTCCTTCCCGCCCTGTTCGTACTCGTGGGATCGGTGGGACTCGCCCCCGACCTGGCGCTGGAGCAGCGCGGCGTCCGCCAGGAGGTAACCATCGTCGACGCCGAGGTCGCCGGTAAGCGGCACACGTTCACGCTCCGGGGCGACGACGGTCCGCTCGACGAGCCACTGACCTATCAGGGCAGCAACCCTGGCTACCGCATCGGCGACACCCTAACCGTACTCACCGACCCGGACGGGGTGGTCGCGCTCGAGGAGGCCGATCGGGTCGACTCCAGCGGCACCCTGGGCTCGCTGGTCCTCGGTGGCATCGGCTGGACTTTCATCGCACTGCTTGCGGGATGGCGTGGGCACGTCCGCCGTCGGGAAGGCCGGTTCGACACCCTGGTGATATAGCGCGCTGATCCAGCGCGAGCGAATGAGCCGCTCCGCGCGTTCCGGAAAGGGCGAACCAGTTGCCAGGAAGGACCCGGAGTGGAAAGACGAGAGCTGAGGACCGATGGGCGCAGGTGACAAGCGGAGGACCGTGTCGACGATGGCCGTGGCGGTCCTGCTGCTTGCGGGCTGCGGTTCGGCGGGATCGCAGGACCTGCCGGCACTTCAGTTCGAGGAGGCGATAGACACGGCGATTGCCGGGGTGGCGAAGAACGGCGAGCCGGTCCTGGTCCGCGACCTCACGAGCGTGGAGTGGGACGAGGTCGCGCTCTTCAGCGAGGGTGCAACAAAGCCGGAGATCGAAAACGTGGTCGGCGAGAGTGGCCTGAAGGGCAATCGCTACCTGTCGTCGCCCAATCTTCTCGTGTTCCGTGACGCGGGCGAGGTGGTGTCGCTGGTCGGGACAACCCCGGACCTGTTCACGGGAGAGTACGGCGTGCTGTTGGGCCCGGAGGCGTTCCTCACCCCTGATGAGGCCCGGGGTGGGTACGTCTGGTTGACTGACGGTACCCGACGGCAACCGAGGTCGCCGGCTGCGTCCTGTTGACTGACGGTACCTGACGGCAACCGAGGTCGCCGGCTGCGTCCTGTCCGAAACGGACATTCAGCCCGGTGCATAACATCGACGCCAACAGCTGGCTTATCGGCACCGACACAGCACCGATCATGCCGTTCATCTGCGGAAATACCAATGCACGCAGGTACGGGTGGAGTATCAGGCTGCCCGACGGAACCGACGCCGTACCCGTGGCCCACCGGCGGGTACCGCTGCGAGGAGGCGGCAGGCAATGCCCGGACTGACCTATCCGGAGGTCGGCGCCACCCGCACAGGCCGGCTGCCGGCCGGCTACCGGCACCTGCGCTACCGCGCCGCCCTGCCCCCGGGCGCGTTCGAGGTGGCCGGCGAGGCGGTGCTCTGCTGGCGGATGCACCGGGCCATGGGGGTGCGGATCGAGGCCAGCGCGCCCCGGGCCGAGCCGGGCTGCACGGTCACCGCCGGGCTCGGGCTGGGCCGGCTCCGGCTGGCCGCGCCCTGCGAGGTGGTCTGGACGGTACGCGACGACCAGCGGGCCGGCTTCGGCTACGGCACCCTCCCCGGACACCCGGTACGGGGCGAGGAGGCGTTCCTGGTCGAGCGCGCCGACGACGGCGGAACCTGGTTCACCGTCACCGCGTTCAGCCGACCGGCCAGCCCGCTGACCCGGGCCGCCGGCCCGCTGCTGCCGCTCTTCCAGCGCGGATACGCCTGGCGCTGCGCGTCGGTACTACGCCGGCTGGCCGCCGGCTGACCGCGAAGGGCGGACGACGCGGGGCGGAGGCTGCCCCCGGGAAGCATCGGCGGTGCGGACCAGCGAGGACCGTCGACGGTGCGGACCGACCCCAGGACCGTCGGCGGTGCGGACCAGCGAGGACCGTCGGCGGTGCGGACGCCAGGACCGTCGGTGGGTCAGAACCGGGCGAAGGAGCGGAGCGGCATCCGCGGGCCGAACCGGGGCGCGTGGTGACCGCCGGCCTCCAGCAGCACGCAGACCCGGCCACGGTGGCCCCGGAACGGCTCCAGTAGGGCCAGCATCCGGGCGTCGTCGCCGCGTACCTCGCCGGCCAGGGCCCAGGCGACCGTGTTCGGGATGTGGTAGTCGCCGACGCTCACCGCGTCCGGGTCTCCGAAGGCGATCCGGACCACCTCGGCGGCGGTCCACGGGCCGATCCCGGCGATGGCGGTGAGCCGGCGGGTCGCCTCGACCGGGTCGGTGCAGCGCTCCAGCCGGTCCGCCTCGGCAGCCGCCCGCCGCAGCGTCTCCGCCCGCCGCTGCTCCACCCCGAACGGGTGGAACACCCAGTACGGCTGGCCGGCGATCACCGACGGCTCGGGCGGGGCCCAGAGCCGGGGCAGCGGGCCGGGGGCGGGTACGCCGAACCGGCGCACGGTCGCCGAGTACGCCCGGAACGCCTCCTTTCCGGTGACCTTCTGCTCCAGGATCGCCCGGAGCAGCCGCGGGAAGATCTGCCCGGTGGCCGGTAGCCGGAGCCCTCGGTGGGTGCTGGCCAGCCGGGCCACCAGCGGGTGACCGGCGGCGAGCCGGTCGAAGCCGGTCAGTTCGTCGCGCAGTCCGGCCACCGCGTCGGCCCGGTCCACCACCCAGCCGCCGCCCGGCCCGTAGCCGTCGGCGAGCAGGTCGCCCCCGACCCGGCGCAGTGCCAGCGTCCCCGGCCCGTCCGGAGTGCGGGTGGCCCACCAGAACGTGCCGTCGACGAACCGGGCGCAGGGGTCGTGTGCCCCCATCGCCAGCGACCGGACCGAGCCGTCGAGGTGATAGCGCTCCGGCGGGCGCAGCAGCCGGCTCGCGGTCGGCCCGGTTTCGGTCACCGGATCCTCCGGAGGATGCCCCGTCCTGCAAGGCGGGGAGAAATCCGGACTCCGCCAGGAGTGGCCCGGCGGAGCCGGGACGGTCCGAGGGCGAAGCCCGCTGGCCTGCGGCGTGTCGCGTTACTCAAGCCTCTCCTCGTGTAAGCATTCGAACATGCGTACGGCGTACAAGTGTCGGGTCTACCCGACCCCCGAACAGGCGGCGGTGTTCAACCGCACCTTCGGCTGCGTACGCCTGGTCTGGAACCGCACCCTCGCCACCCGGCACGTCGCCTACCACCAGCGCGGCGAGCGCACCTCGTACCGACAGACCGACGCCGCGTTGACCGGCTGGAAACAGACGACCGAACTCGCCTTCCTGTCCGAGGTGTCCTCCGTGCCGTTGCAGCAAACGCTGCGCCACCAGCACACCGCCTACGTTAACTTCTTCGCCGGCCGCGCCCGCTACCCCCGCTTCAAGTCCCGGCACGGCCGCCAGCCGGTGCACTACACCCGGTCCGCGTTTCGGATCAGGGCCGGCGCGTTGCACATCGCGAAGACCGACGGGCCGCTCGCCCTGGTGTGGTCGTGGCCGAACATCGACCTGGCCACCCTGAACCCGACGATGGTCGTGATCTCCCGCGACACCGACGGGCGCTGGTACGCCACCCTTGCCGTCGACGTCGACCAGCCCGCCCCGGTGGGTCCAGCCGGTGCCGAGATCGGCGTCGACCTGGGCGTGAAGGACTTGCCGTCCTGTCGACCGGCGAGCGGATCGCCAACCCTCGACACCTGGAGCGCAAGGCGCGGAACCTGGCCCGTTACCAGCGGCGCATGGCCCGCTGTCAACGCGGGTCGGCGAACCGGCGCAAGGCCAGAGCGAAAGTCGCCGCCGCCCACCGCAAGGTTCGTAACGCCCGCGCCGACTTCCTGCACAAGACCAGCACCTGGCTGGTCCGCTCCGCAGACCTGATCGCCGTCGAAGACCTCGCCGTGAAGAACATGGTCCGCAACCGGTCCCTCGCGAAGGCGATCTCCGATTGCGGCTGGGGCGAGTTCCGCTGCCAGCTCGAATACAAGGCGCAGCGGGCGGGTCGCACCATGGTCGTCGTCGACCGCTGGCACCCCAGCTCGAAGACCTGCTCGGTGTGCGGGCACCTGCCCACCACGCTCTCCCTCGGGACGCGCCACTGGGCGTGTCCCGACTGCGGCACCCGGCACGACCGGGACATCAACGCCGCCAAGAACATCATTGCGGCTGGTCGAGTCGTAGCCGAGAGCGATCTCGGCGATGCCTGCGGAGCTGATGTGAGACAGCAAGGGTCCTCCCTTCTGCGGTCGGCTGGGAAACAGGAAACCTCTGGGGCGACCCAGGGAATCCCCGTCCCTCAGCTTTAGGGCGGGGAGTAAGTCAACCGGACACTCTGCCACTCATGCGCGGGGGACCGCAGAGCCCGGAACGGTTGTCCGGGCGCCGGGCTGGGCAGGCCCGAGCCCGGATACGGAGAACGGCACCGGAACGCCCGTGCGCGTTCCGGTGCCGTCCGGCCTGTAGCGGTGTCAGGTGCGGTCCGATCCGGTCTCCTCCTCTCGGGCTCTCCAGCCGGACTCACCTGGTGGGCGGCGGGGGTTGGGGACCAGTCACCGCCGGATGGTGCGGGTTGTGGCGGGAGCGTTTACACCGCTGCGGCCGCCTGCCGGCCGGAGCCGGCCGGGATCACCGGACGGTGATCCGCACTACGTCGAAGGCCGGCACCTGGTTGGCGCGGGTCATCATCGGGATCCGGTGCGAGCCGTCGCCGGCCCACACCGCGCACTGCGCGGTACCCCGCTGGGTCAGCCCCGGCACGGTCACCGTGACGCTGTCCGGCTGGGCACCGCCCCGGCCGTCCTCGGTCGCCACGAAGAACGCCGGGACCGGCGCCGGGTCCGGTGCGGTACGGCTGCTGCTCAGCATCCGGCAGGCGGAGTGGAAGTGGCCGCGGACCAGGCCCTCCTCGGTGAGGAAGGAGCTCTCCTTGTAGTAGCCGCCCTGCCCGGCCGGCAGGAACCGGTCCCGGACCAGGTTGCGGGTGCTGACCTGGAGCGTGAACTGCTGGTTGACCCGGACCGAGTTCGGCGCCCGGGTGATCAGCAGGCTCGGGTTCTGCTCCGGGGCGCCGACCTCACCGAACGCGGTGCCGACGCAGCGGGGGCCGTTCTGGAAGCCGTCGTGCGCCGTGAGGTCGCTGTCCGAGCAGTCCGCGCCGAGCGGCTCGAGCGCGGCCGGGTTGCCCGGGGCTGGGGTGCCGCTGGTACCCGGGCTGGGGGTGCAGTTGGTGCCGCCGCTGCCGGGGCGGCCGCGCTGGGCCAGGGTGCCCGGCTCCTGCCCGTCACCGGGGTGTTGGATGGCACCGTGGTCGTGGTACGACCGGGTCTGCGGCTTCGCCGCCGTGCCCGGGCCCGTCGCGGCCGCCGAGGAGGACGGGTTAGCCGTGCCCGGGGCGCTCGTCGACGGCGCGGAGGTCGCCGGGGCCGGAGCGGTCGGGCAGGGCTTGGCGGCCGGCGGCCGACCCCGGCCCCACGTGCCGGCGTTCGAGACCTGGGTCACCGTGATGATCGCGCCGAACACGCCCAGCGTGGCCAGTACGGCGATCAGGCGCTTGTTGCGTGGTGGTCGGTTCGAGCGCCGCCGTGAGGAGCGGACGGGGGTGTTCTTCACGTGGTGCCACCTCTTCCTTAGAGGGTTCGGTCAGCAAGGTCGGAATTCAGCGGGACCAGGCTGGTGGTGCCGACGGCCAGGAGGTCGTCGGGCGGGGCGGGATGCTGGGCGGGCCGTCGACTGCGCGGGCCCGGAAGTCCGGCGATCGGCGCGCTGTCGACCCGGCGGGGGTCACCGGGCACGGCGCTGGCCACGGAGATCGGCGAAGCGACGGACGATCGTGGTCGCCGCGGGGCAACCCGTATATCGTCTCCATCTTCCCGCCTTTCCGAATATTCAGCCGGTAACGGTGCGAAAAAAACCGTACGGAATGCGTTGGCTGAGAGTCAAACCGTGGTAGAGAAGATAGGGATCTCTTGAGGTCCACTTAAAAGGAAATTATGTTTCGGGGGGCGAACCATCGGCGAGGCCGTCGGGTCGGTCGCCGGAGGGTGTCGCTCATGCTCCGCAGCGTCCGCAGTGGCCGGTCGGGCCGGACAGGCCGCGACGCCGACCCCGGAGCAGGGCCGGCGTCACAGCCGGACGGCGACCGTTGCCGCGCGCCGCGTCCGGGATCACGGCGGCGACCGACCGCGCCTACCCTGGCAACGGCCGGCCGCCGGGTCTGTGGGGCAGCACCGTGTGGTGGAAGGTCAGTAGCTCAGCGGGCCCTGTTCCTGTTCCCCTTCCTCGGCGTCGGCTGGCGGCGGGGCGACCGGCTTCGGCGTACCGGTCGGCAGGCAGCTCAGGTTCTTGGTGCCGGTCGGGGTCACCACGAACCAGGTACCGCCCACACCCTGGCCCTTCCACTGTCCGGGCGACTTGTCACCGATGTAGCGGTACACCGGCCAGCCGCCGATGGTGATCTGCCTGGTGCCGTCGGGCCGGGTGACCGTGCCGACCTTGTCGGCGGCGACGCCCTTGAGGCTCGGCTTGCTGTTGGTGAGCGCGGGCGGCCACACCCGGGCGCACTCGCCGGCACAGGTCGTCGTCGGCGGCTTCGCCGAGTCCCGGTCGAAGCGGTAGAGCACCCAGCCCTTGTCGTCGGTCACCACCTGCCCCATCCGGGGCACCCGCTTGCCGACCAGGCCGGCGGTGACGTCCACATCGGCCACCTCGACCGGCTGCGGGGTCGGCTCGGCGGTGGGTTCTGCGGTCGGCTCGGCGGCCGCGTTCGCCGCCGGCTTCGCGTTGCCGACGGTGTTGTTCTCCGGGGTGGTTCCCGCTGGTGCGCAGGCCGTCAACGCGGCCAGCGCCGCGCCGGCCAGAACGACGCCGGTGCGCTTCGTCGGTGCCACGTCCCCTCCTCTGCTGGACAGGTTGCCGGAAAGTACGGCCGTCTCGGCCGCCCGGATGAGCTATTTGCAGTGGACAATTTCACAGCGATACGTTGAACTCTTGCCCGGTGCGGTACGTACAAATCAAGAGCCGTCCCGGCCACGTGCTTTCCGGCCGCTCGGCAAACCCGTGCTGGGTCCGTGACCCTATTCGGGCGCGCAATTATCCGAGGCGTGGTGACGCCGGGACCATGCGTGTCCGGCGCCTCCGGATCGGGGCGGGGACTCCGGGCGCGCGCCTACGGTGTCAGCGGCCCGCCCGGCTCGGTCAGGCCCGTACGGCTCGGTCAGGCCCGTACGGCTCGGTCAGGCCCGTACGGCTCGGTCAGGCCCGTACGGCTCGGTCAGGCCCGTACGGCTCGGTCAGGCCCGTACGGCTCGGTCAGGCCCGTACGGTGACCAGGGGGTCCACCGAGCCGTCGTCGTCGATCACCTGCACCTGGAGTTGACCGATGTCGTCCGAGCCGGTGGACGTGGCGGTCTCCAGCATCAGCGGGTTGGGTTGGGCCGCCGTGCCGTAGCCGCCGGGCGGCACCTTCCAACTGGAGAGGGCCTCGGTCTCCCCGTTCTTGTGGATCAGCACCAGCCGGCACTCCTTCGGGCCGGAAACGCCGCTCAGTGCGTACGAGATGCGAGTGCCCCAGGGCGTCGAGCCCAGGACCACCTCCATGCGCGCCCCGCTGTCCCGGTCGGTGGCGGTGAACCGCTCGCCGGTCGGCGCGGGCCGGCCGGTGGCTCCCGGGCTGGTGGTGACCGTGCCGGGGCCGGGCGGCTGCGCGGTCGTCCCGGGATCGGCGATCCGGGTCCCGGTGAACAGCGCCAGGCCGGTCAGCATCGCCACCAGGACCACTCCGGCCGCGAGGCTGTAGAGCCGGCGGCTGCGGGCCCGCCGCCGGTCCGCACCGACCGCCGCCACGACCCGCTCGAAGAGCTGGCCGTCGGTCTCGGCGCGCTCGGCCACCATCAGCTCGTGGCCGTCGACCTCGCCCAGCAGGTCCACCACCGGCAGCAGCGACTCCAGCTCCAGCCCGCACTGCGGGCAGCTCGCCAGGTGCTCCTCGAAGCGGAGGGTGTCCCGCTCGTCCAGGACGCCGAGCGCGTACGACGCGACGTCCCAGTGGATCTCGGCGCTCACTCGGTCACCCCCCGCTCCACCAGGGCCGCGCGGAGTGCCCGGAGCGCGTAGTAGACCCGGGACTTCGCGGTGCCGAGCGGCAGCCCCAACTCCTCGGCCGCCTCGGGTACGGTGCGCCCCCGGAAGTACGTCGCCACCAGCACCTCCCGGTGCGGCTGGCTCAGCGTGCGCAGTGCGTCCGTGATGGTCATCATTCGCAGCACCCGGTCCGTGTCGTCCGACTCGGAGAACGCCTCGAGATCGCGGTCGTACGTCTCGGCGGGGCGGGCCTGCTCGCTACGGTGGTCGTCGATCACGATCCGCCGGGCGACGGTGACCAGCCAGGGCCGCAGCGACGACTGGCCGTGGGTGCCGAGCCGATGTGCGTTGCGCCAGGCGCGCAACAGCGTCTCCTGCACGACGTCCTCGGCGCGCTGGCGGTCACCGCCGGTCAGCCGCAGGACGAACATCAGCAGAGGTTTGGCATGTTCCTCGTAGAGCACGCGAACGAGCTCGTCGGAGTGCCGCGTCTCGGCGGGGGTCGAATTGTGGCGGCCGGCAGCCGGTCGCGATGTCACCGGCCCATCATTCCGTCCGGTTGGCCGCGCGTCGAGACTTTTCCGGTACCGAATTGCCCGGCGTTGCGAGGTGGCGCACATTCGCCCCGGCATGACCGTGTCGCCATACCATCCGCCGGCTACCGCCTGCATCCCACCCATACCTCCGCGTCGAAGGCGCGTGAGCCGGCCCCCCGCCTGGGGCCCGGTCGATCCCGCCGCCGAGAAGTACGGATTCCGGCCCGGGCCGGATCAACGCAGCTCGGAGAAGTTGTGCCGGGATCTGTGCTCCGGGCGACCGTTCATCCGATGTGTCCAACTAGATGGCGATGTTGAAGCTGCCCGGTGGGGGCGGTGCGGAGGGCCGGGCTGCGGTGTCGGTGACCGCCCGGGCACCGTCGGTGAAGCGGTCCAGGTCGGCGCCGGCCAGCACCCGGCCAGGGAACCAGTCTCCGGCGGTGCGCCGGACCAGCTCCGGCACCGGCAGTTCGGCCCGGCTGCCGGCCAGCACCAGGTTGCCGTACCGGCGGCCGCGCAGCACCGCCGAGTCGGCGATCAGGCAGACCTCGGGGAGTACGGCCCGGACGGTGGCGACCTGGGCGCGGGCGTACCGCAGCGGCGGGCCGTCCGCGACGTTGACCAGGTGCACGCCGCCGGGGCGAAGTACCCGGGCCGCCTCGGCCGCGAACTCCACTGAGGAGAGATGCGCCGGGGTGCGGGCACCGGCGAAGACGTCGGCCACCACCACGTCGTAGTCGCCGTCCCGGATCGTGCCGAGCACCTCCCGGGCGTCGCCGACCCGGACCCGCAGCCGGGGGTCGGCCGGCCAGGGCAGTTTCTCGCGGACCAGGTCGACCAGGGCCGCGTCGATCTCGACGACCCGCTGCGTCGAGCCGGGCCGGGTGGCCGCGAGGTAGCGGGGCACCGTCATCGCCCCGCCGCCCAGGTGCAGTACCCGGAGCGGCTCGCCGGCCGGCGCGACGAGGTCGAGCACGATGGCGATCCGGCGGACGTACTCGAATTCCAGGTGGGTCGGGTCGGCGAGGTCGACGTGCGACTGCGGCGCCCCGTCGACCAGCAGGGTGTACGAGCCCGGCCGGTCCGGATCCGGGCGCAGCTCCGCCAGGCCGCCCGCCACCTTCACCGCGAACGCGTCGGCCCGCCGTTTCCGTCCCACCGCTGAAGTATGGCCGCCGGACTCGCCGGTCGGGGTGGGGGTCGGCGGAAGGAGCCCTTCCGCACACCGCCCCCGTCAGCGGGTGTATGCCGGCGGGGCGGCCCGGACGGTGGCCAGGGTCAGGGCACGGTGCAGCAGCCGGCCGTCGCCGAGCCGGGCCCGCAGCCGGCGTTCCAGACCGGCGATCGGGATCAGGTTCTGCGGGGCCCGGGGGTCCTTGTAGGGCGTGGAGGCGAACTTCGGCAGCGTGACAAGGGAGAGGTTCGCCAGCTCGATCGCCTGCTGCTCGGCCAGTTCGGCGGAACACTCCACCCGGACGATCCCGGCCCACGGGCCACGCCCGGAGCCGGGTAACCGCAGGTACCAGGAGTAGCCGCCCCAGGCCGTACCGAGCCGGAAGACCGGGGAGCGTTCCCGAGCCGCCAGCCCGGTGACCAGCGCGGTGTGCCGGGCGTCCAGGTATTGGCTGTGCTGGGTCTTGATGTAGCCGAGGGTGCGCGGCAGTTGCCGCCGGCTGCGCAGCGGGCCGTCGACCACCAGCAGGTCGCCGTCGTCCCGGACCGCGCCGGAGACCTTCACCTCCAGCGCGGTCAGCGGCCCCTGGACCGCCGCCGGCAGCTTGCCCAGCTCACCGGTCCCGCTGAGCCGGTGTACGGCGTACCGGATCTGCCCGGCGACCACGTCCTGCGCGGACGGGCTGGCGGTGAAGAGTCCCCGCTCCACCTCGGCACCGGCCAGCTCGGCGGCACCCCGGCGCAGGTCGCACCGGACCACCCCGGCGGCGTACGAGGCGGCCAGGCCGGGAAACGAGCTGCCGTCCGGCTCCTCGGTCCAGACGCTGGCGTCGATCCGCCGCACCCCGTCGACCAGCAGTACCACGTCCGGCGGCTCGACCGAGTCCGGCGCGGTGAGCGGGCGCCACTCGTCGGCGGGCAGCTCGATGTCGGTCTGGACCTGGGCACTGCTCGGTGCCGCCGGTCCACCGGCCGCCTCGAACGAGGCGCCGTAGGCCGGATCCCAGGTGTCGACGAAGAGCCGGGCGCTCACCGGCCGGTCCGTTCCACCCGGGAGCTGCGGGCGTCCTTGCGTACCTCGAAGCGGACCGGAATCCGTTCGGCCAGCGCCGGTACGTGGGTGACCACCCCGACCATCCGGTCGCCCCGGGCGGCGAGATTTTCCAGGGTGGCGGCGACGGTGTCCAGGGTGGCCGCGTCCAGCGTGCCGAAGCCCTCGTCGAGCACGATCGACTCCAGGCTGGCGGTGGTGGTCGACAGCCCGGCGAGCTGTTCGGAGAGCGCCAGTGCCAGCGCCAGCGAGGCCTGGAAGGTCTCGCCGCCCGACAGCGTCCGGACCGCCCGGCGCAGCCCGGCGTCGTGGTGGTCGAGCACGAAGAACTCGCCCTTGTCGTGCGCGAGGTCGTACTGCCCGTCGGTGAGTTCGCGCAGGATCCGGGAGGCGCCGTCGACCAGCATGTCCAGCGCCTCGGCCAGCAGCCAGCGCTCGAAGTTGTTGGCCCGCAGGTGCCCGGCGAGCGCCTTGGCGATCCGGGACTCCCGCTCGTGCCCGGCCCGCTGTTCGGTCAGCTCCCGGGCCTGCTCCCGGCGCTCGACCAGCCGGCGCTGCTCGGCCTCGGCCCGCTCGACGGCGACCACCGCCAGCCGGACCGGGTCGGCGTCGGCGGCCGGCCGGTCCAGCCCGACGGCGGTGAAGAGCGCGGCGATCCGTTCGGCCACCGCCTCGACGCCGCGGTGCGCCTCGGTCACCGCCGAGGCGGCGCCGGCCCGCCGCGCGTGCCGCTCCTCGGTGGCCCGGGCCGCCCAGCCGGCGAGCCCGGCCCAGGCGGCGGTCACGTCGGCCCGGTCGGCGGCCAGCGGGCCGAGCCGGGCCACCCCGTCCCGGACGGTGTCGAAGGCGTGCCAGGCGCCGCGCAGCCGCTCCTCGGCCGCTTCCACACCGGCCCGGGCCCGCCGGGCGGCCTCCCGGGCCGCCCGTACCGCCCCGCCGGCCGCCTCCAGGTCGCGGCGGAGCCCGGCGAGCAGTTCGAGCCGCTCGCGCAGCGCGGCCGGGCCGGGTGAGTCGGCCAGTCGGGCGTCCAGGTCGGCCAGCCGGGCGGTGAGCTGCTCGTGCCGGGCCCGGGCCTGGTCGAGGGTGCGTTCCAGGTCCCGGGCGGCCCGGTCCCGCTCGGCGACCAGCCGGTTGGCGGTGTCGGCGGCGGCCCGGGCGGCCTCGCCGGCCTGCTTCGCGGCGGCCACCGCCGAGCCCGCCGGCAGCGGTGGTACCTCGGTCACCGGCTGGGTGCAGACCGGGCAGGGCGCCCCGGCGTGCAGGTGGGCCCGGAGTGCCGCCGCCCGGTCGGCGGTCTGCGCCTCCTGGTAGGCGGTGCGGGCCGCCTCCAGTTCCGCACCGGCCCGCTCCGCAACGGCGCGGGCCGCCTCCAGCGCGGCCACCGCCGCGTCGTGGTCGGCACCGGCCGAGTCCAGCGCGCCGGCCAGCGTCGCCGCCTCGCCGGCCACCTGCCTGCGTTCGGTGTGCGCCTGTTGCAGCAGCCCCAGCGCCGCCGGGTCGCCGGCGCCGGCCAGCTCGCCCCGGAGCTTCTCCTCGCGTTCCTCGGCCACGGTCACCGCCACCGACGCCTCGGTCGCCGCTTCCCGGGCGGTCTCGACGGCCTCGGCGACCACCGCCAGGTCCCGGGGCGGCCGGACCCGGGCCAGCTCGGCGAGTTCGGCGTCGAGCGCGGCCAGGGCGCGTTCCGCCTCGGTCGCGGCGGTACGAGCGGCCCGCAGCTCGGGTACGGCGGCGTCGACGCCGTCGGCCAGCTCGCGCATCGCGTCGACCCGGGCGGCGGCGGTCGCCAGCGCCTCGTCGTCGATCCCGGTGAGCCCGTCGAGTACCCGGTCGACGGCCTCCAGCGCGGCGTCGGCCCTGGCGGCCCGGGCGGTCGCCCGCTTCTGCACCTCCTCGTAGACCCCGAGGCCGAGCAGGTTGACCAGGATCTGCTGCCGGGTCGCCGGCCTGGCGTGCAGGAAGTCGGCGAACTGCCCCTGCGGCAGCAACACGCAGCTGGTGAACTGCTCGTACGGCAGCCCGACCGCCTCCAGCACCGCGTCGTCCATCTCGGCCGGGGTGCCGGCGACCACCTCACCGAGGTCCTCCGGGCTCAGCCCGGTGTCCAGCTTCGTCACGTCGAAGCCGGGCGGCATCAGTTGCAGTCCGGCGTTGCCGGTCTTGACGTTGCCCCGGCTGTCCCGCCGGACCACCCGGGTCGCGACGTAGCGTGCGCCGGCGGACTCGAAGACCAGCCGGACCCGGGCCTCGTTCGCCGACGGCGCCAGCGCGTTGGCGATGCCCCGGGCGCCGCCCCAGCGCGGCACCGTGCCGTAGAGCGCGAAGCAGATCGCGTCGAGCACGCTGGACTTGCCCGAACCGGTCGGCCCGACCAGGGCGAAGAAGTCCGCGTCGGTGAAGTCGACGGTGGTGGCGTCCCGGAAGGCGGTGAAGCCGGCCAGGTCGAGCCGGAGCGGGCGCACTATTTGGTCGCCTCCTCGTAGAGTTCGTCGAACAGTTCGCGTACTCCGTCGTCGGCCTGGCCCCGGCTGGTCAGGTAGTGGCCGAACAGCTCCCGGGGGGAGCGCCCGGCCCGCTGCGCGGCCCGGCCCGCACCGGCGGCCGGCAACATCTCCGGGTCGATCCGCACCTCCAGGGCCCGGGGCAGCAGATCCTGTACCTCCTCGCGCAGCCCGGCCCGGGGCGCCTCCCGGACGTAGACCCGCAGCCAGGCCGTGCGGTCGTCGACCTTCGCGAGTTCGGCCAGGGTGCCGCGTACGGTGCGCAGCGGCGCCGCCGCCGTGATCGGCACCTCCCGGACCCGGGCGGCCGTCCGGGTACCCACCTCGACGATGCTGACCGAGGGGCGGTTCTCCTCCTCCCCGAAGTCGACCGCGAGCGGGCTGCCGCTGTAGCGGATGTGGCACGGCCCGAGCACCTGCTGCGCCCGGTGCAGGTGCCCCAGCGCCACGTAGTGCGCCCCACCCGGAAAGACCGAGGCCGGTACGGCGTAGTTGAGTACGGTGTGTGCCTCCCGCTCACCGCCGCCGGTCCGGGCGCCCACCACTGTCAGGTGCCCGGTGACCAGGTGCACCCGGTCGGGGGAGTCGAAGCTCTCGGTCAACCGCCCGAGCACCCGCCCGACGTGGTCCGCGTACGTCTGGACCGCCTCGGCGGCGGTCAGCTCGTACATCTCGACGGCGCGGACCGCGTACCGCTGGGAGAGGAACGGCAGCGCGACCAGCCGCCAGGCCTCGCCGTCGGCGGTGCTGCCGTCGATGATGTGCTCGGCCGGGTTGTCCCGGACGCTGCCTCGCAGCGCCACCCCGGCGGCCTCGGCCCACGGGCGCAGCGCGTCCAGGGCCGGCCCGTTGTCGTGGTTGCCGCCGATCGCCACGACCTGGGCGCCGGTGCGGTGCAGCGCGGAGAGTGCCCGGGTGACCAGCCGGGTCGCCTCCGGGGTCGGCGCGGCGGTGTCGTAGAGGTCACCGGCGACGATCACCAGGTCGGGGGACTCGGCCTGGGCGACCTCGACCACCTGGGCGAGGGCGTCCCGGTGCTCGCCGATCCGGGACTGTCCCTTGAGGACCTTGCCGACGTGCCAGTCGGAGGTGTGCAGGATCTTCACGGCCGCCGGACTCCGTTTCCGTTCGTTCGCGACTGCGGGGCTCGCAAGACCGGCTCACTCCTCGCGCTCACGGCGTTTCCGTTCGTTCGCGACTGCGGGGCTCGCAAGACCGGCTCACTCCTCGCGCTCACGGCGTTTCCGTTCGTTCGCGACTGCGGGGCTCGCAAGACCGGCTCACTCCTCGCGCTCACGGCGTTTCCGTTCGTTCGCGACTGCGGGGCTCGCAAGACCGGCTCACTCCTCGCGCTCACGGCGTTTCCGTTCGTTCGCGACTGCGGGGCTCGCAAGACCGGCTCACTCCTCGCGCTCACGGCGTTTCCGTTCGTTCGCGACTGCGGGGCTCGCAAGACCGGCTCACTCCTCGCGCTCACGGGTACCTAGAAGGGGATGTCGTCGTCGGAGAGCACGCCCGACCGGGTGCCGACCACCGCGAACGGGTCGGCGGCCTGGGTGATCGAGCGGAGCGTCCCGGTCGGTGCGGCGCCGGCCTCGGAGACCCGGGTCGCCCAGGCCGGGAAGGGGAAGTCCAGGCAGAGCGGCACCGGGATGTCCGGCTGGTTGACGAACATCGTGCCCGGCTTGGCCAGCAGCGCCCGCTGGCGCTGCGCTGCCGGGAGGAAGCCGTACTCCGGGCGGGACGCCTCGGCCGGGTCGAGCCGGCCGACCACCCGGATGGCCGAGTTGGTGACGATCCGCCGCTCCACCTCGCTGGCCGTCTGCTGCGCCCCGATCAGGATCACCCCGAGCGAGCGGCCACGCTCGGCGATGTCGAGCAGCACCTCCTTGATCGGCGAGGAGCCCTCCCGGGGAGCGTACTTGTTCAGCTCGTCGAGGACGACGAAGAGCAGCGGCTTGGCGGTCCCGGCCTTCTCCTTGCGCTCGAACTCGGTCTTCAGGGTCACCCCGACCACGAACCGCTGCGCCCGGTCCGGCAGGTTGTGCAGGTCGACCACGGTCACCTGGGCGCTCTCGGCGGTGTTCACGCTGTGCGGGCGGCGGGTGGCCAGGTCACCCCGGATCAGTCTCGCCAGGTCCTTCTTGCTGCCGATCAGCCGCCGGGCGAAGGCGTTGACGGTGCCCATGTTGATTGCGCTGCCGGCCCACTCCGAGCGGGTCTCGTCGTCGGTGAGCTGCTCGACGATGTGGTCGACCAGGTCGGGGTAGGAGTTGATCCGTACCCCGTCGACGCTGACCCCGCCGTCGGCGGGCTGGGCGTACCGGGCCAGGTGGGCGGCGACCGAGTGCACCACCATGGTGTATTGCTGGCGCTCGTCGTCGGCGTCGGCGAAGACGTACGGCAGCAGGCGGTCGGCGCAGAACTCGGTCAGCGTCCAGTAGAAGCTGTCCACCCCGGAGAGCCGGCTGCTCACGTCCGGGGTGCCGGAGGAGTCGCCGGCCCGCGGCGGGGCGTAGACCCGGACGTCCGGGAACGCCCCGGCGGAAAGCCCCAGCCTGGCGTACGTCTCGGTGGTCGCCGCGTCGAGCCGGCTGTTCGGGTGGTCGAGGAAGAGCAGGTCCTCGCCCTTGACGTTGAAGATCAGTGCCTTCGCGTTCACCGCGTCGCCGCCGAGCACCCCGGAGCGGAACACCGAGTAGAGCAGGAAGGTGGCGAAGCTGGTCTTGGTGGCCACCCCGGAGATGCCGGAGATCGAGACGTGCGCGCCCCGGCTGCCGTCCAGGAAGTCGGCGTTCAGGAAGACCGGCACGCCGTCCCGGCCGATCCCCATCGGCACCCGGCGCTCCATCCGGTCGAAGTGCAGCGCGGCCGAGCGGGCCTCGCCCTCGGCCCGGTAGACGACCGCGCCGGGGGAGGGCGGCACGTAGAACTCCGGGTCCACCCGGGTGGTGGTGATCTCGGCCGCCTCCTGCACCATGGCGGGCAGGGTGCCGTCGGCGATGGCGAAGACGTCGGAGTCGAACTGCGCCCCCTCGTGCCGGGCGCGGACCTGGGTGACCACCCCGGCGATGGTGACCGGCTCCCGGTCGGGCAGCTCGCGCCGGGTCACCACCACGTCGTCGAGCTGTAGGTAGCTGCCCGGGGTGACCGCCGTCCAGAACTGCAACGGAGTGGCGTCGGCGGTGCCCAGCACCCGGCCGACCGCCGCACCCGGAGCCTCGGGTGGGCTGTCGGTCACCGCGCCACTCCGCTGGGTGTCGCCCCGGTCGGTGCCGCCCCGGTCAAGGTGAGAATCTGGTCAAGACACACGAGTCGCATCCTGCCTCACTAGTACGACACCGTGCCAACGCGGCGCGGCGGTGCGGCCGGGTGGTCGTCGGGTTCGTCCCGCGCTCGGTCGTACACGGCTGCTTTGCGGCGCATTAACCAGATCTTGGCGGTCCGCTCCCGGTGCCCGACTAGCCTCCTGCGCCATGATGACCCTCAATCCACCCACCGGCCCGGGCAACACGCCGGCACCGGTCGGGCGCGGCGGCGGCCGGAGCCGGCGTACCACGGCCTTCGTGGCCGCGCTGCTGCTCGCCGCCGTCGGAGCCGCCGCCACCGCCGCCACCGCCGACCCCGCGCCGGCCGCCGCCGAGCCGGGCCGGGTGCACGTGTCGGAGAACTTCGACGGCGGCGCGCTGCCGGCCGGCTGGCGCGCGGTCGACGGCACCTGGCGGGTGCAGAACGGCCGGCTCTACGGCACCTCGGCCAGCTCCAGCCAGAACAACAAGGTCACCTTCGGGGCGTACCTGACGCACTTCCGGTTCGAGGCGACCGTACGCTTCGAGTCCGTGACCGCGAGCACCCGATGGGCCGCGCTCGGCCTGGACGTACCGGCGACCGGGGCGACCCCGTGGTGGATCGCCACCATGCGCAGCGGCACCACCGCGGCCAACGGGCTGGAGTTCGCCGAGCGCACCACCGCGAACGCCTGGAACGTCACCGATACCGGCGCCGCGCCGACCGCCGCCGGTACCGGCCGGGACGTCCGGGTCGCCGTCGAGGTGCACGGCGGCCAGGCCCGGTGGTCCTTCGACGGCCGGGAGATGCTGCGCACCGGCAGCCTGCGCCGTTCCGGTACGGCCGGCCAGGCGCTCTTCGTCAACGGCGCGACCGTCTCCTTCGACGACGTCCGGATCACCGAGCTGGCCCCGAGCGCCCTGCTCCGGCCGCCGGGCAGCCCGGTCGCGGTGATCGCCCACCGGGGCGCCTCGGCGGCCGCTCCGGAGAACACCCTGGTCGCCCAGGAGATCGCCCGGCGCGGTGGCGCGGACTGGATCGAGAACGACGTGCAGCCGAGTGGCGACGGCGTGCCGTTCGTGCTGCACGACGCGACCGTGGACCGCACCACCGACGGCACCGGCGCGATCCGCTCGCTGACCAGTACCCGGCTCAAGGCGCTGGACGCGGGCTCCTGGTTCGCCCCGCACTACGCCGGGGTACGGATGCCGACCCTGGCCGAGCAGTTGGCGGACCTGCGTACCCGGGGCGGCCGGCTGGTGCTGGAGATCAAGGGTGCGCACAGCAGGGCCGAGGTCGCCCGGATCGTCGCGGTGGTCCGCGAGCAGCAGATGACCGACCGGGTGCTCGTGCAGAGCTTCGAGGTCGCCGTGCTGCGGTACACCCGCGAGCTGGCCCCGGAGCTGCCGCTCGGGCTGCTCCGCAGCACCCTGGACGCCGACCCGGTGGCGATCTCCGCCGAACTCGGCCTGACCACCTACAACCCCTCCTCGGCGGCGCTGCTCACCCGGCCGGGGATCGTCGTCGACCTGCACCGGGCCGGGATCGCGCTGATGGTCTGGACGGTGGACACCCCCGCCGGCTGGCGCCAGCTCGACGACCTGGGCGTGGACGGGATCATCACCAACCGCCCGGCCGAACTGGTCGGCTGGAACGCCGCCCGGGGTTAGCCACGACCGGTGGTGCCCCGGGTGCCGATCCGGGGCACCACCGCGGTCGCCGCAGGAGCCGGGGGCCGGAGGCCGGGGAGCCGGGGACTCAGCTTCGGACGTACCGGAGCAGCAGCTCGTCGCCGGCGGCGAGGACGTGCCGCAGCGACATCCCGTGCGGCCTGGTGGTGGGCCCGGCGGTGATCCGCCCGGCGCCCGGACCGGCCAGCATCGGTGCCACCGTCAGGCAGACCTCGTCGAGCAGGCCGGCGGCGGTCAGCGAGCCGAACAGGTGTGGCCCGCCCTCGCTGAGTAGTTGTCCGTGCCCATGGCGGTGCAGTTCGGCCAGGCCGGCGGCCAGGTCGACCTGCTCCTCGCCGTGGCGCAGTAGTTCGGCGACGTCGGCCAGCCCGGCCGGCGCCTCGGCCCGCTCGGAGCTGAGCACCACCGGCCGGACCGGGGCGTCCGCGAAGGCCGCCGACTCCGGGTCGAGGTTCAGTGCCCGGGAGACGACCACCAGGGTCGGGTACTCGGCCAGCCCGTGCTCCCGGCGCCAGGCCCGGCGCCGCTCGTCGAGCCGGAGCGCCCGGTACGCCTCGTGCCGCAGTGTGCCGGCGCCGACCAGCAGCGCGTCGCAGACCATCCGTAGCAGACCGAAGACCCGTTTGTCGGGCGCGCTGGACAGCCCGGCGGAGTGGCCGTCCAGCTCCACCGCCCCGTCGATGCTGGCGACGAAGTTCATCCGCAGGTGGGGGCGGTCGAGGCGCGGATAGAGTGCGATCAGCGCCGGGTCGTCCAGGGCCGTCGCCGCCGGCTCAGGCCACAGCCGGGTTATTCCGACATTCCCGGTCATTCGCTGGCCGGACCGGTGACCGGAGGGACGGGTGCGGGGGTACGGTGCTGGCAGTCGCACCAGTTGCGGCCCCGGCAGTCGTCGTGCCTGTTGTCCCGGCAGGCTCGGCAGATCATGCCGGTAAGCCTATGCCGAGAGGGTGGGAGACGATGCGCCGTCAGATCTTCCAGCTCAAGGTGTCGCTCGCCGACGTCACACCGCCGGTCTGGCGGCGGGTGCTGGTGCCGGGCGGCTACACGCTGGACCGGGTGCACCGGGTGTTCCAGTCCGTACTGGGCTGGCAGAACTGCCACCTGCACTCGTTCGACATCGACGGGGTGCAGTACGGGGTGCCGGATGCCGAGGGGGAGTTGACGCTCCGCGACGAGCTGGACACCCGGCTGGACGCGGTGGCGACCAAGGGCGGTCGCTTCCTCTACACCTACGACTTCGGCGACTGGTGGGAACACGACGTGATCGTCGAGGACGTCTTCGGCGCCGATCCCGACGAGCGTTATCCGGTCTGCTCCGCCGGTGCGGGGGCCTGCCCGCCGGAGGACGTCGGCGGCCCGTTCGGCTACCGGCGGTTCCTCGCCGCGATGGCCGACCCGGCCCATCCGGAGCACGATTCGCTGCGCGACTGGCTCGGCCGGCCCTTCGATCCGTCGACTTTCGACCCGGACCGGGCGAGCACCCTGGCCCGCTGGCTCAGCTGACCCCGGGTACGCCCGTCGGTGGCCGGGAACGCCGGGGCGTACCGAGCCGGCCGCCGGCCACTGTGGAGCGATGCCGGGTGGGACCGGGTACCGCTTGATCCGCCGCCGGCCGCGTCGCGTCGTGCCGTCGTCGCCTCCGCTGCCAGCGTGCCGCCGGCCGCCGCGCGCCCGTGCGGGACCGCTCGGGTGTCGAGATCGCTTGCCGGGACGGATCTGGCTACCCGGCGGTTGGCCCGACGTCGGCCCGCCCGTTACCTCGGGGATAACGCCCCGCTTTGCGGGTGAGTGACCCAGCGCCGACGGTAACGAAATGGGAACGCTCCCAGATGCCCATTGACACCCCCGAAACGCCCCGGCAATCTCATGGGAGCGCTCCCGGCGATTTGTGGCCGAGGCCACACGATCGCTGACGCGGCGTCACACCGAATCCCCATCGCACGGCGCCGGGCACTGAGCCCGGCGCCGTCGGCGGGCGGACACACGCACCTAAGCGCCACCGGAACAAGCCAGCACCAGCAGCACCGCTGGACACACGAATCTCCGCCACCACCACAACTCGAATTACCCACCTGAGAGGGGTCAGGGATGAGCGTCATCAGGCGCCGGCTCCGCACCGTCGCGGTCGCCGCGCTCGCCGCGGGCGTGGCTCTCGGCAGCACGGCGTGCAGCAAGAGCGACAACGAGGGGTCCACCGGCGAAGGGGGACAGGTCAAGCTGGTCCTGCAGACCTTCCAGAACTTCGGTTACGACCAGGCGATCAAGGACTTTGAGGCCGCCAACCCCAACATCAAGGTCGAGCACCAGAAGATGGGCGAGCTGCGGGACTTCCAGCCGAAGCTGGTGCAGTGGCTCGCCGCGGGCAGCGGTGCCGGCGACGTGGTCGGGCTCGAAGAGGGTGTGCTGCTGGGGTACGTGCAGAACCATGACAAGTTCGTCAACCTGCTCGACCACGGTGCCGGCGAGATGAAGGCCACCTTCCCGGAGTGGAAGTGGAACAACGCCCTCACTCCTGACGGCAGCAAGCTGATCGGTCTCGGTACCGACGTCGGCGGCCTCGCGATCTGCTACCGCAAGGACCTCTTCGAGCAGGCCGGTCTGCCGACCGACCGTGAAGAGGTGTCCAAGCGGATGACCACCTGGCAGGACTACATCGCGCTGGGCAAGGAGTTCAAGGCCAGCGGCAGGGCCAAGGCCGCCTGGCTGGACAGCGCGACCAGCCTGATGCAGCCGTACATCATGCAGAACTCGGAGACGTTCTTCTTCGACAAGGAGAACAAGTTCATCGGCGACACCAACCCGGTCATCAAGCAGACCTGGGACATGGGCCTCCAGATGGCCGCCGACGGGCTGACCGCCAAGGCGCAGCGCTGGAGCGCCGACTGGGACGCCGCCTTCAAGAACTCGGCGTTCGCCACCATCCCGTGCCCGGCCTGGATGACCGAGGGCGTCATCAAGCCGCGGTCCGGTCCGGCGAACGCCGGCAAGTGGGACATCGCCAAGGTCCCCGGCGGTAGCGGCAACTGGGGTGGCTCCTACCTCGCAGTGCCGGCGCAGACCAAGCATCCGAAGGAGGCGGCCCTGCTGGCCAAGTACCTGACCAGCAAGGAGGGTCATCTGGCGGCGTTCAAGGAGGCCGCGGCGATGCCGTCCGACATCGCCGCCATCGAGGACCCGGCGTTCAAGGACCAGAAGAGCGAGTACTTCAGCGGTGCCCCCATCGGCCAGATCTTCGGCGAGAGCGTGAAGAACATGAAGCCGGTCTTCCTCGGTGCCAAGCACCAGCAGGTCTGGGAGACCATCGTCGAGCCGCAGATGCAGGCAGCCGAGCGCGGCCAGCTCAGCTCGGCCGCCGCCTGGAAGAAGGCGATGGACGAGGCCAAGAAGGCGACCAGCTAGTCGACCGGTGACCTGCCGTGCCCACGGGTGAGGAATGCCCGTGGGCCGGCGCGGGGGGGCCCCCCCCCCCCGGGGGGGGGCCCCCCCGCGGGGCGCCCGCGGGGCCC